>JANQQA010000041.1 GCA_028285205.1 Bythopirellula sp. | reverse complement strand
CCAGTGTGATCGGTGACGATTGGTATCGATTCTCTCTAGAAGACGGACAGGCCGCCACGCTCGCACTGGTCGGAAACAACATCGGAATCGAACTCTATGAAGACGATCAAACTACACTTATCGCTGAGGGAGAGACTGCAGCCGAGCTGGATCAAGTCATTGAGAACTTCATTGATCAGACGACGGACGGAGCAGCACAAGATTACTTTATTCGCGTGGTCGCTGGGAATGGAGACTATCAACTCATCGCTACCCGCGACGCCTCCTTCGACGTCGAAGACAACGATCAACTGGCAGATGGCCAAGATCTCACTGGGTCGAAAGGAGCATTAGGTTATGTCGAAGGGATTACGAGCTCGCGAGGTGCTGGCGACGACGATTGGTACCGTGTGTCGGCATTGGCGGGTGACGTGCTTGATGTCTCCGTGTTCCTTCCCGCTTCAGGACCGGGCGAGTTTGGGAACGCGCTAAGTGGCGGAATCCCCGGCGGAATCATCATTTCCGAAGTGGTCGATGGCGCGGTCGCCGATGGCAATCCAAAGTTCATCGAAATCACGAACACAACAAACAGCGCCTATACGTTTGCAGCGGGTGGCGTGATCGTCCAAACCAACAACAGCGCCGATCGCAATGTTGACATCGATCTGACGGGGCTCACGCTCAACGCCGGTCAATCTTATGTGATCGCCTCATCTCTCAACGACGGGCAGCAGGTATTTGAAACTGTCTACGGCTTCGCTGCCGATCGGTACGCAGATGAAGTCGTGGGCGATGGCAACGACCGATACGCCCTGACAGACATAGCGGATGGCTCTTCCCTGTTGGATGTCTATGGCGCGCTTGGAATCGATGGGAACGGACAAACCTGGGAATACACGGATGGCTATGCCACCCGCCTGCCATCGTTTATCGCTTCCGATGGTGAGGCCTTCGACGCATCGCAGTGGCTAATCTCCGGGGTTGATGCATTGGATGACGGAGTCTCTCCACCCGAGGCCCTCCTGCAATCACTGACGACTCCTGGGTCACACGACTTCGTCCCGGCGGACACACCGCTGGCACGAGTCGCCCTGTTTGATGCGGCAGGTTCGCTCATCTTGCCGAATGCTCAATCACTGAACTATACGGTCACCACTGACGGCGTCTACCACATTCGCGTTTCTGCATTGGCGCAACAAGGCGAGTACTTCGTTTCCGTCGATGGGGCCACCGGTGGCAACCTTGCTCCACTGGTCGTGGAAACAGCACCTTTCGATGGTGCATTGCTTACGGCCTACCCGACCATGTTAACGGTCACTTTCTCGGAAACTCTACTGGCCGGAAGCCTTGCCGCTACGGATTTAACGATCAACGGACTTGCCGCCGCCACCTCGGTGACACAAGTTGCTCCGTTCACTTTTGATTTTGACATCGATCCCTCCAGCAATATCGGCGACGGCGTCTATACGTTCGAGATTCCTGCTGACGCAGTAACCGATCTGCAGGGAGTTGGTAACGAGGCGTTTCTCGGCCAATTCACGCTTGATGCGACGGGCCCGCAGGTTCTCTCAACCACGCTAAACGGATTGCCGGTACCCGTCGGTGTGACCATCCTGGAAGGGGCGGTCACGTTCGCCGCAACGTTTAGCGAGACTTTGGTCGATTCGTTAGTTGACGGAGCGGATGTTGTGGTCACCGATTCGCTCACCGGCAACACAATCGTCCCGGATACCTTTAGCTACGATCCCGCGACAAACGCACTGGCACTCGATTTTGTGAGTCTCGCCGAAGGAGCGTATGAGATCCGCCTAATTTCGAATGCATCGTCCTTCGTTGATCTGGCAGGAAATCAGTTGGATGGCGAGCCACTTGGCGGTGGGGTCGACAACACACCCTCTGGTGACGGAGTTCCTGGCGGCGATTATACGTTTGGATTCCAGGTTGACGGTGTTGGCAGTCGTCCCGCCGAGCCGTTCACGCGATTGACACCACTGGGTGGGCTCATCTTTGCCAGCGAAGGCACGATGGGCCTGATCAATCAGCCCGCAGATGTTGACGACTTCGAGTTTTACGTTCAACAGGACGAAATCGTTTCCGCGATCGTCACTCCCCTCGACCCCAATGCCACACTGAGTATTGGCGTTGTCGGTCTCGCCGGGCCGTTTACTGCCGCCGGTCCCGGCCAGCCTGTCGCAATGCCCGGCATTTCCACACCGATCAGTGGCCCACTCACCTATCGCGTCATCGGCGACCGCGCGACGGAGTTCCGTTTGGATGCTTATCTGAACGCGACACCAGAACTCGCACTTGGTGACAGCACGATCGCCAGCCCATTGTCGATCGATTCGACTGCTATCTCATTGGCAGACGGCGTGCGATACGGAGCGTTAGGCCAATCCTCTCCGATTCCGACCCAAACGCTCGTCCATCAGCAAGACTTTGGGCTTGGCACGGGTGGCTTCGTGATTGACAACAACTTTGGCCGAGGCTCGGGGCTCTGGCACTTTAGCACCGGTCGACAATTGGACGGATTGCCGGGTCACTCGGCCCCGAATAGCTTCTACTTCGGCCAGGGCGAAGACTTCTTCACCGGCGGCAACTTCGAAACCGGCGCGCCAATCGAGGGTGCGCTGTTCTCGCCAACTATTACGCTACCCGCTGGAAACTACGCCGAGTTGGAGTTTAGTCACTTCATTGAGACCGACAGTCTTGCTGCGACGGATATCGCTGAAGTCGCGGTCATCCAAGGCTCGACGGCCACTCCCATCCTTTCGACTGCCGACGGATCCCTAAGCAAGAACTCATTCGGCTCGTGGGAAACGGTAGTAGCAGATTTGAGCGACTTCGCAGGATCGAACATTCGATTGCGATTCCGTTTTGATACGGTCACCAACGACGATAATCTTGGCGAAGGATGGTTCATCGACGACATCGAAGTCCGAGGGACTGGTGCGAGCATCGCCGACCTTGATGCCTACACAGTCAACCTGAGCGGCTCCGAGCCCATCGATATCGTTTTCGACGCGCAAGACGGAGCAGATCTGAGCGACGCCGTCGTCCAGTTGCTGGACATCGATGGCTCCACAGTGCTTGCAACCGCGGTTGTCGATCCGCTTGGAACGGATGCTTCAAACTACGACTTAGGCATCTTGGGCTTCACACCGGCGAACCCCGGAAACTATACGATTCGCGTCGCTGCGGCCACTGCTGGTGAGTATACGTTAGTGGTTACCGAAGCACTTGCGTTTGAGACCGAGCCCAATGACGGAGCGGCGGGTACGCCAGCACGCAATCTCACTGAAGATCTGCCGGTGCTGGGCTACTTGGATGATTCTGTGAGCTCCGGCTCCAATAGGATGTTTGCAATTGATGCAAATGCAGGAAGCTCTGTCGAACTCGATCCTGTCTCCGGCAACGAGATCAATCGCACATCACTTCCAACATTTCCCTCCGGCGGTCCTGACGGTTCCGCGCTGCTGGGGGATTCCCTTTTCTATTTTACAGGTGGAGTACTCTATGAGCTCGACGCAGACACTGGTGCAGTTATCGATTCCGACAGCTTATCAAGCCTGGGAATATCCGCACCAATTGACGCGTTAGCCGCGTTTGGCGGTCAGATCGTAGCGATGGACTACGGCGGCGGAAGCTTGTACTACATAGACACAGTTGCCGATACCACTGTCGGTAGTCTTAGTCTTTTTGAGACTGTGCGTGGAGGCGCAACTGGTGCTGGTTCGCGTGGGAGCATATTCGTAAGCGATTTTATAGCTGATCGAATCTTTGAAATTGACGCGAGCAACGGTACAACGATCAATTCATTCAATCCGCCCGACGCGAGCATTTTCGGGTTAGCATTTGTCGATGGATCACTCTACGCAGGCGACGATAATTCTGGCCGATTCTATCGATTGGATCCCAATAATGGCGCGGTGCTTGACACTTTCAGTGTTGGATTCTCTATAACTGCGATGGCAGGTGACGATGCCTCAGGAGTCGCACCGTTCTCTCTTTCGGCACCGGGAAATCTTACCGATAGCAGCAATGAGGCGAGCAGCGATCTTTCTTACGAGCATGCAACCGCTGCACCAGTTGCGTTCACAACCGACAAAACCTTTGATCTGCAAAAGACCGACCCCCTGGTATCGGCCGTGGGATTGGAGCTAGCCGGTCTCGCGTTAAACGGTCTTGCTGCCGTTACTGCCGATACCGACTCAAGCACAGCTGGTAACACCACGCAAGTTGGAGCCGTTGACTTACTAAGGATTGAGAACGACCTCGTCCTCATCGAAGCGGCCGCTTCTGGTGACGTCAACTCACTGCTTTCCGACTTGACCGCGAGGGGTATCCAAGCAGCTTCGGTATTTGGTCGCATGGTTTCGGGGTGGCTACCGATTAGCGCTCTGGAAGACGTGGCAGCCCTGGCAACGCTTCAGTTTGCCAGACCGTCCTATCAGCCAATCGTGAACATCGGCGCCACGACCAGCCAGGCTGACGCGGCGATGGGTACCGACATCGCCCGCACGGCGTTTGGCGTCGACGGCACTGGCGTAACCATCGGCATTCTCTCGGACACGTTCGATGGTGGTCCGGGATCGCTAGCGAGTGATATCTTCAGCGGCGACCTGCCCGGACCGGGCAACCCGAACGGATTCACAACCCCCGTTAATATCCTCTCCGACGGGATTGGGAGTGACGAAGGTCGAGCGATGGGTCAGTTGATCCACGACGTTGCCCCTGGTGCTGCCCTAGCGTTTCACTCGGCCTTCAACGGCCAGCCGGACTTTGCCAACGGCATCATCGAACTGCAAAGTGTTGCTGGCGCTGACGTGATTGTGGACGACATTATCTACTTCGCTGAGCCTATGTTCCAAGACGGCATCATCGCCCAAGCGATTGATACTGTGGTGGCCAACGGCGCGGCTTACTATTCGTCGGCCGGCAACAACGCCCGCGACTCCTGGGAAGGCAATTATCGCCCAAGTGGGACCTTCGCCTTTGGTACAGAATTGCACGACTTTGATCCTGGACCAGGCGTGGACACGATGCAAAGTGTAAGCGTACCATTGGGCTCGAGCGTACGGCTCTCGTTCCAATGGGATTCGCCGTTCTTCTCCGTCAGCGGCGGTTCGGGCACACCCAACGACCTTGATGTCTTCGTTTACGACAGCACTGGTACGAGCCTCATTGCGAGTGCAACCACCAACAACATTGGTGGCGACGCGGTCGAAGTATTCAGCTTTACAAACCGGACCGGATCCAGCCAACTAAATCTCGCCATTGGTCTGGACGGTGGACCTGTGCCAGGACTAATGAAGTGGGTCGCCTTTGATACCATCACTCCCAATGAATACGCGACCAACAGTCCAACCGCGTACGGTCATGCAAACGCTGCGGGTGCATCAGCCGTAGGAGCCGCCCGTTATCAAGACACGCCTGCTTTCGGAACCTCGCCGCCGATTATTGAGCCCTTCTCGTCGGCGGGGGGCATTCCGATCCTGTTCGATACTGCTGGCTCGCCGATTAACGATCTGCGCGCCAAGCCGAATATTGTCGCACCCGACGGAACCAATACCACATTCTTCGGCTCCGATACCGACGGCGATGGTTTCCCCAACTTCTTTGGTACCTCCGCGGCGGCACCGCACGCAGCTGCGTTGGCCGGGTTGATGCTCGAGCTGAACCCGATCGCCACGCCTGCGGAACTCTACACCGCGATGGAATCGACCGCCATCGACATGGACGACCCGTCAACCAGCGGATTTGACGTCGGGTTCGACAGCGGCACTGGTCATGGCTTAGTGGATGCGAATGCTGCTTTGACTCTGATCCAGGCCGACCCCGCGTTGGTGGGCCCGCGTGTGGTTTCAATCACCCCAGCCGCGGGAACTACCAACGACCTCAACATTACGTCGTTGACGGCCGAATTCAGTGAAGCTCTCGATGCCACGTCGGCGACCGATCCGGCGAACTACCTGCTCATCGAAGCCGGACCCAATGGCGTCTTCGAGGATGGTGGTGGCGACGACACTACCGTAGCGGTAACCCCTACGCTCACAAGCACGACCATCGTCACGCTGACTGTTGGCGATGGCTCCGAGCCGCTAGTGGTAGGCAACTATCGCTTGGTGCTTGAGGGAGACACCTCCCTGACGGACGTAGACGGCAACCCACTGAACTCCACAACCGGGCCCGGTGGTGGAAGTGACACGACGCATGACTTCAACGTCGTTTTTGAGTTGCCACGTGGCGGAGACACCTATCGTTTCACTGCCGAAGTGGGCGATTTAATCACGCTCGCAACTTCTACGGTGCTGGCCGATCCTTTGGCATCTCCTGTAAACGACCTAGATCCGCAGCTGTTGGTCTACGGGCCTGGCGGCACTGTGATCGCGATGGATCAAGATTCCGGTGAGGGCGTGAACGCGCTCCTGACCTTCACGGCCGCCGTCGACGGTGTGTATGTCGTCCAGGTGGCCTCGGAGGCCGGAGTCGGCGAATACCTGCTGTCACTGGAACGCGACACGGTCCTGCTGCCGGCAGACTTCAATCGCGACCTGGCAGTGAACGGTGCCGACTTCCTGGCGTGGCAACGTGGATTTGGCACGACCGCCGCGACGCGCAGCGATGGAGATGCCAACGGGAACAATCTGGTTGACGAAGAAGATCTGATTCTTTGGTTGAATCAATATGGTAGTTCCGTCGGTGAAGTGGGCGCTGTCGGCGCTCTCGAAACGGGGAGCTCCGAGACTGCGATGAACCTCACGGCAACTGCTGATGGTGAGTTGTCTGCGGAAATCGCTGTTGCCAGCTTTGCTGTGGACACCTCCGAAGGCACACCAGGTGCCGAGACAACGATCAGCCCCACGCTTGTCGACGCTGCTTTGGCATTTCAATTAGCTCAGCTGCCTGACGATGAGGAATCACTCGTGTTCGCGGAAAGCTATTTGGAGGACTTGAGCAATGCTCTGACTGATGTCTATCAGCTCACGGATGAGGACTTGGTTACCAGTGCGGCGTTCGAGCTTCTGGACAGATTTTCGGAAGATGATGAAATTGATGACCAGTCGCTTGAAGACGAGTTGTTGGAATTCGTGCTCTCGTAACTCCAGTGGAGGCGTGATTTCACACGTAGCGCCGATCGTATGCGTGGTTCAATTCGACGAGGCATCAAGCCCGGGCGAGTGAAGTACCGAAACATCGACGGTGAACTCTCCGCCGACGGGGAGGCTTTGCTCAAGGGCTGGCGATACGTCGTCTTCTTCCTTGGTGTCTGCCGCGGCGGACTCCGCAGCCAACTCAGAGACCCCGCCTGCTGTACTTGGATTCTGAACTTGATTGTTTGCAGCAGCCGGATCGGCGCCTGCGCCCGAGATCTCGAGTGTCGCGGGAACGGCCAGGTGACTCCAAGTCGCGAGGCGTGAGAGTCGCTTCCGGTGCGTTTACTCAGGTTAGTTCACCCCGCCACGTTGCGCGGCAGCGCGAGCATTGCCGAGATTGGATCTCCGTGGATGACGATCGAGCCTTACACGCCGGACACTCGTGCATCGACAGAACACTCCCGTGACTGGGTAGGGGTCAATTGCCCATCCGCTTTGTTCAACAAACCCGCAGACCGATTGAATGAACACAGCTCCCGAACGGACTCGCAGACTTGCTATGCAGCTTTGATCCACTGTTGTTCAGGATATCCGCTGAATTCCGAAGGCCTTCAGGCGGGAATTGAGCGTGGATGGCTTGATGCCCAGTAGCTCGGCCGCGCCGGCTGGGCCGTACACTTTACCCTTCGCCTCCTCAAGAGCGCGGCGGAGGTTCGACCTCTCAAGCTCGCGCAGCTGCGCGTCGGTCATGATTTCCGACGGACGCATCTCCGTCAGTTGATTATCCGCGTCGGTCGCGGTCTCCAAATTCACGCGCAGCGGGCCTCCACCCGACAAGATCACTGCACGCTCGATCACATGCTGTAGCTCTCGCACGTTCCCGGGCCAATCATATTGTTTCAACTGTCTGACGATGGCATTGGTCAGTCGCGGCGGGGTGACGTCGAACCGTCGCGCTGCTTGTTGCAGGAAATGGTCGGCCAGCAATCCGATATCCTCGCGCCGTTCGCGCAGGGGCGGCAATTCGATGGGAAACACACTGAGGCGATAGTACAAGTCCTCGCGGAACTTCCTTTGACGCGACTCCTCGCGGAGGTCGCGATTGGTCGCGGCGATGACCCGCACGTCCACGTTACGTGTCCGTTCCTCGCCGATCCGCTCAATCTCGCCCTCTTGGAGTACGCGCAGCAGCTTGCTCTGCAGATCGAGCGGCACTTCGCCAACCTCATCCAGAAAGAGCGTACCACCATCAGCAAGTTCAAATCTGCCGGCGCGATCGCGCAGCGCACCGGTGAACGCGCCTTTGATGTGTCCGAAGAACTCGCTCTCGAAGAGTTCCCGAGGAATAGCGGCGCAGTTCACTTTGATGAGCGGACGATCCGCACGACTGCTGCGGCGATGCAACTCGCGGGCGACCAGTTCTTTGCCAGCGCCGCTCTCGCCCAGTATGAGGACGGTCGAATCGGTGGGCGCAACCAAGTCAATTTGTTGCCCCACATGACCCAGCGCAGCGCTCGCACCGATCATTTCGCCAAAGCCCTGCTCACTTGCGACTTCCTGCTGCAGGTATTCGTTCTCTTCTTCAAGTCGTGTTCTGAGACGTTCCACTTCTTGCCAGGCGTAGGAGTGGGCGATTGCGACCGCTGCATGGTCGGCGACCATTCTCAGCCAGTCCAGGCAACTGTCGCCCATCCGGCCGCGACTGAACACACCTAGCACGCCGAGCACCATGCCATGATGACTCAATGGTTGCCCGGCGAAGCCGGTAATCCCCTCCGCGCGAACCCAATCGGGATCGGCGATCCACGTGGGGAGCTCGGCCATGTCTGGAGCCTCAATCGGATCGCCGGTCATCGCAATCCGTCCGACCTTGCGCACTCCGATCGGAAACCGTCGGAAGCGCCCGTCCAAACGTGAGAGGTCGCTGTCCGGTTCGACGACCGATCGACCCTGGCTCGCGACGAGGTGAAGGCACTGGGAGCGGTCGGGGCACTCTGCTCGCATCGGACACGTCTCGCACCCTTCGCCAGGTCGCACCAGCCACAACCGCGCAAGCGCGACGGACTGCGACTCCGCGATTCGCTCCACGAGCAATTCCAGCAAGGCAGGGAGCTCCTTCTGCTGAGCTAGATCGAGCAGCAGCCGCTTGGGGTCGGCGATGATCGGGGCGTTCGTCGAGGCTGTCTCCATACTGAAAGTATAGCGACATTTCGTTGCAACACCACGAGAAACCGCTAATTCACGATATCTCGCAAAACTTATTCGTCCTCCGCATTTGTCGTAAGTTTTTTATTTAACACAACTTATGTCGTCAATCACACTTCGGCACGGCAATTGTATTTACCTGATCGCAACGAGCCAAGGGCTCAGCAACTAACGCACAACTCCTAAAAACGAAAGGAACTTTAGTTATGACACGCCTACCGCAAATCGCGAACAACGAAGCCAACCCTCAGCAAGCCGAGTTGTTTGCCGCTGCGAAGCAGAAGCTTGGCCGCGTGCCAAACTTCCTTCGCGCACTCGCTAACTCGCCTGCCGCTCTAAAAGGTTACCTCGGGCTGTCGGCTGCCGTCGGAGCCACCGAAGGGCTGGACGCTCAGCAACGTGAAGCGATCGCCCTAGTCGTCGGCCAAGCCAACGGCTGCGATTACTGCCTCGCCGCACACTCGACCCTCGGCAAGATGGTCGGCCTGTCGCCTGAAGAGATCCAAGCCGCTCGTCGCGGCGAAGGTGCCGACGACGCGGTCGGCGCGGTAGTCCGCTTCGCCAGCGCAGTGCTCGAATCGCGCGGTCGGGTCTCCGACGACGAGATTCAAGCGTTCCGCAATGCTGGCTTTGGCGACGACGCCATCGCGGAAGTCGTAGCGCACGTCGCACTGAACGTGTACACGAACTATTTCAACAACGTCGCCCAGCCAGAGGTCGATTTTCCAGCCGCTCCTCCGCTGGAACAAGAGCAGTTGGAAGCTGTTGCGTGCTCGACCGGCAGCTGCAGCGTGTGAACCTTCCTTCCTCCGGGCCACGATACGTGGCCCGGGGTATCCTCCGAAACGCCGCGATAGGGCCCGACTATGACAACCACGACATCAATTCGTCCGCCGTTCACGCGAGACACGGCGGTAGCGAAAGTGCGAGCAGCCGAAGACGCGTGGAACTCGCGCGATCCCGTGCGAGTCTCCCTCGCTTACAGCGAAGACTCGACCTGGCGAAACCGTGACCAGTTTCTGCAAGGTCGTGAAGAGATTCGAGAGTTCCTGACCCGTAAGTGGGCGAAGGAGAATGACTATCGACTGGTGAAAGATCTGTGGGCGTTCGATGAAAACCGAATCGCCGTCCGCTTCCAGTATGAGTATCGCGACGCTAGCGAACAGTGGTGGCGTGCTTACGGCAACGAGCTCTGGGAGTTCGATAGTGAAGGCCTGATGCGTCGCCGCGAGGCAAGCATCAACGACGTCGCGATTGCCGAGTCCGATCGAAAATTCCGCTGGCCACTTGGTGAGCCACGACCCAAGGAGCCGCCGGTTGTCCTGTGTGTCTCCTAGCCAAACTTCAATCCATTTCGAACCATTACGCCTAAGTCCGCCAACGCGGACATCACTCAAGGAGAACCCAATGTTTAGCTCACTCAAGCAACGTTCTTGGCTAATTGTTACCCTGGCAGCCCTAATGTCTGCGACGGCTTCCGCCGAAGTGGACGTCCGATACCGAACCGTCGAGATCGACGGCCTCGAGATCTTCTATCGCGAAGCGGGTCCGCAGGATGCGCCAACATTGCTCTTGCTGCACGGCTTCCCGACCTCATCGCACATGTTCCGCGACCTGATCCCGCAACTGGCGGACAAGTATCACGTCGTCGCGCCTGACTATCCAGGGTACGGTTACAGTTCGGCTCCGTCAGTCGAAGAGTTCGATTACACCTTCGACAACCTCGCGGCGATTGTCACGCAGTTCATCGACAAAGTCGGCCTGGAAACCTACTCGCTCTACTTGATGGACTACGGCGCACCCGTCGGTTTTCGCATCGCAGCGGCGGCACCGGAGCGCGTTGACTCCCTGATAATCCAGAACGGCAATGCCTACGACGAAGGAATCGACAACGACTTTTGGAAGCCCATCAAGAAGTATTGGGCGGACCGTTCCACCGAGAATGGCGACGCGCTGCGTTCTCTACTGACGATTGACGCCACGAAGTGGCAATACACACACGGCGTCCGCAACGTTGACGTGATCAACCCCGACACGTGGGATCACGTGCAGCCGCTGCTCGACCGCCCTGGTAATCAAGAGATTCAGCTCGCCCTGTTCCACAGCTATGGCAGCAACCCGCCGCTGTACGCAGCGTGGCAGGACTACCTGCGGAAGCACCAGCCGCCGACGCTGATTGTCTGGGGCAAGAACGACGCGATCTTCCCCGACGCCGGGGCCTACCCGTACAAGCGGGACCTGAATGACCTCGAGTTTCACCTCTTCGATACCGGGCACTTTGCTCTGGAAGAAGACGGGGCCGAGATCGCCAAGTTGATGCGAGACTTCCTGGCTCGCAAAGTGAGTCGCTAAACCGTTTGCCCGCTGCCGCTCGCGGCGGCGGGCTCCCTCCAACCTTCAAGGGTGATAACCATGGCCGACTACCCCAGCGACATCGCCTTCACTCGCAGTGTTAAAACAATCCAGGCGCAGAAGGGTTCACGAACCGCGTACCACAAGATGGAAGAGCGAGGCGGATGGCAAACGTCCGTCACGACCGACCTGAAAGACTACCTGTCGCGGCTAGACATGTTTTATCTAGGCACCTCCAACGCTGACGGCCAACCGTATATCCAATACCGAGGCGGCCCGACTGGCTTCCTGCAAGGCATCGATGAGAACACCTTGGCGTTCGCCGACTTTGGCGGCAACCGGCAATACATCACGCTTGGCAACCTCCAAGACAACCCAAAGGCGTTCTTGTTCCTGATGGACTATGAAAACCGCCAGCGGATCAAAGTCTGGGGCACGGCGCGAGTTGTCGAAGACGATCCGCAGCTGCTGGAACGGCTCGCCGATCCGTCGTACCCCGGCAAGGTCGAACGAGCGATTGTGTTCACGATCGAAGCATGGGACGTGAACTGCCCGCAGCACATCCACCCACGCGTCCGCGTCGATCGCGTCGAACCGGTAATCGCCGGGCTTGAGAACCGAATCGCTGAGTTGGAAGCAAAGCTTGCGGCGTACGAAACAGCCGATTGACCCCAAACATACTTGCTACGGCCGCACCTTACCAAGACACCCACTTACCTCCGATACCGAGTTTCCCCTACCAATAAGGAATTTCGTCATGTCCCTTCCCGTCCCTGGATTCGAAGTTACACAAGGCAACACTGCACTGGTCGTCACGGACCCACAGAACGATTTCCTAAGCCCCGAAGGCGTCACTTGGGGTGTCGTTGGCGAGAGCGTTACGGAGAACAAAACCGTCGATAACCTGGAACGGCTGTTCCGCGCGGCCAAGGATGCCTCGTTGCCCGTGTTCATTTCTCCCCACTACTACTACCCGCACGATCACAAATGGCACTTCGAAGGATCACTTGAGCGGTTGATGCACGACATCAAGATGTTCGATCGACCCAGCCCTCTCGACCTGGAAGGGTTCGCAGGATCGGGTGCCGATTGGCTCGAGCGCTACAAGCCATACATCAACGACGGCGAGACCGTCGTCACCAGTCCGCACAAGGTCTTCGGCCCGCAGTCCAACGACTTGGTGCTGCAACTCCGCAAGCGCGGCATCAGCAAGGTGCTGCTAGCCGGCATGTCGGCCAACCTCTGCGTCGAGTCGCACCTACGCGATCTGCTAGAGCAAGGCTTTGATGTTGGTGTCGCGTGGGATGCTACCGCTGCGGCTAAGCTGCCTGAGTTCGATGGGATGGCCGCCGCCAAGACGAACTACCACATGCTCGCCAGCGAGACGCTCGACACAGCGGAAGCCGTGCAGCGAATTGCATCCCTATGAATTCCGTGGACGAGAGCAGCCGTCACACTTAATCAGAACGACCTCAGCGGGGGTTAGAATTGATCCCCGTTGAGGTTACGCCTCCAAGCTGTGAAGTGGCTCGATGATTAACGGCCCAAAGAACCTGGTGCTCGAAGGCCGGCGACTAGATGCCTTGACGCGATAATTCGCATCGTCTCTGGCAGCTACAACCCACTCGCCAGCATCTCTAAGTCCTCGTCCGCACCGGTGACGTCGACAACGAAGCACCCTTTCAGGAAGTTACGGCCCAGGAGCATTGAATAGGTCATCCGCGAACGATCGTTGAGTGAGGTCAGTACTTCGCGTTTGACACCGTCAACAGTTAGCTGCATAGGAACCAGGTAGCGAGTTTCTTCACCCTCGGACGTGCGAATCTTGCGGACGTCGGCGATCTTGCGCTCGATCCACTTTGATTCGCCATTGCGATTCTCGATGCGGATGCGAATCGTCTTGCCGACGTTGTTTTCCATGTACTCGCTGGCGTCGAGCACCTGTTTCTCGGCGGCGTGCATCGAGCTCGTCTTCGCGCCCGTGTCGACACGCGCCAGAAACTGCATGTCGGTCTCGCCTTCGCTAACCGTTACGACCGGACCAACGACCCGCTTGGGTTCGTTCGCGAGCTCACATTGGGCAAGCACCTCACCTTCGATCGGAACACTCGTAAACTTTCCGCCCATCCCGACCGTAATCAGCAGCAGGAGCAATCCCAGTACAGCTTTGACGTTGATGTTCATCGATAACCTCGCAGGCCAAGGACATTGTGTAGGCTACTCGCCAACCGCGGTGGTACGACCGGTAGCTTTCGAAGGGCACGCAAAGCCGTTCTTGGCCCAACTCGAATTGCCTCACACTTGGTTAAGCGTGAAGCATCGCCGTACGTTACATTGTACCTCCCCCAGATTTGCAAGTAGCATGCCCGCGGTGCCAAAGTGCTTGAAATATAGGGTGAATCGCCGTAGAGCCCGTGCCACCAACGAGTTGGGCCCAACCGTCAAACTCTCGTTAGTTCAACACCTGTGATCAATTCGATATCGAATTCGCCACAACGCGACAGTTCGTTCGCACCTCGATGGGAGGCGCTGCGCTGGCGATTGATCCACGGCGATTAGTCGCACATAGTGCGAATCAGCTATATGTCCGTAGCGAGTTTGAGAGGCAGTGGCAACGAAGACTCGCTGCCCTAGTCGTCGACGAGCAGCGAGTTTAGCTCGCGAGCGATCTCACGGTTTTCTTTCTTCACGAGCTGCCCACAAGCGGCGGCAATGTCGTTGCCGAGAGAGTAACGAATCGTCGTCTTGAGTCCGGCGTCTTTGAGAATACCGGCGAAAGCGTCGCGCCGCGGCTGTTCAGTCCCAACGAGGTGCGGGGCGTCGTCGATGGGGTTGTAAGGAATCAGATTGACATGGACGTTCAGCCCATCGAGCCAGGCGATCAACTCCCGCGCGTCGTCGTCGGTGTCGTTCACGTCCGCGAGCATCAGGTACTCAATCATCACCGGGCAGTTTTGCAGGCGGTTCAATTCGACCAGGGCGCTCCGCAACTCATCGAGTGGGTACTTCTTGGCAACCGGGATCAGTTGCTCGCGAGTTTCTTGCCCTGCGCTGTGCAGACTGAGTGCCAGGTTCACGGTGGGGAATCTTCGTGCGCAGCGAATCATCGCGTCGGCAACCCCCACCGTCGAAACGAGGATCTTCGTCGGGGAATGGTGAAAGAGCTCCGCGGCGGTCAGTCGATCGAGTGTCTCGTACAGATTCTCTTCGTTGTGAAACGGCTCGCCCATGCCCATGAAGACGATGTTCCGCAGCCGTCGCCCCTCGCCAACGATCAGCTGCCCCGCCTGCAAGACCTGGTCGAGAACCTCTTCGCTGGTGAGATTCTGCGCGACGCCCATCTTGCCAGTCGCACAAAAATCGCACGCCGCCGCGCAGCCCACCTGGCTCGACACACACAGGGTCGTGCGTCCGGTGGCGATGCGCAGCACAACCGATTCGATCAGCATTCCCGCGGAGGTGCGAAACAGCAACTTCGTTGCGCCGTCCAAATCAGAATCACACCGTTGGTGTAGTTGCAGTGTGTGCAGACGGATTCGATCCACCGCTGCGAAACCGGCAAAGGAATCTTCGTCGGAATGGAAGCGCTTGAGCAGATCGTTCCGCAGCTTGCGGATTGACTGCGGATCGAGGCGCAGTTCCTGCCGCAACTCGTCGAGCCGCTTGGTATCGTAGATGCTGATGAGCGGTGTCATGATTTGAAAGCCTCACGCAGAGGCGCGGAGACGCTGAGCGATAACTATCATCACAGTTGGCCAGGCACGTGGCCGGTTGGTCAACCACTCACTTGTCGCGCAGTTCGACAGTGGACAACCGGACACGCGGGCGGCGCGCTCCTCCGCGTTTCTGCGCCTCTGCGTGATGTCCTTCATAAGCCCGACCATCATACCAACACCGTTTTGCTCAATGCGCGCGGGACTTCCTTCACAAATCTTGGCACAGCATAACCGGGCAAGCGCTTACGCATCGTTGCGATGATCTTCCGGCCTTCAGCGGCCTCAACCTCAAAGTGCGCCGCGCCCTCTACACGATCGAGCTGGTGTAAGTAGTACGGCATCACGCCAATTTCAATCAGTCGCTCGCTCAGCTCGATCTGCGCCGCAGCCGCATCGTTCACGCCGCGTAGCAAAACCGCTTGGTTGAGCAACATGACTCCTCGCTCGCGCAAGAGTGCTAGTTGGCTCGCGACTTCGTCGCTTAGCTCTTGGGCATGATTCGCATGCACGACCATCACCGGCGTAAGGCGCGTTCCCGTCAGCCAAGCGATCAGTTCGTCGGTCACACGCGAAGGAATCATGATCGGCAAGCGCGTATGCACACGCAATCGAGTCACGTGAGGAATTGCGGCGATCTTTTCGACCAACCGCGTGAGCGTGCGATCCACCAACATCAACGGATCGCCGCCGCTGAGGATCACTTCGCGGATCGACGCGTCTGCCGCGATGCTCGCCAACGCGCGGTCCCAAGCTGCTTCGCTGTGCGGCGCTTCTTCATACGGATAGTGTCTGCGAAAACAATAGCGGCAGTGCACCGCGCACGCGCCGGTGGTAATCAGCAGCACTCGCCCTTCATATTTTTGCAGCACGCCGGGCTGCATCGTCGCGGCAGCATCATCGACCGGGTCACGGGAAAAACCCTCGACGACGTCCGCTTCCGCCGCCATCGGCAGCACTTGCCGTAGCAGTGGATCGTCTGGATCCCCTGGTCGCATTCGCGCCAGGAAACTCGGCGGCACGAACACGGGGAACTCCCCTGCTCCGTCTGCGGCGGCCTCGGTCAGCAGTTCCGGTAGGTCCAACCGCCGACAAAGCTCGTCGGCCGTTCGCACCGCCTGGCGCAGTTCGTTCTGCCACTGCGGGCTCGTCGAACCGGGGCGGACAGACGTCGGATTTGTCGCTAAAATGGTCACTTTCAAGTCGCGAGATACGAGTCACGAGAGGTGAGTTTTACTCGCGACTCGCAACTCGCGACTCGCAACTCACCACCATTCTTACAACATACCCACACGCGAGAAAGAACCCCAGTGGCAAGTTACAGCACCAACGAATTTCGCAAAGGACTGAAGATCCAAATCGACGGCGTTCCGTTCCAAATGGTTGAGATGAACTTCCGCAAGCCCGGCAAGGGAACCGCGCTGTATGAGTGCAAGCTGAAGAATCTCATCCGCGGAACCGTCACCGACAAGACGTACCGCGCCGGCCAGAGTGTCGAAGCCGCCGACGTCTCGGAATTCACCGCCCAATATCTGTATCGCCAGGGTGATGGCTACGTGTTCATGAAGAACGACGACTACGAGCAGTACGAACTCAGCCAAGAACAAGTCGGCGACGAAGGCCGCTTTCTAAAAGAAGGCCTCGATTGCCAGGTGGTCATATTCAACGAGAACCCGATCGCCGTGACCCTGCCCAACCACGTCATCCTGCAAGTGGAGTACTGCGAACCGACCGTGAAAGGCAACACGGCAACCAACGTGCAAAAGCCCGTGAAACTAGAAACCGGCGCCGAAATCCTCGCCCCCGCGTTCATCAACATCGGCGACTGGCTCCGCGTGGATACCCGGACGGGAGACTACATCGAACGGACGAGGGATCCGAATGAGGAGTGAGGAGACTTTGGGTTTTTACCACGGAGTCACGGAGGGCGCGGAGAAGCTACAAGCGGATGTCGGATCGTCTTGAGTTTTGCTCATCTGCATAAGATCAATGGCCGCTTACTGGGTAGCCATCTTCTAAGTAGAAGAATCCGGTTTCGAGATAAAAACGGCAACCTTCCAATACGCTTTCGGCAAGCGGCAGGTAGAGTCTTGCGCCAGGCCCATCGCTGAGAAGACTCAACAGATAGCACTCTGCGAACCTTTTCATGTACGGAGAGTAGCTAGGATGGTTGGTCATCCAACATTCAATTCTCTCGCTTAGTTGCTCCGGGAGTTCGATCCTACCTCCTGTCACATCTAATAGTATAGGTTGCTCACCGTACATCGCCTTCTTGAAAGAAATGTACTCACGTATCTTTGTTCGATAGAAGCCATACATCCCCGAATCGAACTTCGCAGTGGAAGACTCCAATGCTGCCATCGCCAACTCAGCTTCTTGAACACCCATAGCTTCTCCGTGCCATGCATCTAGACCCAACGAGCAAAAGAAGGCGTCCCAACTAACGGTTCTCTAGATCGGTGGTTCGATCGAGTTGCTACGAAAGGACCACTTACGATCACCGTAGTCGCCAAGCTAGCCTTAAAGCGTGAAATGGACATAAATCAAAAAACTGCACGAATTGCCCGGGCCTCGGCACTCCCTCCGGCGAATAGATCGAGCGTTCCTCCGTCTTGTCGTCTATATACTCACGACCAAGGTTGCTGCGTTGCCAAGGTGGGGTCGCAGGGCTCGTCGATCCTCAGTCCACTATTGCCCATATGCGAGACGGATAACCGCTGACCGTTGACGAGCAACGTGTTGGCGACTTGGGTGGAATGACCTGAGTACAACGCCATGATTTATGACGTTAAGCGACTGATCCTGCATAATCAACTGTAAAAACGCGCCATTTGCCCCATGCGATAGATGGATCATTGGGCCACAACAACTGGCTGGCAAGTCCGAACGTGACTGATGTCGTTTGGCCGACTCCCTAACGGTCGCGGCTCGGATTCGTTCGTCGTTAGTGCACGCCAGGCGCCGCTCCGTGCTCTCGGTGACTCCGTGGTAAACCGAGCGCGGCCAAAAATCGTTGCTGAATCGGCGCACTGGTTCGGGTAGATTGGCGCTGACGCGGTAATATGCCGTGAGTGTATCGACAGCGCGCGGGGCGGGTTTCGGCAGGTTGGTACCGCCACCTGACAGAATCCGAACCAGGCGTTCGCAGCTGCCTACAAATCGCGGCGGAGGGTTTTGAAAGGTCGGAATAGGCGAACCTTTCAATACTCCCGCCGTGTAGAGTCGCGCGCTTTTGCGTAACTCCTTGTGGCAACAGGACTAAGCGAATTGGTCACCGACTGACGACGGTGAGGTTTTGTAAACGAAAACTGTTTTCCTTTCAAAACCTCTGCCCGACCCGGAGCCAGACTCGCAGGATTCCGGTGGCAAGATGCGCATTTTTCGAGCGAATACCAACAGGCAACAGGTGCAACTCTCAGCTTTGCAACCTGCCGCTCGCGCTGTAGGCTGTGCCAGGGCGGAATTGGAATTTAGGGGACTGGGATTTGAGATCTGGGGTCTGGCAGTACCTGCCCTAACGTCTGACCCCTGACTCCTAGTCCCTCAATTCGGAGAACACAATATGAGTACCGCTACCATCATCTTGATCGTCATCGTCGTGGTCGGCCTGTTCTTGGTCATGTACGGCGTGGGCATCTACAACAAATTGGTCACGCTGAAGAACCGCTTCGAGAACGCGTTCTCGCAGATCGAGGTGCAACTGAAACGCCGCTACGACCTGATTCCTAACCTGGTGGAGACGGTCAAGGGCTACATGTCCCACGAGAAGGACACCCTCGAAGCGGTCATCAACGCCCGTAACCGCGCAGTCGGTGGGTTGCAGACGGCGGCGCAGAGCCCCGGCGATCCCAAGGCGATGCAAGAGTTGGTCGCGGCCGAGTCGGCACTTGGCGGTACCTTAGGCCGGTTGTTCGCGCTGTCGGAAGCCTACCCCGACCTCAAGGCAAATCAGAACATGGCGCAGCTGACCGAGGAGCTGACCTCAACAGAGAATAAGGTGGCCTTCGCGCGCCAACACTACAACGACGCGGTGACGGTGTTTAATACCTTCCGCCAACAGTTCCCTGCCGTCATATTCGCTGGCATGCTCGGCTACGGCGAAGACGCCGAGCTGCTCGAATTCGACAGCGAAGCTATTGCTGAAGCACCGAAGATTTCGTTCTGAGAATAATGACGAATGCCTAAATACCCAATGACGAAAGAAGCCCCAATGACGAACTACCAGCAGTGAACGCATGGCAACCGTGCTTTGTCATTCCTTCGTCCGTCATTACTAATTCGTCATTCCCTCCATGGCTACCGACTTCTTTGAACGTCAGTCTAACGCTCGCCGCTCGACGAAGTGGCTGGTGGGTATGTTTACGCTGTCGGTGATTCTGATTGTGGGCACCATCGTCGGTGTGACATTACTAGCCATTCGCACCGCCAACGAAAACCAGCAGCTGCAACTCGCGGCAGGCCTGTCGGAAGGCGAACCCATCGACGAGTGGAAGACCCCAGCAGTGGCCGGTGCTGCTGCACTCGCGCTCATCGTCCTGGGCAGTCTGTTCAAGATCGGACAGCTTCGTGGCGGCGGAACGTCCGTTGCTGAGAGTGTCGGTGGCAAGCGGGTTACACCCAACACGACCGACCCGGTGGAACGGCGGTTAATCAATGTCGTCGAAGAGATGGCTCTCGCCTCGGGCGTGCCGGTGCCGCCTGTATATATGCTTTCGGAAGAGCAAGGCATCAATGCGTTCGCTGCCGGTTACTCACCCAGCGACGCGGTGGTCGCCGTGACGCGCGGTACGGCCGAGCAACTGTCGCGCGACGAGTTGCAGGGGGTCGTCGCCCATGAGTTCAGCCACATCCTGAATGGTGACATGCGACTGAACATTCGCCTCATCGGCGTGCTGCATGGCATCCTGCTGTTGGGGTTGATCGGACGATTCCTGCTGCGCAGTGCCTATTACTCCGGGCATCGCCGCAGTTCGAAAGACAACAACGGCGCGGTGCTGCTGGCCATCGGCTTGACGCTGCTTGTCCTGGGACTCTTAGGGTCCTTGTGCGGCAACCTGATCAAGGCGGCCCTCTCGCGTCAACGCGAGTACCTGGCCGATGCCTCGGCTGTGCAATTCACGCGTAACCCGGGTGGGATCACCGGCGCGCTCAAGCGCATTGGTGCCGCGGTAACGGGATCGAGAATGCAGCACAGCAACGCCAGTGAAATGAGTCACATGTACTTTTCGACGGGCGTATGGGAGGGCTTCACGGGGCTAATGGCAACGCACCCACCGTTGCCGAAGCGGATTCGTGCGTTAGAACCCAATTGGAACGGGAAGTCCCCCTCCATGCCAAAGACGCCGATCGCCCTGACCGAGATCGCCGGAGCCTCAGGCCTCGTCGGCGCGGCCGCCGCCGTGGACGAAGTCCCCGTCGAAGTCGTTGAACACGCGGCTGATCACGTCGGCAACCCAACGGAGAACCACCGCCAATACGCCTACCAACTCGTGCGTGCGCTGCCACCCGAGATCGTCGAAGCAGTTCACGAACCCTACGGCGCGCGAGCCGTGATCTTCGCGCTGCTGCTGGACGAGACCGACGAAGTGCGTCGCGTGCAGATGCAAGCCCTCAGCGAGACCATTCGGCCCGACATCGTTGAGCTCACTGCGAAACTTGCCCCGACCGTCAGAGAACTCGACGCGCGGGTGCGGCTGCCGCTGGTCGACATGTCATTGGCCGCGCTGCGGGCGATGGCCAAATCGCAATATGTCGAATTCACGCGCGCCTTCCAAAAACTCGTCGAGGCCGACCAACGGCTGGGCCTCTTCGAATGGACGCTGGCTCGAGTGTTGATGCGGCACCTCCATCCGCAGTTTGAAGAGGCCGCCGCGCCGCGGATCGCCTACTACGGCCTGCAGCGGCTGGGAGGCCCTTGTTCGGTGTTGCTGTCTTCCTTGGCCTACGCTGGCAACGACCCCGACGAAGCACGCCGTGCGTTTGCCGAAGCCGCTTCCCACCTGCCCAAGGCGAAACTGGAGCTATTGCCGCCCAGCCAATGCACCTTGCCGCACCTCGACAAGGCACTCACCGAGTTGGCGAAAGTCTCGGCCAAACATCGCGAGCGATTGATCGACGCCTGCGCAGCGGCCATCTGCGCCGACGACGAAGTGAAGATCCGCGAAGCCGAGTTGCTCCGCGGCATTTCCGACATGCTCGACTGCCCAATGCCGCCTCTGCTGCCGGGTCAAAAGGTGA
>JANQQA010000032.1 GCA_028285205.1 Bythopirellula sp. | reverse complement strand
TGCGATAGCCCATTTGCACGCCGCCGAGTATGTCGGTCTCCATCGTGTCGCCGATCATCACGGTTTGCGAGGTGGCCAGCCCGAGCTCCTTGCGGGCGGCACGCATCATGACAGGGCTTGGCTTTCCGCAGCTGAAGGCCTTGCGGCCGGTGACCGTCTCCAGGTAAGCGACCGTCGCACCGCAACCAGGTCGTGTGCCCGTCTTGGTCGGGCAGTTGGGGTCGAGATTCGTGGCGATTAGCTTGGCTCCGCCGAGAATCATATCGACCGCGTGCTCGAGAGATTCCAGCGTGATGGTCCGTCCCTCGCCGACCACCACGAAGTCCGGCGAGTGATCGACGATCGAATACCCGTTCAGGTGCAGCGCTTGCAACACCCCCCCTTCCCCGATGACATAGGCCGTGCCGTTGGGTTTATGCTTGGCAAGAAAGCGTGCAGTAGCCATCGCACACGTGAAGATGTGCTTCTCCTCGACCAGGATGCCCATGCGTTGCAACTTTGTAGTCACGTCGCGGCGCGTTCGCTGACTGTTATTGGTCAGGAACAGAAATGGGATTTCCTCCTCCTTCAACGCGTTAATAAATTCGTCGGCCCCGGGAATCAGTTGACTCCCGCGGTAGACGACCCCGTCCATATCAATGAGCAATCCCGTTTGCATCGCACTCTTCTCCGTTTAGCTAGTTTGGTTCCGGTAAGTCGCCTGGCCCTAGCGTGAGGCAACTCTCGTGCCGCTGCGCGTTGCGGAAGAGCCGATGGCGGACGGGAGCGACAGGCTGAAGGAAACAGACCGGCGTTGCCAACTAATTGAGCGGCCGTCGCAACGCCCTTAGGCACCGAGAGGAGACGGTTGCTAGCTACCAGACTTGGGGACCAGCCGCAGGTGAACTACGCTCGCTCGTCGAGTCCTTCCAGCAGCGATTGGATCTGCTCGACTTGTTCACGGGTAGAAAATGCAAGGGCGGCGATCGCCGCTTTGGAGAGGATTTGACCCTGCACCAAGTTGGTGGCTTCGGTCACAAAGTCGGCGTCTTCAATCTGGCTCAAGGTCTGGGCGGTAATGACGATCTGATCTTCGCGGATGCGGTCAAAAGTATCCTGTGTTCGTTCGTAGGCGCCGATCGCCGCCCGCGCGCTGGAAATGTCACTCAGCTTCGCATCGACCAATTCGGCGGCTGTTGCAACATCGCCGTTGAGGACATTCGCGCTGCCGCCTTGACGAAGTTCATTGAGCGAGGCCGAACTGCCGACGCCTTCGACCCGGTCGGCGATCCGATCGATCGCATCCAACGACGCGTCGATTTCCAGTTGCAGGGCCCGACTTTGGGCATCGCTGTTGAGCCCATCGGCGGCGGCGACTAAGTTGCCGCGAACACGGTTGAGCACGTTTTGAATCTCCGACAACGCCGACTCGCGCTGTCGAACACCGAATTTTGACCTGCTGGCCACTTTCGACTCGGCCTGCAACTCGACGAGATCGCCTCGCAATTCTTCTGCCGCGACAAACCCCGCAGGGTCATCACTCGCGCGATTGATCCGCTTGCCGGTCGATAAACGTTCGAGCGCTCGCGACACTTGTTCGTTGCTGCGCTCGAACAGTTGCAGCAATCGTCCGCTCCCGGCGGATGAGTTGGGACTAATGGGCGACAAGTCGACGCGCTCCGTCTTGTGCGAACCGAGAACTGCGTAGCACCTAACCTCACAATCCTGCATGCTCATTCCCGCGGCGAACGTGGGAAGATGCGATCAGCGATTGTGGGTGGTTAACAACAACTCTAGCTTTTTTCTCGACCGAACGCGCAGCTGCAGACGCTTGAAAACGACCACCAGTGGGTACTTGCGCGGTCCTGAAGCGTCCGGCTTCGCGTTGTGCCGGTTATGACGATTTGGTTGATCCCCGACATGGTCGTCGGCCGTGGGAAGACGCTGGCTGCTTTCGGCCTCCTGGTCAGCACCTGGGCACCGGCGTGCATTTAATCGAACTGATGGCACCGTCAACTCGCCGTGTGCCACTGGCTCCGCCAGTGTTCGAAATAGTATTTGCTTACCGTATCACTGGCGGAGCCAGTGGCACACATGGCTTGCCGTTGCCGCACAACCGTGCCACCTGCCGCGCGACTTTAATCGTAGGATGGTGCCGCCAGGCCCATCGTCTCAGAACATTTCGACCACTCGAATCGATGGGCCGTCGCTTCGCTTTGGCCCATCCTACTACTGCCGGTGTCAGCCTGTATTCTCAGCGATGATCTGCTTTACAAGTTCCGCGTCGCCTACGATGTTTTCACTTCCCGGAAAGCGCGAGACTTCCATGTGCCCATCCTCGAAGACGTCGACCTCGACGCGCTCACCGACCAGGGTCATCGAAACAAGAATCGACTCGCGATGGCGGCCAAGCGTGTAGTGAATAGATGTACTTTCAAGGACACTAAGCAAATCGTACAACGGATGCGTCATCGGTCCACCCACGTAAAGGTACGGGTCATGGTATCGTAGCGAACGTCTGACCGCTCGTGGAGTTTCTCTAGGTGTTCAAGATCGCTTTGCTATTCCAAAGAACCGCAAGCATCAGTCTCAAGCAGTGTAGTAACTTCCTGCCGCGTGATCCCGACATGTCGCTCGAGTTGCCAATCACGGTTGCCATCGAACATGGTGTAGAACGCCCTGCAATCGTTACTCTGACAATGGTAGATCATGACCACCCCTTTCCGCGAGCTGACTGTGTTCCCGGAATACCACGCGTGCACAATATTGCCGCGGATGCTGCGGGTGAGGTTCGCACCGCTTGAGATGTGTGGGTGCAACGAGGTGACGTCCTCGGCGTCGGCATACAGGCCATCATCTCGTAGACGGTGTCCACGCGCCGATAGGACGCGATTTGGATGGAACGGCGGAACGATTAGTGATCGCTTCAGCGTTTTGCTTTTCACGCAAAAAATGCCACGGAATTTTCCGCGAAATCCCAGCCAGCGGGAGCCAAACCAATTGTCAATGTGCACGGCGTAGATGACAGGGAGTTCATGCGCCGCCGCAGTGGCGGTGATCAGCCGCGAAGCGATGTCCACGAAAGCTGAATCATCGGAGGGTGTGGAATGGAGAATGATGGTCGGTGCGGCTGGAGCGTTGGCCACTCTCTCAGCGAAGCGCTGCCGCATCTGCTTCAATTGCGCTGCGAGTTCGTCCGATCGTTTGCTCATGTCCTGTCACCTTACGGGTACACTTGCCACGACACGGACTACGCCGCTAGGTTCACGTAGTTCTCCACGATCAATGCCGGCTGATGCGAGCGGGAGTGGATTCAGAACAGGTACTGCCGGCGATGCCATTGCATGATCTGGTCGATTGCCAAGATGTCGAATTTGGCCAACGGCCTGGCTTCACCGTCGCCTATGGCAACGCCATAGGTAAAATTCGCCATCAGGGTGGCCAAAAGTCGCGCTCGCATTGGGTGCACCATTCGTCGACAATTAGTCGTGCGTTGGAGATTGCAGGCTGTGTGCGCGGGTAAGCCGATGGATGCGTATCTAGACTAGAAACGAGTACTGAGCGGCGGGCGGATTGCCGTAAAATGCAAAACTGGTTCGTTTTTGCGTGGGTCGGATGCGCGCGAGACCTGCAACCAAGGCGATTGGCGGAATCCAATCACGCAAAAAGGAAGACTTTTGCGTTAAAAAACGCGTTTTCGCGAACCAAACAGAAACGCAAAAAGGCGCAAAAGTCGTGGCAGCAAAGTAACGGTACCAGCGCGATACTAGTCGCTGCCCGCCATGCGCACCGCGAACCATTCGGCCACCGGATCGACCCAGCGGCGGACCGTGGGTGGTTTTAGGAAGGCGAGATTGCCGTAGATCATCACCACGCCGAAGGTGATCATGCCCATGAACAGCGCGATGCCGCCATGGACGGCGACCGCCATCCACAGGGTGAGCGGCCGTGTGAAGCGGTTCCAGACGAGGCAGCAGTAGAACAACTCCCAAAAGACGGTCGCGTGGGTTGCTAGGGCGATGAGCACCGGCGCAACGGTCGTCCAATTGGCGATCCAGGTCATGTCGATCGATTGATACTCCTGGTTGGCCAAGGCCCACCAAACAGCCGTGCCCACTCGCCAGTTTTCACCATGCAACTTTGCCAACCCAGAGAACAGATAGATGACGCACATGTGCAGCTGAATCAGCCGAATTGCCAGATTCGCCGTCACGCGCGGACGCACGGGCTCGGTATCGCCGCGACGAAGCCTGCGGATGCTGTCGAGCGAGTAACGCGCGCCACACGGACCCAGCATCAAGTACATGGCCAACATGCAATTCACTTTGTCGAGGCCAAAGAATGCTCCGGGGCTGATGCGCTGTGCATACGAGACCGCCAGCAAGTAAGCCAGCACGGCCGCCACGCGGCTAAACAAGCCGACCATGAGGCAGAAAAACACTAACAGCGCAAATAGATGAACGCACCATAGCAACCAAGTCGAATCGATCCAGAAGAACACACTCCACACCGACCACTGCTTTTGGCCATCGTACGGCGAAAGCTGCACAAGTTCGTGCAGATATTTCACCGGGATCCAACCCTGCTGACCCAGGAAGGCTTCCAGGTCGAGCGACCAGACCAGGTGCGTGTAGAACAGCATACTCCCGGCCAATACTCGGATGAGACACAGCGTGGCCGGATCTTTGGGCGCGAACCAGAACCGGTTCCACGCCTGCCATGCTTCGGCGACATAACCACGTGTGTCAGCGAAGACGCCCATTACTGCGGTGCTCCTTCCGCGGGAGCGGGCTGCGGCTCGGAAGTCTGGCGTGGGGTGCCGTTCACTTCACTGATCAGGCGAAATGTCGACGGCGCGTCGAGCGGCATTTCATCAATCACCTGTTTGGGCGAAAGGAGGAGATGTACTTTTAGTGACAGGCGACTGTTGCCGCCGTGCACGGTGGCTAGGTGATCGGCGTACTGCTGACCCGATTGTGGCCCCATGAGCATCGTTTGCTCCGAGAGCATCATGTGTCGGTGATAGAGCAGACGTGGCCAATGCTCCTCGTGGCTGGGAAAGCGGCCTTCCACGACGGTGCCGTCGGCCTTGGTCACCTGATAGTCGATGACGTGTGTGCCGGCCGGATCGGGAGCGAAGAACTCGTACCCGTGATTCAGGTAGAGTAGGTTGAGATAGTCGTGAAAGAACTTGTGCAGTGCAGTGGTCACCACCGGCATTTGCCAGACGGGGCTGTCGGGAGGTGGCACCGGCTGCTGAGGCATGCGCACCTCGTAGCCGGGCGGCAATGCGCCTCCGTCCATCGTGACCGCCAGGTCCCATGGCGCACTGAAGATTGCCACTAGGTGCAGAACAACCAATAGGCTGACCAAACACCGCCAGAAGGGATGCCAGGGCAATTCGCCGTTGGCTCGTTTCTTGGCAGGCTTTTTTTTGACGGACTTCGCCGCCGGTTCCTCGGTGGGCGCGGATTCCTGCCTCTTCTTGGCCATTACAAGCCTGGGATGGGGAGATGCTGGTAACTTCGTTGCGAGTAGTGTGAGACCATAGAGAAAGAAAAACCCCCGTACCGGTCAACACCGATACGGGGGAAGAATCGCGAAATCGCACATTTTGACGCAATTAGTCGAGCTGAGCGACCTGCACAGGCTCGGTCATGTCGAAATCGAACGCTAGCTCATAGGTTTCGCCGCCTTCGATCTTGAGCGTCCGCTCTTGCACCAACTGCTCGCCGTCACGGTCCAACTCGACGCGAACGACGTAGCCTTCCCACTGCTCACCAGCTTTCAACTGGTGCGTGGTGAAGCTGCGCTCGGTGCCCGTTTGGTTCGTGAGCGAACCAGCGAGCGAGACGCGGGCGTCCTCCGGCACGCTAACTTTCAACTCGGTTTTTGCTGGCTTGGCAGCAGAGATCAGCTCAAGCTCACTCTTGGCGGGCTTGGTGAAATCTAGGGCGACCTTGTTGCCAGCTTGCAGCTTGAGGGTCTCGTTCTTCACCACGGACTTGCCGTTCTGCTCGAACTCGACGCGAAGCTTGTAGGCGTAGGTTTGACCCTCTTCCAGACCGTTTGATACGTAGCTGCGAGAGCTGCCGGTGCTATTGGTTGGGGCATCGTTGACAAACACTTTGGCGTCAGCAGGCAACGCGACTTCGATCGATGCACTGCCCTTTTCCAGCAGCGACGAATCGGTGGTGACGCTGCTCACACAGTCGCAATCATCGACGACTGGTGCGCTGTATTCGACGGGGGCACTGTAGCTCACGCTGCCAGTACTTCCGTAGCTACCTGAGCTGCTGTAGCTGACTGTGCCGTAGCTTGCGTAGCTGCCAGAGCTTGCGTAACTGCCGGAGCTTCCATGGCTACCAGAACTTCCGTAGCTGCCATGACT
>JANQQA010000025.1 GCA_028285205.1 Bythopirellula sp. | reverse complement strand
AGCTTCTTCAGGCGAACCGCTTCTTCGGCCTTCATCCCGCCGTACTGCTTGCGCCAGCGATCGAGCGTCGATTCACTCACCTCCAGCGCCTGCAGTACTGCTGCCAGATCCTTGCCTGCATTGAGCATCGCATCCGCATCACGAAGCTTAAGAACAATCTGTTCCGGAGAATGCCGCTTACGTCGCTTCGTACTCATCAGAAGGTCTCCTTGCCCGAAGGGCGATGATACCTTCATAGCTGATGGAATAGGTTTTTGATAGCAGGCCACCCCGCCATGTTGGCACAGCAATTTGCTTTCTTTTTTTTCGCATACTACGTCCTGGCCTAGGGCTTGGGTATCTTGGAGACGAATGCGAATCCGTATGTGATGGTCCTAGGATCAGAAGAATCTGCTAAGAGACGCCTCAATTTCGCACAATCGTTCAATCCCATCGGGTCTTTCATTGGGATCGTGATGTGCCAAGCCCTGATCATGGCCAAGCTTCCGAAGGACGAATCCGGAGCGCTCTCTATCTCTCCAGAAGAAGCGCCGACTTCGTTAAATACAGTTATCTACCCCTATTTGGCAGTAGCGGCCATATTAGCAATCGTTTCGGTAAAGATACTTGCCAGCAAGATGCCCAAAGCATCTGACGACGATACAATGGTCCCGTTAGGTGAGACTGCCGGACGGTTGTTGGGCAATAGAAATTACGTCTTTTCCGTTTTTGCTCAGTTCTGCTACGTCGGCACACAGATTTCTGTTTGGACTTACACAGACTTCTATATCCCAGAGCAACTCCAGGTGACTCAGGAAGTTGCGCTTCAATGGCACACTTGTGCGCTCATACTCTTCGGTTGCGCACGATGGGTATTCACCGCAATGATGTCGATGTTTCGTCCTTCAACATTGCTAACTTTCGCTTCACTCATGGCATGCATGAGGCGCTGATTGTTGTGTTTGTTGGAGGAATGGCCGGAGTCATTGCATTAGTCTGTATGTCTGGATTTATGTCGCTAGTGCTCCCAACCATATTCGGCCTGGGTTGTGCTAATCTCGGTAAGGACACCAAACTTGCTGCATCGGGACAGATAATGGCGATTCTGGGCGGTGCGATTATCACACCTCTTCAAGGCTTTCTGGTAGACGAAAGAGGAGCAAGCCAATCTTACTTGCTTCCATTTGCATGCTTCCTCGTTATCGGAACCTATGCTGCATACGGTCGTAGATACGAAGACCTTGGCAAGTGATGTGACGATAACGTCAATAGATGGAGACTTGAAACGAATACGAAGATATTCGTCAGCAGACGAGTCATCTACTTGTGTCGTCGGGTTACTGCACTGTCTACACGCTCACGCCGGTCAACGTGAGAAACTGAAGCCACGAGCACCTAAATTAAATGCAACTTTGAGGTCTTTTGTTGGTGGGGCCAATAGGGCGTGCGAGTGGCATCCCGTCGCGGGTAACGGCTTGATGAGGACCTGATTTCGCTGCGCATCGCTGCTGTGTGAGTCCAGACAGTGATGCATTTACTGTTCTCAATGGGCACGTGCACGAAAGTTGGTTTTTGCTAGCAGCCAATCTGTGCAGTATATTCCAGGGCAATGGGTGAGTAGCCGCCCATAACGCTCAGGGCAATCGACAATTGTCGAGAAAAACACAAAAAACAGCTTGTACTAACGTACGTGGCGACGGAGAGCCCCCAGAACTGCGAGTGCTATAAAATCCATGCGTGGCGTACTTGCGTCCATGTACCAGCAGCGATTGATCGATAATAATAGAATAGCGGCGCTGCGACTGACGAGCGTGACTTAGCGATGGAATTACGGACTTTCGGTGCCGCGTCACGTCCGACCGCAGCCTCTGCGTTCACAGCCGGCTTATGGTATCGGCTACGTGTAGCTCTTTAGAATCAACATCTTTTCACACACATCTGGTGGGGTAAAAGTCATGTTGCGTTTGGCGAAAAACAAGGTCTACGCCTTCACCTTGGTGGAGCTCTTGGTTGTTATTGCAATCATCGGCGTGCTTGTGGCTCTGTTGCTGCCCGCGGTTCAAGCAGCTCGCGAAGCGGCCCGCAGGTCACAATGCCAGAATAACATTCGCCAACTGGGCCTTGGCTGCCTGAACCACGAGTCAGCATTAGGGAAACTGCCAGTCGGGTTCAACACCACAGATTCAGGGGATGTCAAACACACATGGGCTGCGTTTTCCTTACCTTATTTAGAAGCGGGGAACTTGTTCGAAAACATCGACCTTACTCGACCGTCGTGGGTGCAGGATCTGAATCCGGCAACTCCTTGGGTGAAGACACAATTACCTTTTCACCTTTGTCCATCGGACGTCGGGCCGGGAGTTCATGAAGGGCGGTCTTCGACGTTCGCGCACGCGAATTATTTAGCAAACCAAGGCCTGAAACCGTGGTGGCAGGCGAACCTCAGGGAAGAACGAGCAGAGACCACGATTCCGATCGAGTCGCGTGGGCCGTTCGAGCGAGCTTTTGCCGGAGACAACGATGGCATCGAGCTGCGGGAAATCACCGATGGGCTGAGTAATACTGTCATGTTGGGTGAAGTTCGACAGTTCCCCGGTTTTGACGCGCGTGGACTGTTGTATTTGGGTAGCGCCTTCTATAGCCATCAGCATTTCCCAAACACCAACGCCACAGACTTTTTAGAGTGGTGTGCCGAATACAATGGCGCTGGACGAAGATTGAATGAATCGCTCCGGGATCCCGCCGCGCCCTGCAGCACTGATACTTCAGCATCAAGGGGCCCTTACCGGCAGACTGCTCGCAGTGTACATCCGGGCGGAGTCCACGTAACGTATTGCGACAACCATGTCGAATTCATTACCGACGACGTTGATGAAATCGTCTGGAGGGGCATCGCGACACGGGCGGCGGACGATCAGCTGAGCCTTTGGATCGAGCCGTAGCTGCGAGTCGTTGATTAGTTGAGTCCCTGGAAAGATCCATTGGTAACTACTGACCGCGAAGCCAGTACCACTGCTGCTGTTTAATCGAACTTCTCATTCGTCAGAATCTGGTGTTACATATGTTACCTTCTCGACTCGTGTCTCGTTTGCGATGCGCCGGTGCTCTGTCTATCGTTTGCTTGCTCACGGTTGGCTGCGGCGGATCCGCTGACAAGAAAATTGCTGTCAGTGGGAGCGCCAGTTTTGATGGTGAACCAATTGAGAATGGAGAGATCGAGTTTAAGCCAACTGAGTCAGGTGGAAGGCCAGCCGTGGGAACGATAGTGGGTGGCAAATATCGAATTTCGGAGCAGTTTGGCGCAAAGCCTGGCAATTACTCCGTTTCGATCACGGCGCGTCGCCAAACTGAGGTACAAGGCCCAGGAAATCCTTACGCGACCGACGCCGTTGCCACCGAACAATACATTCCTCCGAAATACAACGCTAACACGACTCTGCAAGTGGATATTTCCGCGGCGAGCGCTGTCCATGACTTTCAGCTAGTCAGCAAAGACTAGAGCGCGCTTGAAAACGGGTCCATCGGCAAGACCGAGCCTGAACCGCGGTCAGCGAAGACTCACACGCTTTCCGCGGTCCCAAAACCCTCCCGCCAGGACGGCAGTAGTCCAATCTGAGCTGCCAGGAAGAGTGATGGCTTCGTCATTATTCGATCGGTCGTAATGCCAAGGAACGGAGGTTCATCGCGGCCGATTTGATGTTGGTACACCGCACGGCAAGCACGTGCTTCCCTTTGTCGAGGTCGATGCTACCCAAGTTCAAGCTCTGAAAGTCAGTCCAACTACCGGTACCAGGTACCGTGCCAGCAAGATCGGTAGGCCTGCCATCTACAAACAGTCGGAAGTCGGATCCGGCGGCAGCATCAATGCACGCTAGCGTTATCGCTGTAGCAAGACTTCCAGCTTCTTCAACGTCTAGCTGCCATTCGGGGTAGTCGTCCGCGCTTGTCCAGTGCCCCAGTGCTTGCCTTTCAGGTTCTACCTTTAGCGATTTTCCATGCACCGACGCATCGGTATAGGAAAGCACAAATTCACCCGCTGCATTCGCGCGGACTCGCGGCACATACCTTTCCGCAGAAAGCTCTCCCTTGTAGCGCAGCGCGATGACGCTGACATTTGGGTCAGGAGCCTCTGCAGGAACCTGCAGGCGAATAGTGTTATCTTCCGACTTGGACACACCCACTGATTTGCCGTCAGCGAGCAATTTGGCGGAAGTGATTTTATTCTGAATGCCTGGCAGCTCAACAATGCCATTCTTTGGCCAATCGTATACGTGATAGTAGAGTGTTCGCGATTGGGGCTTATGCGTGACACGCCCCGATGGCAGGACTCCAACAGGGCTTTTCTGCGTTCCATAGATGGCTTCGCCATTCACACCTAGCCAGGCACCCATCGCCGCCAATCGTTCCTCTTCAAACGCTGCCAGCGTACCATCTGCCTTGGGACCAAGATTGAACTCAACGTTCCCGTTGTCCGCCACGACGTCCACCATCATGCGGATGGTATCTTGAACGCTGAGGATGTTGCTCGGGTGTTCGTTTCGGTTGTACCCATAACTGTTGCCGAAGCCTCGCCACATAGCCCAGGGTTTCGCGCGATCTACATTGGCAAAATACTCGACATGGTAGACGTCGCCGTAGACTCCGCGAGTATCGGAAACGCCCTCCTTCGCTTGGCCAAAGCGGTCATTGATGACCACGGGTTGGCCTCGCTTGGCCGCCTGGTTGTAGTAATAGGCAACAATCTGCCGGCTCCGCCAGTACGGGTATCCATGATCCCACTCGCCGTCGAAGCACAGATAGTCGGGGTGGAACGCATCTATCAGTTCCTTGATTTGCGGAATCATGAAATCGTCAACATATTCGTTGACGTTCCCGTCGCCGTCCTCGTCGTTGAGCTGCTTGATTCCCTTGTAGCCACTCAGGTCGGTGTTGCCGAGATAAATTGGGTTGAACCACTCGTAGAAGGAATAGTAGAAGCCGATCTTGATGCCGTTGGCACGCGCCGCATCTGCGAGTTCACGGAGGAGATCGCGTTTCGGGCCCATCTTCATCGCATTGCGGTCGGTGTATTTCGTATCCCACAGGCAAAAGCCATCGTGATGTTTGGCAGTGATGAAGAAATATTTGACACCGGCATCTTTGAAGGTTTTCATCCATTGATTGGCATCGAAGTCTTTGGCAAAGAATCCGTCAATCTCGCCTGTTTTGAGATTCTTAGTGCCGTCGAAAAAGTCATCGTAAGGGGCGGAATCGTAGGTGGTCCGTTGGTACTCATTCACTGCCTTGTTACCAGTGCGATACCAATTCATGTACCATTCGGCGTAGGCAACTCCATAGGGAGTATCCTTGCGTGGTGTCCAACCGGGAACTGCGTAGGGTCCCCAGTGCGCACTGAGGCCGATCTTATCACGGTGAAACCAATCGGCGAGCGGATGCGTCACCAGAGAAGCCCATTGCGCCTCGTAGGGACCTGCTTCGATGGTAGCAGCAAGCATTGGATGGAGCTTGCCGTGCGGAGGATCCTCCGTCGGCAATTCGGCACCCGCCAAGTCCAACAAGACCAGGCAAGCAAGCAAGCTGAACATGAAGGAACGCAACATGGTGATGACTCCGGAAGGAGAGAAATGGATCGCTTACTTCACAGGCGAATCTAAACTCAGGAAGTACTTTCAGCAAGTCTCCGTGCAGCATGGCGAGTTCGTGTCGTCCAGCTGGGATGCTAAGTCTGCGTTGGGAAAAGCCAAGACGATCAACCCCAGAGACCAATCATGCAGCTGTTTGGTCTCGCTACGCTTCAAGTTGAAGCACACGATCCATTCGTGTGCGGATTTCGTGCAACCGATCTTGGTCGCCCCCGGCGACCTCGGCAGTGGACCAACCAGAGAAACGAATCTCCTGTAATGCCTGACACACCGCAGGCCAGTTAACATCACCATCGCCGATCTTGCAAAATCCGTTCTCTTTCCCCCAGTCTTTAACGTCAAGTTTGACGATTCGTGAGCCAAGGATGCGAATCCAGTTCTCGCTGGGGCTGAACTTCACGACATTGCCGATATCGAAGTAAGCGCCGACCCAAGGGCTATCGATTTCGTCCAGGTAGTCGCGCAACTGCTCCGGAGACTCGCAGAATCCATTCCAAACATTCTCGATAAGCACACGAACTCCCAGGCGGCTCGCCAGAGGCAACACTTTTCGAATCTCGACAATCGATCGCTGCCAGACATGATCGTGGTTCTCGTCGTCTCCCTTGACCGCTCCAGGCACAAGCAACACGGAGTCGCCACCGAAGGCATCCGCATCACGGATGGCTTGCTCAAGAATGCCACGGCCCTCATCACGGACTTTAGCATCTGGACTCGACAGACGGATGTTCCAATGTTTCATGTCCACGACACCATGCACGGGCAATGAGGTGGTTGCACTTGCGTTGTTGATATCATCCTTGGAATGTGGCCAAGGGCTGATCAATTCAATTCCGTCGTAGCCTAATTCCTTGCATAGCTTGAACTTGTCAAGCACCGATCCGTCGATGTTGATCATCCCCCATTTCACCGACTTGTAGATCTTCGCGCGGGACTTCCTGGCATAGTCGCGGATTTCCGCCCAACCCTTGCTGCTGAGTAGCTGGGAGCATGTCGTGGCAGCAAAGGCACCTGCAGCCATGCCTGAAAACTGACGTCTCGTGAGTGTGTGATCTTTCATAGCGCTCATGCCTGGGATTGGAAGGATGTCAATAGATGGACGTAGTCACCGCCGCGACCAGTTCAATAGCTGTCGAAGGGTTGGCAAAACATGGCCATGTTTTTGAGGAACGCGATCATGTGTTTCTTAGCTATCGTATCGCGCAGCCATGGCGAATTGATAGCTTCGATGGTTCGGATTACTCTCATTGACGAGCGTTCTGATCCCAATGATTTGCCTGTCTTGGGTTTCGCTATACTCGCGTCGTGGACATTTCTTGGGTTTGGGAGAACACCGTCTACCACGCGCGAATCAACGCTTTCAGTAGGGTCTCGTCGCCAAGCAGGTTACCCTGGCCTCCATTACCGACGACAAAATCGACGTGTTCTCCAGCTTGGGCCGTCGCGTCGAACTCGAAGTAAGTCTCAGGTAGCTTGCCATCTCCGTCGCGGTTCCCCTTTACTTGATAAACAAGTCTGCCACCAACATAGATGCAAAGGTCTACGCTGTCATTCTTTTCTACTAGGTTCCGCACCGCTCCCGAGATATTGATCATGCCGGCGGACGAATCGCCAACAGTCCAGCGGGCAACAAAGTACGGATGGTCCGCATCGCGGGCGCCGAAATCGTTCCCACCGACGTGCACGGCCAACTCGTGGTAGCCGGGGCTCCCGTGGATTCCTAGGTTTTGCTGTTGGCCCGTCTCGAAGAGGGAGCGATTGGACACTGCAGGAAGGTTCGCCGAGCCATTTTGCCCGCCGCCGTAACCACTGTTTCCCAGGTTTCCAACCGTTCCCCAGGTCAGCGGAAGCAGTTTCGCATCCTCGTCGTTTGGGTTGGCTTGGTCGCTCGCGAAGTAGCTCCATTGGCCGTCGTTGGGATTGCCGGCTACAGCTGACCCAGTTTGCTTGAAGTCTCTCGCCAAGTCGGCTACGACGTGTAGCGACTTTGCCCCTGGCAGGCCGTACCAGAAGGTTGCGGCACCAATGTCTAGTGTGCCTTGCTTCCACTTCCAAACTTCCATGTCGAATTTGAACGAATGATCGAATGGTATTGCATCTAAACCACGCACACGACCATTGACGGTCAACGCACCGTCGTCGGTGCGATTGCCCGCGGCGTTGGGCGGAGTGACAAACGGACTGGTAAACTCCTTTCCGCTACCAAACGAGTAACCGTAGTAATCTTCAGTACCAGTTCCAACGTGATCGGGATTCGCGTCCGAGCCTTCGCCTCGTTGGTTGACGTAATCAACGTAGATCTTTTCGTCGCCCTCGCCCCACCATGAATTGAGTCCCTCACCTGTTGAGAGGTTGCGAATGGACATCGTGTCGCCGACGAACACTCCCCGTCCACGAACAGTGAGAAATCGGAAATCAGCATCGCCTTCGTGACTGTACAACTCACGCTTGCCTGCATCGCCAGGCCAAGGTCCACCTTCGGCAGTCCGCGTGCGAACGCCTTCTTCTAAGGTGTAATCAGCATGGAAGTACATCGATCTATCAGACCATTCCCATTCGCCTGTATCGACCTCCAGATCGACAGATACTGCCTGAAGGCTGTGGTTCACCAAGCGAACTTTGGCACTGCGTTCAAATGGCATCACCCAATAGCTTGTCATGCTGCCGTCAGCAGCTACGTTTCGCATGTAGTCGCCGCCCTCGTTGTAGGGATTCTCGGCGTTCTCACTCAAGCCATTGCCAAAGAACTCGCCTACCGGGACCTGCGCGGTCTTCTGCCCGTCGAACACCAACACTAAATCTACATTTGTCAAAGCTGCGACTTGGTCCTCACCGCTCACTCGCACGCGAAGTCGTCGCACCGCTCCCTGACCATCGACGGCGTAAGTCATGGATTGCCCAGGATCGAGCTCTTGCTGGGCCTTGTGTGGGTGCGTGAACGAATCCGCCGATACGGGCGTACGCAACAGCTTATTGACTTGCTCTAGCGTAGACTCATGCACCTGCAAGTCAAAGGCGTCGAAGCTATCGACTTTCGTATCCTCTGCCAAGCTGCGATAGTTGATGTTGTACCACAGCGCGTTATCGACGCTGTTCTTCTTGGCTGGATCGCGGAGGGCCACGTGCGCGTCACCGTGGGTGGATGGACCGTCCCAAGTTACCAACACGTTTTTCTGATAGGGAATCGGGCCATACAGATTGCCGCCAGTTTCTGGCGTTTCGAAATTCAGCTCTGGTCCGAATCCCAAGTTGTCGCCACCGAACAGCTGTTCGGCCGTTGCTTCAATTGTTGGAGTCATCGAGCCATCGACATATACCCGCATGCGATGCTCGTCCAGCAGTTCTTCACTGATGCCGGTGGTCCACCAGCGCGTAATGACGCCAGGTCCGTGATCTTCCAGAAGGACCCACTCCTTTCGTCCGTCGATGGTAACTTGGCGGAGGTAGTTGCCGAAGTCGACGTTGGCAAATCCCCAAGGCGCGCCCAGTCGAGAGAAACCTCTTGCGTTGCGTGTGTCGTGGCTCGATGCCTGATGGAGGGTGTAGGATCCGTTGGGGTGAATCGCCAAGCTATCCCGATTGGCAAGCTCAGCGGCTAGAGTACCCAAATCAACTGCGGCTGCGACGTCAATCGCTACGCAAGGGTACAGGAGCGATAAGATTAGCGAACACGCTCTGAAGCCATTGGCTCCAGGTACGGAGAGGTCACTCATGCTAATATTCCGACCTTTTATTCTGAGCTGAAGCATCACAGACGAACTCGGTGTTCATGTTGAATGACGAAGCCCTTCGGCAATCCAGTCCCCGTTGCGAACGGGTGCTTAGAAAATGGTCATACCTGCAGTTTCCACCCAGTCACTAAATCGTGAACGGCTGCAAAGTTTATTGACGGCTTGCAAGATCAGTGGCTGCCGATCGTACACAAACTATCTACTTCCATTTGCTAATTTGAAGACTCTCGAAAATCTTTCGGAGAACAACCAAAACGTTTCTTGAACACACGTGAGAAGTAGAAGGGATCGGCGTATCCCACCTCGCGTGCGATCTCATTTATCGGCTTCGAGTACGTGAGCAAAAGCTCGGCTGCTCGATTCAACTTGAGCCGTGAAAGGCATTGATTAGGCGTTTCTTGACTATATTTGCGAAACAATCGGCAGATGTAATTCGGCTCCAAACTGCAAAGCCTGCCAAGAGCGTCCAGCGAATCGATCTCAACGAAACTACTTTCGATGATTCCCAACACGCGATCGAAGGAATCGGAGCCGCCACTGCCGTATGCCACATCTGGCAAGAGTGCCTCGCCACCCTTTAGCAGAATGAGTTCTAGGTAACGTGCAGTTATCTCTTCGTGCATTCTGCCGCTCTGCTGGCCTTCCTTGATGAGCTCATCGAAAAGCGTACGCAAGACTGCAATATCCCGCGACCAGCGAATCTCTCCGGGTGACAAACTTTCGATACTGAGTGCGCGCGCCTGAGAGTTATAACTAAAGGCAGCAAAGTATTTCGTCATCGGGTCGGCTGGGTCACTCCACAAGTCGTGCGTTGAATCCATTCCGTAAGAAAAGATGTGGCCCGCCGATAGAGCATAAGACTTCCCACCCAAATCCATCCGCCCTTTACCCTGACAGACGAATTCGACGATATTGCAAGAGAACTCGGTCCGAGCCACATGGTAGCTTGGCAGGCACTTTTCGCGTCCCGCGCAGAGAAGCGTAATACGTGAATCCGCGGAGGGCAGACGGTCGAATTTCTTAAAGCAGTAGGTGGCGTGCTCTACCGCAGTCGCGATCGGTATGACTTGACCGTGAAGTTGCGTTCTTCCGTCGACCATGAAGGATAGAATATTCATGGGCAGTGAACATTGCAAGTCTCGCCTGCCTGCCGCGACGAAGGCAATTTCCCACAGCAGAGTTAGGAACTTTGACGTTCGACCGGATGGAATGCCTATTGACCATTGGACATGTCATGGAGCTGGATTTCGTGCTAAAATATCCATGCCGACGACAAGATATTCCATGTAGGAATGGTGAGGTCGTGCGTCTCATAGACTAAGGACGGTCCAGTTCAAAGCGGGTTGTCACACTCTCTAGCCGGGCGTTCGAGGGGACGGTTGCCGTAGAACCAGAACGAGGGTTTCGCGGTTTTTTCGACGCGTTCTTCTGCACCGCAACAGATCGTCCAAAGGTTCAAGTCATGATTGACATTCGCGCTTCGCGATTCCTGTAAACTCCAGGCGTCTTTCTAGCTCACGAAAGTCGAGATTAATCACCTCCCAACCCTGATCGCCTAGTTCATTGAGGTAGGAGTTGATTTCTGCCGAAGTCTTGCCTTTGAATATTCCGCCGCCAGGGATCACCTGCGAATCAATAATCATGTATTCCCATCGTTTCATTGTCCGCCTCCTGTATCAGAATGTGCGGCTGTGGCGCACTCGCACAGCCTCGGTAACGCTGCGAAGGTATTTCGTCCGTTTCAGTAGGATATTGCTTGCAAATTGTGTTCCCACGCCGATTCGTGGGCACAGATATAAGGCTAGGATCAGTAGTGTTCCGCTCTAGGTGTCGTCGCCCCTTCATAGAACAATGTGTCGTTTCATTCTCGCAGGCACTGCTCGCCCGACCGCATTGCACCAGCCTTTCATTTGCCCGGCGTATTCGAATTGGTGGCGTTCTCGGGAGGGCGTGGTGAGTTGGAGTGAAGGTGGGCACGTCTTTGGCACGCTGGAGCACCTCAATGAACAATCTCGATATGGTTCAAAATCATTCGACGGCAGACAATTCCTTGATAGAATGAAACGCCAGTCTTATTTGAGCTGAAGGCAGCAACTTTTCACTTTTTTTTCGCTCAACTGACTAACTGAAATTGCTTACGTACGCACGGTTAGAATCAGCTGCCGACGGTAGAGATTCCAGTATTTGGGAATTGGAGACAGCGATGCTCAAGATTCGACGCCTCCCACGGGCCGGAAGGGCTCGCCTTGGATTCACGTTAGTCGAGTTGCTGGTGGTGATCGCGATCATCGGTGTGCTGGTGGCGCTATTGCTGCCGGCGGTTCAAGCTGCTCGGGCGGTGGCTCGCCGAACCCAGTGCACGAACCAACTCAAGCAGTGGGCTTTGGCGATGCACATGTATCACGATGCGAACCTCCAACTGCCACTTGGCTCGAGTGCCCCAAATCCTTCGACACGACCGAGAGGCGGGCCAGCACAACCACCGCGTCAGACATGGGTACGTTACATGTGGCCGTATATCGAGCAGCAAGCGATCGCAGCTATGGACGATACGAGCGTGCCGTTTTACCAACCACCCGGAACCATTGGTGGCACACTGGATGGGGCGACCGGACAGCCGGTCACTCTGTATCGTTGCCCAGACGATGTTCAGGGTGATGATCAGACCGTGGGCAACTATCAGCGACGACGCGGAAACTACGTCGTCAACTGGGGCAACGTCCGCTATGGTCAAAGACGCGGGGAGGGTACCTTGACGGTTGACGAATTGCCGCAGGCACCTTTCTCTCACGAAGAAGGCAAGCGTTGGTTGCCACGCGACACATCGTTTGGCGATATCGTTGACGGAACCAGTCAAACCTTGCTCATGTCCGAGACGTTGATGGCATGGGTCAATTCCGACAGTGACTGGCGAGGTGATATCCAAAACGACGACGGCGTGTTTCGATTCCACACCATGCGCACACCCAACACGAGCGTCGCCGACGAGATCGTCAACGGCTGGTTTCAACCCACAGGGGACCCAAATATGCCTGCAGTCGCAAGCGCCGAAGCGGCGCAGGTATCGGCTGCGCGCAGTCGACACAGTGGCGGTGTGAATGCGGCGTATTGTGACGGTTCAATTCATTTCGTGACCAATGACGTCTCGCTGGATGTATGGATGGCACAAGGAACGATGAATGGTGCTGAAACGTTTGGGAACTGAGATGATGGACGCTCGAGACACCGTCAGCCATCTTAGTGGCAGTCGTGCCAACGTGCTTTTTCTGCTGATTGTATTTTCAGCTCTCGGCTGTGAGCCTTCGTTCACAGCTCTCGTCTCTGGAGTCGTGACGGTCGATGGCGAGCCGGCGAAGGTTGGTGCTATTTCGTTTATTCCGGAAGACAACATCGGCACGCCTGTCGGCGGCGTGATCGAAGACGGCAACTACTCTGTGGAAGTTCCGTTTGGCAGCAAGAAAGTCGAAGTGCGCGTCTCGAAAGTTGTCGGCAAAAAAAGGCTGTACGACACTCCCGACAGCCCTGTGAAGGAGATCATGACTGAAGCCCTGCCGCCAAAATACAACAGCGCGACCGAACTGCGGCTAAACGTGACCCCGGGCGGACATCAGCAAGACTATCACTTGGAAACCAAGTAGGGCTCCACAGCACTCTTCCCCAGAATCGCCGCACGTGATCAGCACCGACGACCTTCCCGTTGAAGCCTCCAAAATTGCACATCGCCAGGCGCACCGAACGGGACGCGAAAAGGAACAATTGCCTGCGACCGGCTGCAATACCCCAAACGCACTGGCACCGAAATAGAAACACCTAAGCCCCTGCAAATTGCGGGCGTAGGCGATGATGTGCGATGCGATGCGACGACTTGCGAAAGTAGCGGAGGAGGGACTCGAACCCCCTCAGAGTTTCTCGAAGAAAACATCATGCTCAAGTGAATGCGGCGCAGAACACGGCGCACTTGGTGCATCTCTCGACTCTGATCTAGCAACCGTCGTTGAAGTTTGGCACAACCTCCCTGATGCCGTCCGTGCTGGTGTCATGGCGATGGTCAAAGCATCGATCGGATTCACGTAGGGGGGGTGGGTCAATTCTC
>JANQQA010000019.1 GCA_028285205.1 Bythopirellula sp. | reverse complement strand
ATGCACAGTTACAACGAAGCGAACGATCCCGATGGGAAAGTGCTCGAACAGATCATGACCGCTCCGATGATCGTCACCAACTGGATCAACATGCAGTACTTCGCCTCGACGGTTGATCAGAAGCACTTCGGGTGTGGTAACAAGACGATTCACAACGTCGTCGGCAAGTTCGGACTCCTGGAAGGCAATGGGGGCGACTTGCGTGCTGGACTTGCCTGGCAATCGATCCATGACGGCAAGGACTACGTGCACGATCCGGTACGTCTGTTGGTGGTCATCGCGGCCAAGCGCGCATCCATTGATCGGGTCATCGCCGCTCACGAGAACGTACGCGACCTGGTAGCAAATGGTTGGGTGCAGCTTGTCGCGGTGGAAGATGGGCAGTTCTTCCGCTGCTCACCATCGCTGTTCTGGAAACGAGTGCATTCTCCGACCGAAACACAGAGTGTCGCCAGCTAAAGGACACGATGTCGACCCATGCCGAGCGAGTATTTGATTTTTGCGATCCGAAGGACAATTTGAAGATATGACTACCAAGACCACCACTGCAATCGATACTCACCTCGATCGGTTGGAATCGGAAAGCATTCACGTTCTGCGCGAAGTGGCTGCCGAGTATGAACGCCCCACATTGCTTTACTCCATTGGTAAAGACTCCTCTGTGATTTTGCATCTCGCGAGGAAGGCCTTCTATCCGGGGAAGGTGCCGTTCAAGCTACTGCACGTTGACTCAACTTGGGAATTCCGCGAAATGACAGAGTTTCGCGATCGCTATGTACGTGACGAGTTAGGATTGGACCTGCATGTGGAGATCAGCGAGGAGGGAGTTGCTCAGGGCATCAACCCATTCGATCATGGTCCCATGTACACAGAGATCATGCGTACCAAGCCGTTGAAGAAGGCCCTCACCGAGTTCAAGTTCGATGCGGCAATCGGCGGCGGACGTCGCGATGAAGAACGTTCGCGTGCAAAAGAGCGGATTTTCTCGTTCCGAGATAAGCAACATCGTTGGGATCCGCGTAATCAACGGCCTGAGTTGTGGAATATCTACAACACGTGGCGACACGCCGGCGAGTGCATGCGGGTATTCCCGCTGTCGAATTGGACGGAGCTGGATGTATGGTCCTATATCCAGCGCGAGCAAGTACCGATTGTGCCGCTCTATTTCGCAAAGGAACGGCCGGTGGTCGAGCGCGATGGCGATCTTATCGTCGTCGACGACGAGCGTATGCGGCTTGAGCCGGATGAAAAACCGGTCCTGCGCAAAGTGCGATTTCGCACCTTAGGCTGCTATCCAGTGACTGGCGCTGTCAAATCCAGCGCGGATAGCCTCGACGCGATCGTGCACGAAATGGCGACCACTCGTTTCTCCGAACGTCAAGGACGAGCGATCGATCGCGATGAAGCAGCCGCCATGGAGAAGAAGAAGCGCGAAGGCTACTTCTGATTCGTCGACATCGAAATTGCAACTTCGCAAAACAAGAGCCGTTTTCAGATCACACACCAAGCACAATTTTTAACACAAGCAGCCATGGCCACGACAATTGCAAACACGGTGTCTGATTCTGAGCGCACAGATTCCGGATCCCAAGCCGAGAAAGACATTCTCCGTTTCATCACGTGCGGAAGTGTCGACGATGGTAAGAGCACGCTGATAGGACGATTGTTGCTCGACGCGGGCGCCATCTACGATGATCAAATCCAGTCGCTGCAGATCGATTCGGAACGCCATGGCACCACCGGTACCGCGATCGATACGGCATTGCTGCTCGATGGCCTGGAAGACGAACGGCAGCAGGGCATCACGATCGATGTCGCGTATCGCTACTTCTCGACCGATCGTCGCAAGTTCATCATTGCGGATACACCCGGCCACGAACAATTCACTCGCAACATGGCGACCGGCGCCTCCACTGCTGACCTTGCCATCATTCTCATCGACGCGACCAAGGGCGTGCTCACCCAAACGAAGCGGCACGCATTTATCGTCTCGCTGTTGGGTATCAAACACGTGGTGATTGCGGTTAACAAGATGGATCTGGTCGACTTCGACCAAAAGATCTTTGAGGACATCTGCCAGGAGTTCCGCGAATTCGCCCGTCGCCTTGAAATCTCTGACGTGCGATTTGTGCCGCTATCGGCACTCAACGGAGACAACGTCGTCGAGGCGAGCAGCGACACGCTATGGTACGCCGATGGCTCACTGCTGCACATTTTGGAGTCCATCTACGTTGGTGCTGATAAGAATCTGACGGATTTTCGCTTCCCGGTGCAGTGGGTGAACCGTCCGGACGCAAATTTCCGCGGCTTCAGCGGTACGGTCGCCTCGGGTACGGTCCGTCCCGGCGACGAAGTGATCGTCCTGCCGTCGAAGAGTCGCTCGCGCGTGCAACGCATCGTGACAATGACGGGCGATCGGGAAGCCGCGTCTGCGGAAGCGTCGGTCACGCTCACACTGGAAGATGACATCGACGTCACGCGTGGAGACATGCTCGTCCGGCTGGGTAACTTGCCTCGGGTTGCTCGTGATGCGGAAGTCATGCTGGTTTGGATGTCGGAGCAACCACTTTCCCCAGGGCGACAGTATTGGGTCAAAACCTGCTGCGGACGGACTACCGGCGAAATCGATCCGGTCCGTTATCGAGTGGATGTCAATACGTTGAGTCGCCAACCGGCAACCTCACTGCAGCTGAACGAAGTAGGGCGTTGTCATCTGAAGCTTCACGACCCGGTTTGCTTTGATTCATACAAACGCAATCGCCAAACGGGCTCGTTCATTGTTGTCGATCGCATTTCGCATGAGACGGTTGCGGCCGGCATGTTTCTCGATCAACAGCTCGACGAAAGTGCGGAAGGCCTGGAGGGCCATAACGAAGTTGGCGGCCTGAAGCTTCAGCCCGTGGAGAGTTCGATCACTGCCGAAGCGAGACAAGCACGTTTCCTGCTTCAGCCACTCACGGTCTTGATCACCGGCTTAAGTGGTGCCGGGAAGTCCACGCTCGCTGCCGCTCTGGAACGCAGGCTGTTCGAAAGCGGCCACGTCGGCATGGTCCTCGACGGCGAAAACTTGCGGTTGGGTTTGAGCCGTGACTTAGGCTTTTCCAGCGAGGAAAGTAGCGAGAATCTCCGTCGAGCGGCTGAAGTGGCGAATCTGATCAACTCAGCAGGTCAGTTCTGCATCGCGGCTTTTGTCGCACCACAGCAGTCCATGCGAGACAAGTTCGTCGAGATCCTTGGCCGCGAAAACACCATCCACGTTCATCTTGCCACGCCCATCGAGGTTTGCCGCCAACGCGACCAAACGGGACGATACGCTGCGGCCGATCGCGGTGACATACCCATGTTCCCAGGCGTCAGTGCTGAGTACGAATCGCCCCAGGAGTGCGACATCAACGCCGTGTGCACCACACCGAGCGACACCGATTCGACCGTGGCTCGGATTATGTTTGAAATTGCCAAGAACTTTGGCTAATCGATCACGCGAGGCGGCTTGTCGATATTGTCGTCTTCCACTTGCTCGACGGGCAAAAACTGTCCCGTCGTCGGATTGAACGCGGTGACATCGCCGGTCTCGAACTTGTACACCCAAGCATGCAGCCCCAGCACGCCCCGTCCCACGGCCGCGGCGACGGAGGGGTGGGTGCGCAAGTTTTCCAGTTGCACAAGGACGTTCTCTTCGACCGCCAAATTGAGTCGCCTCGCTTCGTCGGTGACGTCTGCGTAATTCTCGTTCAAGATCCGTGACGTGGCTGCGGCATACTCCAGATACGACTGCACGGCTGGCATGGTTTCTGTCATATCCGGATGCAGCAGGCCGGCCATCGCTCCGCAGTGGGAATGGCCGCAAATGATGATATGCCGGACCTTGAGCGCGCAGACCGCGTATTCAATCGTCGCGGCTTCTCCACCTCGGACCGAACCGTATGGAGGTACAATGTTGCCCGCCGTCCGTTGCGTGAAGATTTCGCCGGGCTCTGTTTGTGTGAGCACGTTGGGATCGATACGCGAGTCCGAGCACGTGATGAACAGTGCTCTGGGGGTTTGGCCTTTCACCAGTTCCGCAAAAAACTCTTGATGCTCGCTGAAGTACTCTTTTTTGTACTTCTGAATTCCGCCGACGAGTTTGTCCATCGCAGCACCTCAAAAAAAGAAAAGCGGCCAGTGTATGCCAAAGGTGAATAGCTCACCCGAACCTTGAATTGGCACTCGAACTGTGATCATCTACATTTTAGCATCAAATGGAACTTGTGGTCCATGCCGCTGACTGGCCTCGAGATCATCAATCTCGCACATCGCGACGTCGATCCCAACGGCAGGAACCACTGTCGAAGCAACTAGCGAAGGCAGAGTTCCGGTTTTGCGGATTAGATGCAACAAAAGAAACGCAACTCTTACCCTCAGCAGCACCCATGACTCGTACCGTTTGCCACTTCATCCTCGTCTTGGCCGCGTTGTCCGCAAACTCGCACCGAAGCTTTGGTGGTGCTTCGGACGCGGACGTGATTGTCTACGGCTCCACACCGGGCGGATTCTGTGCCGCGATTGCAGCCGCTCGCGAAGGGGCTTCGGTTATTCTGCTGGAGCCGACAGATCATGTCGGCGGCTTGAGCACCGGTGGGCTGAGCCACTGTGACTCGAATCAGATGGTCCGCACAACCTTGATGGGGCTGTTCGATGAGTGGCACGCGCGTGTGGTGCAGGACTACACCGATCGCGGCCTCACAGCGCCGTACAACCCTGCAACCAAGGATCAATCGCGATGGGTTTTTGAACCCCACGTCGCGATGCGAGTGACCAGGCGAATGCTGCAAGAGAGCAACGTCACCGTGTTAACGGAGCGCTATCTGCAATCGGTGACAAAAGATGGGCCGACGATCACCTCGTTGGTCACAAGCCGCGGTACCTTTTCCGCCAAGGTTTATGTCGATGGCACTTACGAGGGCGACCTGATGGCGGCAGCGGGCGTCGACTGGACGGCCGGTCGCGAGGGCCGCGCCGAGTACAACGAACCCCTCGCAGGCAAACAGTACCCAAAGGCGAAGATGGACATCAGCGGCTTTGACGACAAAGGCCAATTGCTTCCGCTGGTGACAACCGACGATGGCGGAGCGGAAGCCGAGGGCGACACAAACATGATGACCTACAGCTTTCGGCTTTGTCTGACCGCAGACCCCGACAAGCGTGTACCGATGCCCGCGCCGGACAACTACGATCCGTCCCGGTTTGAGATCATCCGTCGCTACATCAATGCAGGAGGCGACGTCAATCAGGTCCGCTTCGATCTCTATCCGTTGCCAGGCGACAAGTTCGATGGCAACAATTCGATTGGCGGTCAGTTCTCGATCGGCCTAATTGGCGGAGGTAACCAATGGCACACGGCAGACGAAGCAGGAAGAAAAGCGATCTGGGAAACACACAAGCAATATACGCTTGAGTTTTATCACTTTCTGACCACCGACCGGATCATTCCCGAAGCTATCCGAAAGAAGTATGCTCGACTGGGGCTTTGCAAGGACGAGTTCGCTAGCTACGGGCACTTCTCACCGGCACTGTATGTCCGCGAGTCGCGCCGCATGAAGGGCCTGTATGTGATCAGCCAACGAGACATCCTTGACGAACCGACGAAGGACGACCCCATTGCGATCTCATCGTTTCCGATCGACTCGCACGACTGCCAGCGGATTGCTCTGAAGGGCGGTGGCGTGATCAACGAAGGCACGATCTTCCCAGTACGCAAGCGGAACCCAGCGCAAGGCTACGCCTATCATGTGCCCTATCGCTCGGTTTTACCCAAGCCGGAGCAGTGCGACAATCTGCTGGTACCGATCGCGCTGTCGTGCACGCACGTCGGAATCTCATCGCTGCGAATTGAGGGTGCCTGGATGGTCATCGGTCAGGGGGCGGGCGTCGCCGCCGCGCTGTCGGCGAGCGCGGGTGTGCCACCGCAGGACCTACCTTATCCAGATCTGAAGGAGCATCTGCTGGCTCAGGGGCAAATCTTAGATCTCCCCGATCAGTAAGTTCAAAGTGACCGCAGCTAGTTCCGCACCACAGCGGCGAAGCGAACGCCTGCCCGTCGGTTAGGCGAGTGAGAGCATGTCCAGCACACTAGCGAACTTAGTCCCCACTCAACAGCCAAGCCACGAGTTGTTGCCAAAAGCGCGCATAGCCTTGCCAATAGACGAAGTTGCAACCCCAGTGTGGTGCTGGGTCAGAAGTGTAAGCTGCAACTCGCCCAGATCCATAAGTTGACACGACCAGCGCCGGGTCTGAACTGCCTTCCCAAGTCGCGAGAACTTGCGCATCCGGCTTGGCAATCGTGCGGTTGTAGCCCAGGATCGGAGGAGACGATTCCAAATCCGTTCCTTGAAGAGCTGCGTGTGACTCGACACAACTATGCATGCGAAATCCTTCTGTGCTCTCGACCAAGTCTTCCTCACGCAGACATTCAACCGGCAAAGCTCTCGCTAGCTGGGAACGTCCCCAACCACCTTTGCCCATCTCGCCGTTGAAACTCAGCCAACCGCCAAGAAATAGCGCATGAGTTCCCTGCTCAATCGCTTCGACCGTCAGTCGCACTCGATCGGGAAAGGTCAAGGGTTCTGTGCCAAACTTGCTTCGATCGAAGAACGTAGGATCGAGCTGAAAGTTCTTGATCTCTACGTCTGAGAAGATCAGCACATCGAACTCGGCGAGGATCTCCTCATAACGTCCGGGCGGATTACGATAGAACTCCCACGTCGGCACACTTACGACTTCATGGTCACCGTCTGCCTCTAGTGCTTCCTTGAGCCACTTGCCGTAGTTGAAGACATCCGTGCCTTTGAATGAGTAGTTGAACGGTGTCTCTGCAAAGCAAGGGCCCAACATCACCGCCCAATCACCGACGTAGTAAACTTTAGCCATGAACGCTTCCGATCAAATCACTTGGTGAGCAATAACGTTTCGTCGCAGGAATCGGCATAGAAAAACCGAGTCGCAGCCGAGTCGACACGAGATGGCCTTACGTAGACCCTCGAACAATGAGTTTTGGCGTGATCTCGACAACGCGGTCTTCCGTGGGGAGTGGACCGCGCGAGACAAGCTGTACCATCATTTCCAGCATTCGCTCAGCCGCCGCGCCTTGCAGGGTGTCAATCGTCGTCAGCGGTGGGTCCGTCCAGTCCGCGAGGTAGTGGTTCAAGTATCCGACGACCGCCACATGGGCGGGAACCGCAACGCCGCGTGCACGCAGTCTGCGCAACAACGTCGCTCCCCAAAAGTCGTCTACGCAAACGAGCGCGTCTGCCCCTTCGTCTCGGACGAGTTGGTCGATCGCAATGTCGACGACTTCGTCAGGGAACGTCCAAGTCAGTGTCTTGGTATCATGCCAGGGGTAAGCTCCACCATGCTTGGCAGCATCGAACACCATTTCCTCGTCGGTTTCGAAGCCGTAAGCCTCATGCTCATCTCGATAACCACGCAAGCGATCTTCGCAGGAGGTTCTGTTGAGATCAGATAGCACGAGCCCTAATCGTCGGCGTCCCCGTTCCAACAGATGCCGAGTCGCCAATCGTGCTGCGATATAGCGATTCGCCTTGACGACGTGAGCCCCTGGGACATCGACATCCTCGTAGAAAACCGTGTTGGGATGCTGCTGCACGAGCAGCTTTCGGTCCCCATCGAACCAGTTGTGCACCGCACAGAACACACCATCGACGCCGCGTCTGGCCAGCTCTTCGATGTAGTAGTCAAATTGGTTGGGACCCACATCCATGCGACCGATGGTGTTGCCGATGATCGTGTGGCAGCCCTTTTTTACCGCTGCGGTGTCCAAATACTGCACCAGAAACGATCGCAACGGATCGCCTGCTGAAGCGACCAGTGTACCAAACATCCGCGTGCGCATGCCTTTGAGCTGCTGCGCTGCCGGATTGGGCTGGTAGTTCATGCGCCGCGCGACTTCCCAGATCTTTTCGGCAGTTTTCTCGGCGACACGCGAATTGCCTTTGCTACCGTTGAGCACCTGTCCCGCGACCGCCCGTGATACCCCCGCAGCTTCCGCGACATCGGCCAGTCGCACGCGTTTCAATCGATTGAGATGATCGGAAGTCTTCTTGTGAGTCATAGACGGAACCTCTGAATGCTGGTGACTGGATCAGCAGTCTACACTTCGTCGTCCCATTTCGATCTGCCTACTCGGCCGATGAATCCGCGACTCGCCAGATCTCGTGGACGGGCGTCGCTGATGCCTCAATTTGCGCTGGCGGAACGCACAAAACTGACGTTCTCTGTGAGACCGTGGTCCATGCCCTGTGCACGCTCCATTTTGATCATTAACTCGGGACGGCAATTGACGATCACGGCTCGACGGTCAAATTCCGTCGAGTTTGCTCGTGAGTAGTGCAACGTTTTTCCGAGGTGCACGGTCGCATCCCCCGGTTTCAGTGGTACAGGCTCAGCTTCGCCTTCGGTTGCTTCACATTCCAAAGCGCGCGTCTCCTCGTTTTGATGGTGTTTACGCATCGGCTCAAAATGAGAACCAGGCACAAACCACATGCATCCGTTGTCGACGGTCGCCTCGTCCAATGCGACCCAAAAGCTGACAGCGCGACAATCGGGCAAGTCCACCCAGTAGGCGGCATCCTGATGCCAAGGTGTGGGTGCCGACTGACGTGGCGGCTTATTAATCAACATGTCGAAATCGAAATCCATATCGCCGCCAAACAACTGTCGGGACAACGCGATGGCCTGTTGGTGCAAGGGACCGTCCAGCAGTGGTGGTACGAGGGCACTCGGCCACATGATCTGAGTGATTCTCTCCGAGTCGGTCGCTGAATCATCACCTTGCGGGCCCGCCAAATCTGCCCGCAAATGCCCCGTGCTGATCACTCCCTCGAGAAAGCGATCGTAAAGTGCCCGGTAGCGCTGGACCTGGCCAGAATCAAGCAACCCAGGAATGCGCAGGAAGCCCTCACGATGAAACTCTTCGATGTCGGCTGAATCAAGCTGAACAGAGTTTTGAATAATCATTATCTGAACTATCTATGGCGCGGGTGCGAGAGAGGTCATCGATGCTTCGATTTCTTCCAGGCTACGCTGCCTGGTCTCTGGAACGAGGACGTAGAAGTAGCAAGCTGCCACCATGCATATTGCTGAAAATACTAGAAACGCGGCATGCATACTGAAGGCTTCCGTGAAGACAGGAAACCAAAGCGCACTGAGCGCATTGACACTCCAGTTCACGAACGTCGAAATTGATACGCCCCTGGCCCGCAGCCGATTGGGGAACACTTCGGGGGTGAGTACCCAAATGACCGCACAGATCGAAAGCGCCACGGCCGCAAAGTAAACGCCTAGCGCGAGCACGATCCAATACTCGATTAGCCCACCGCCGGACGCGTCCGGTTCTTGGCCATCGAGTGCGTAAAACAGTCCGCTGACAATCAGCAGCGTTGCGCTGACAACAAACATGCCGCCGATCAGCAGCGGGCGGCGTCCCCACGAATCGATCACGGTCAGTGCAACCACAGTGAAAATCAGGTTAATGGCGCCAAATCCGACCTGAAAGGCGAGCGCTCCATTTTCCACGAAGCCCGCAGACTTCAGAATGGAGGGGCCGAAGTAAACGATGACGTTAACTCCTGTCAACTGACCGAAAAACGAAAGCCCCACACCAACAAGCAATGCCCGACGGTACTCGGGTCGAAAAACGTCCGTCCACGGCAGTTGCTTGTCGTCCGCGCGAGCAACAATCAGGCTATACTCAGCATCAGCGGTGACAGCCGGTTGGATTCGACGCAGCACAGCACGCCCGCGCTGCTGATCACCATGCAAGATTAACCAACGTGGGCTTTCCGGACTAAAGCATAGCAAGCCAAGAAACAGTAACGCTGGTATTGCCTCGGCTCCGAACATGGCGCGCCACACCTCGTCGCGCACGAGCCAATCAATCCACTGCACGTCGGTTTCACTCGGCTGCACGTCGGTTTCGTTCGTCTGTACGTCGGTTTCGCTCGTCTGAGATTTCGACAGCGTCTGCAAGCCAAGGTTACTCGTGTAGGCAATCAGAACACCAACAACGATGGACAACTGGTACAACGCGATCAATCGTCCGCGCGCCTTCGAGGGCGAGAACTCGGCGATGTAGGTCGGTGCCACGACAGACGCGATGCCGACGCCAAGGCCGCCAATGATGCGTGCCACGATGAGAACGTTAAACGTGGGCGGCAGCGCGGAACCAATCGCCGAAACCATGAACAAGATCGCGGCGATGATCAGTGCGGGCTTTCTGCCCCAGCGATCGCTGAATCCTCCGGCGCATGCAGCGCCGAAGATGCACCCCAGCAGCGCTGAAGAAGCGAACCATCCAACCTTCCACTCGCTGAGCGCAAATTGCTCCTCCACGCTGGTGATGGTGCCTGAGATGACGGCGGTATCGAATCCGAACAGCAGTCCGCCGAGAGAAGCCACCAGACACACACGGATCAAGAACCATGCGGAACTATGCTCGCCAGCGGCTCTTGCTTCCGCGTCATTCATGGGTAGCGCCGTTCACGTGTCGATCGAGCAACTGATAGACGCGATACAGAATTCGCGGCGTATGGAAGCACCCCTTCCAGCCGTTTGCCTTGGCGGTCCAAATCGGCGAGCCGTCACGATTCAAGTAGCCGTACCATTCTCCATGCTCCTGGTCGGGAAAATGAGTGAATGTGTACTGATGCACCCGTTCGTACCACTGGGCGAGTTCAGGTCGTCCGGTCAGCGTCCATCCCAGCAAGGTCGAGTACAACGCTTCCGCGTGCGGCCACCATAACTTGCAATCGGCTTCGATATTGTGGCAGGGTGATCCGTCTACGTTGAGCAGATAACGAACCCCTCCCATTTCTTGATCCCAGCCGATCTGGAGACTGGCCAAGATGATCTCGACGGCCACGTCTAGCATCGCTTGATCCTGCGTGCGGTCTGCAAGCTCAAGGATCATCCAAGCGCTTTCCAGCGCATGACCTGGATTGGTCAATCGGCCTTCCGGCAATTCCCAGAGTTCTTCTCCTTCGGGTCCGACATTTTCCAGCAAGGCGCCGCGATCTGGTTTCCAATGCCGCTGCAGGATGGAGTTGGCGGCCTTACGACTGTCGTCTTGATAGAGCTGGCTTGGCCACAGATCATCGAACACACGGGCTACGGTGAGCTTGCACATATCGTGGGAATGCAGATGATACTCCGCACGCATGGGATAGCCCAGCAGTGGCGTGTCAGAAGGCTTGCCAAGCACGTCCATCAGTTCGTCATACAACGCCGATGCTCGTTGAGTGAATCGCTCATCGTTGGCTGCAAAGCCGAACTCTGCGAAGGCGATGGCAACGAAGACCTTCGAATAAACGCTCAACACGTCAGCCAGAGGGCTGCCGTCGCGAGCGAGACGGAAGTACATCTTGCCGTCTGGCCTGAATCCGTGTGCCAGTATGAATTCAGCACCCAGCCTCGCGACTTCTAGCCAATCAGTCCGTGCTTCGTGCGAATTGAACAGATGAGCAAACATCCAGGTCTGCCGACCGAGCATCCACATATCTTTGTCCGTGCTGTAGGACTGACCCTGACGATCCAGCCGACAGAAGTAACCACCCATCTCTTTGTCGGGTGAGTGCTGCTGCCACCACGGAACAGAATCATCGAACATCGCCTGTCGGTAGTGTTCCCGCAACTCGATCTGCCGTTGCTGTGCCTCGGGTCCCGCGAGGCCCGTAGCATTGACACTAAGATTTGGATCAACGGTACTCAATTCGATTCACTTTCACTATTGCGAGATTTCAGGTATTCGGTCCGAAAAGATAAGGTGTCATTCGATCACTGTGAAATGTTCTCGTCACCTTCGCTCGCTACTTGAGATACGATTTCTTGGGGCAGCATCGACTCACGAATCGGCGGATAGATCCGGTCGATTTCGCTGTCAGACATGAGTTCCCATAGCGAGGTATCAAGTTCTCTCATCGCCAGAACCGCCGTGATCCAACCTTGCGTCCAGCCTGACTCAATGCTCCAAGCGCCCCAGCCGATGTCGGCGTTGGCTCCCCACGGCTCCCAGCGCTGAAAGTCGAATGCTCGCAGCCAGCCGCCATCGACTTCAGGCACTGCATTACTCTTTGTTTGGATGCGTAAGAGAAAATCGACAAGTTGGCTTTCAGCTTCGCGAATCTTCGGGTCTCCCGTGACCGCTGCCGCTTCGTGCAGCCCAAGCAGTGCGAAGTTGTTCGTGTATAACATATCAGCCACAGGATCGCCATTGCGCGCGATGAGCGACGCTTCGCTCGTGCCGTACGCTTCATTTGTCCCTGGCGGAGGGAACATTCCCTTGCCGCTTGGTCCGAGTTCTTCTTGGATCGCTCCACAGTCGGCCTGGAGTGATGCCAAACCCTCAAACGCCTGCATCAGCAGCTGGCGATGTTCGGGACTGTCTTCCACTCGAACCAGCCAGGCTAGTGGCAATAAGATCCGGGCACGTTCTTGCGCGAGTCCGTTGGTCCAGCGCAAGCCGTTGGGATACTGTTCCATGGTCATCTTGATCGCCGTTTTGGCCCGCTCCAAGAGCAGCGGGTCGCCGGTTTCGGCGTATGCCCATAAGTAACACGCCCACAGATAGCATTCGAAGTGCGGAGCGAAACTCACGGTCTTGGCATTGAAGTAATGCTGCCAGCCGTTCTTGCCCAATGGCTCGACGTCGATCCGATCTCCGCGAAAACCTAACTGACCCGTGGTGCGCAGGTTGGCGACGATGCAACGGGCAATCGCTTCGTTCCAACGCTTCTCACCTAATAGACCCGCGGTTGCCATGGTCGCCAGGATCATCCGGGCATTATCGTCACCGTAGTTGGCAATGTACCAAGCGGGCTTTGAGATGCCCCAAGCAATCAAGCCGTACGCAGGATGCTCTGGATCGCCGCGCTCGTTCTTGCGTGCCTCGGATTCAAAGAAATAGAAGTTCAGCAGGTTACGCGCTACCTGGGCTTCTTGCTTCTGGCCAAGTAGTTTTGACGCTGCAGCGTACGCCATTGCTGTCTCGCTTGTGCAATCACCGCGCCGCGCTGTGCTGACCGCCTGTCGACCATCGGCATGAATTATCGAGAGCACCGCTTCCAAGCTTCCCAAACTCCCATCGCCGAGGGGCTCATGCTCTGGAACGCGCGGCAGTCGGTCCGTATCCTTCGAAGCCAAGACAAGGTCTTCCCATTCAGGATGAATGAGCAGCTTGGCGTTGGCATGCCACTGCATTGATTTCTCAACGGCCCGCCGCTGGGCGTCAGCCGGCAACGGCTCCTCGCGTGAGAAGCTTGGCTCAACCAGGGCAGGAGGAAGCGGCAGCACAATTTCTTCCTTGCTGCCTGTGAGCCACCGCAACACGCCTTCCCACATCGTTTGCCAAGATCCGTAAGGTGAGTACCGACCCTGACGAAAACGGCTCAGTCCCGTTGCCGCGATGAGGATGTCTTCCTCCTTTACCTTCGCCAACAATGGCGCAACGTTCTGAGGTAGACCGAAAACGGCGGTATCAAAACCAGCTACCCGCGCCGCGACGAGCAGTGGTGGTTCCAATTGGAGCGACGATTGTGAGTCCGTCGGAAGATAGTGCAGACCATTTGCCTGCAAGATCGACAGCCGCGGGAGTCCCCCGCCAAAAAAGCTGCTCGACACGACGATACGTTCAACGCTGTTGGCAGTAGGCGGCTGCTCCAGGCTACCGCCACTGGCGAGCAAACTCGGGTACTCCAAATAAGCACGGACGTTTTTTGTCCGCACACTTGAGAGAAAGTCGTCGGCGATAGGAGTCGGCTTATCCGGATAGCCGTCAGCAAGCACGAGTATCGCATCGCCCTGTTGCGCCTGGTCGAGTGCCGCTGTCGTGGATTCGCAGTAGAGGACACGGCCACCAAATGCACTCGTGCAGGCCTGGAGCAAGTCGTTCCCGTCATTGGCCACAAACAGGAATCGTGACACGGATTCCGCCGACCATGCCGCTGTGTGAATGGTGATACCAAGCACTAAGGAAATGCAGTATGTCTTGAATCGCGAGCACCGGTCCGGCATGTCGATTTCCCTAGACGGCATCAGGTCAGGTAAGAGGCAAAAGCGGGAGCGTGATGTGCTCTCCTTAATCGCGGACGAACTAAGAATTCCCTTTGATCTCAGCGAGGTCGAATTCCAATTCGTTCAAACCCGATTGGACAGACGCCCGGAGCGTGCTGGTGGTCTGATTGCGGACCTGCTGAGGTATGTTCTCGTACTTGATTGGTATTGGCTTGCCGGGGCGGAGAATTTTTTCGAGTTCATTGATGTCGCTAGGTGGTACCACAACGACGATGTAATCTCCCACGTAGGCGCCGTCGCCGGGCTCTTTGGTTGTCAGTTCAAAGCTACCGTCGTCCTGCAAACGACCGGTGGCCATCGGACCCGATTTGACAGGAAACAACTGAATCGTACCCGTGGTTACCGGTTGTCCGTTAAACTTCACCACACCTTTCACCGGGGCCATTTCGGGTCCTGAGTTGCAACCTGCGGACGTGAGGAGGCAAACCACTAACGTCATTGGCGCCACGGTGCTTCGCAACATCATCGAGAGCTCCTCAATCGCAAGGATTCGACCCTGGGCCGCCCGCGACGTTCTGGGGCTCGGTCAGCCCATCATCCCGAATGGCCATAAGCTGAAAGATGCCAAAGTCGATCTCTTCGCTAAGAAACTGAACCGACCCGTCACCCATGGCCACGAAGGCGCCGCCCGGATGTGAGGAAAGTACAGGCGTGCGATTGTCGAGCATTGTGCAAGGCTCACCACCACAGTAGGTGGAGCGTCGATTGTCACGAACGAATTCGCAGAATTGCGTGCCAAGTGGTCGGCCAATCGTTGTTGTGTTGTAAACGCGGTCGTCGAATGAATTACCTCCACCGACGCCCTCCGTCTTCAGAAAAGTTCCGATCCAAGCACCGTGCAATCCGCTGCTGCGGCAGTCGGTGCGCACTGGAGCGCTGCTACCACCGGTTACCGTTAGACCCCAATTCGACTGTTCCGCAAGAAGCATGACGTTGGAGAGTCCGTCGGTGATCCTCCCGGTGTTCATCTTGCAATTCGAACACAGAATTCCATTGTAGCCATGAATATTCCCGGTCCCCGTACCGATGTAGCGGCACTCTGGATCGTTACCTGCCGCACCGGCGACTCCTGCATAGTCTGCCGCTGAAGCAATCATGCTGCTCCGGTGTTGCGGATACTCGCGCGGCATGTCATTGGATGGGCAGAAGTTCCATTCCGGGAGGTAGCCATTCAACACCAGATGGTTGTTGCTAAAGTCGGGACCATAGTCCAGATCCATTGAGGCCGTCATTTCCAGCCCGCCCGATACGGCTGTGGCTTCCATGTGCGGCAGCACAAACGTTCTCCAGCTAGCCCCGTAGCCGTCAGCCCAACTTCCGCCACGTGCGCCGACAGCACCGGGGGGAAAGGCGTCGTTGGTGCTTTCGTAGTTGAGGCAGGCCAATGCCAACTGATGCATGTTGTTGCTACAAGCTGACCGCCGTGCTGCTTCACGCGCAGACTGAACCGCTGGCAACAGCAGCGACACCAACACGCCGATGATGGCAATCACCACCAGCAATTCGACGAGTGTGAAGGCCGTGTGCCACGAGCCCCGATGGTTGTCTCGATTACGGAGTCGGCAGGCACTTGTTGAAGCATCGGCACGGGCGACGGACAAGCCATCGCAGTGTGGCTGCTTTCCGGCGATGCCCCGAGATCGTAATGCACGTTTCATCGACTTACTATCTCCTTTTTGAAAGGTTGGACACACTTCCAAAAGCCAGCGTGTCGACACGCTGGCACGCATGTCGGCGAACGGGAAGACCACCGCAGTTACTGATGAGCGACAGGGAATAGCCTAAACATGACTGCACGTGCAGTCAACAGGGTTTTTGAAGTTTTTTTGGAGCGGATGTTTCAGTGCCGCGGGCTGCAACCACGATAATTTCGGCTGACTCTCCGCTCGGCCACCCTGCCGTCCAGACCATCAGCAATCTGATGAGGCTTGTTTCTCTGTGGCCAGTTCGCTCCCAGCGAGGTGCTCCCTTGCCCGAGTGGAGGTTCTAGCGTTGCCCCTCATGAAGTTCGCTCTTGCGCGCTCGGCCAATGCGCAGCCGTTTCGTCGTCCTGACTCTCGCCTTCTTTGCTGTGAGGCAACCTAAGTATGCTGCAGCACGCATGAACCCAACGGCAGCCGTCCCTTGCCATCCGCGTTCATCCGTGGCCATTTCTCTTCCGTGTCCACCGTGACTCTGTGGTGAATCTTCCCAACTTTTCCGTTGAAATTGGGCCACCGCTTTTCGTAGAATCGCGCTAGTGTTTTCACTTCCATTGAATTACTCGTGAGTACCACCCGCGATGCGAGTGCACTTGGCCGAGTGATCGCGCATGCGCGCTTGGCGAGCGAGCAACACCGAGATTTAGGACGACACAGGAATTTTCGGAATCACGATCCGGAAATGTAAATCACAGCAGTAGTATGACTTAACGCAAAGGCGCCGAAGGGTATTCGGACAATTTCGACGTCTGAATTCCGAAAAGCAAGGCCCTTAATTGTAAAGGAGAATTCCTAACCCATGTTAGCCATAAGACTTACAAACTCTGCCTGCACAGACGGTGCCGGATTTTTGCAACAGAAAGGCGTGTCCGCTGAATGTGTTGCAAAACCCCAACCGAGGGGTCGACCGTGATCGGTGCCGCACGCGGTGAGATTCGCAGATCTGCAAGCTTGATGGTCATCATGCGAATATCGAGCGTCGCGGTCAGTTCCGAGAGGGATTTGCCGTCCGTCGATCTGGACGTACCAGCTTTGGTTTTGCGAGCGATTGCAAAGCCGCGGACGACGAGGAGAGTTCCGGGGGCTGTTGGACCTTCCAGCGGCAAGAGCAATCTTGACGGCAGGCTGAAAAGTTTGCACGAGGCGTCACCGGGTTGCGTCCGGCAGCGCGGCATTTCTTTGCACTTGCACCCTCGGGTTGAGCGGGTGTTTTGAGAAACCCACTGCATTCTAAGTCGGGCCGACTGGACTCGAACCAGCGACCTTTTGACCCCCAGCAACCCAAATACTGTACACAGTAGGACCGAAAGCACGTATTTCCCGAGAATAACGCAGCTGACTAGTGTACACAATAGGCTGGTTTGTACTGAGTTTACTGTAGATTTACTGTAGCTTTGGAAGGCGCCGTCAATCTACTCAGTCGGTTGCGCGGCATCTTGGGCTGTGGATCAGCATGCTGCGGCGGCCTGAATCACACACCTCGCGTCATTCTACATTTCCGATTTCGTAGCGATTGGCATGCGGTACAGTATCAGGAATTGCACCCATCGGCAGGCAGTTCAGCTAAACTCTTCGATTCGGCGATTTTCTGAAGCTCATACAGGATTTCGGGGTACTTCGATGCTAGGTAGCGAACTACACGAACATTGTCGAGTAGTTTCTTCAAATACCCTACAGCAACGACGAGCTTCAAGACGTTGTCACTATGCGTCTTCTCAATTGCTCGGAAATCCTGGCTCAACGATTCCATCTCTCGTTCCATTCTTGCCAGGTCCTTCGGCAACAAGTCGCCGACCTCTCTCGGCTCTTCCGGGTCAACTAGCTGTTCCTTGGGTGTCGCTGCGACGAGACACTTAACATAGTCTTGGGAATGGTTTTGGGCGGCATTCATCAGCTCGCACATTTCAATCTGACGCATTGATTTCACTTTGCGAATCTGACGCAGCGATTCCGCGCCAATGCGTCGCTCCTTCAATAGTTTCACCGCCTCGGGACATACTCCCTTCAATAAATCTCTCTTTGCGCGGATTTTTGAGACGTCGATGTTGAGCGTCTGCGCAATCTCTTCCTCAGTGACTCCATTCTTGATCGCCTTCAGGATCATGAAATGCTCTTGAATAGCTGAGAGCCGACTGACGCGGTGATTGTAGGTAAACGCCTCGTCGTCAGTAGATATCAAGCAAGCCACTGTCTTCGCATGCAGTTGAAGCAATATATCTAATCGAATGTGACCGTCGAGAAGTATGTATCGCCCGCTTTGGTCCTTACTAGGGAACACCACTATGGGTTCAATTATGCCCATTTCTCTGATAGAGGATGCTATTCGATTGTATTTTGGGGATTTTCTTGTTCCCGATGCAATGTGCCGCAAAGGGAGTATGGCATCGGTGTCGATCGTCTTTAATTCTGTCTCACATGCGAGGCTAACCTTATGACTCACGACAATTCTCCTTGCTCAAAGATTTGCTGGTGAAGTGGACCTGGTAGCGTGTCAAACGACTCGGCTTTCAAGATTTCAATAAAGCTCACGTCTGAAAGTAGCTGCCGCAAGGAAGAAATCACAAACAGCAATCGGGTCTCGCTGAGCTTCGACTTCTGAATCAACACTCTCTGTCTGGAGGCTTCCTCTTGGTATGTCTTCAACAAGCTCTTCCCAGACATTCCATTCGTCGAGTTGTTCCGTGGTCTACCGTTGAGCTTCTTGCCAGATGTCTTACGGTTTTCAATGAGCTTCCGTGCATTGATTAACTTCTGCCCTTTGAGTTCGTTCGCCTCGTAAGCCTCGGTTAGTGCCTGTTGGACTTCGCGATCATCGGAGGTAGCAATCGTGATAGCGACGTTGAGTGGAATCTTCCCTTGTTCTACGGCGTTAAGAAGCTTCTCTTCACCCTGTTTCAAGAGCTTCGCAATTCCACGCACGTAAGATACTTCCATGTCAATTTTCTTGGCGATCTGGACGAAGGTATATCCTCGCTCCTTCAATGCACCAATCTCGCCAACTAATTCGAGCGTTGTGTGCTGCCGACGCGCTAGGTTCTCAACCAGGCTCATCAGAAAGAGTTTTTCTCGTGTCACATGAACGACGATCGCTGGCACCATTTCCTCGCCTAATGATTGATACGCTTCCAGACGCCCTTGCCCACACACCAGATAATACTTGCCGTCGGAGCCGTTTCCTTTTGGTGTAACAGTGATGGGTTTCTTAAGACCCAGATTCGCGATGTTGTTGACGATCTGTCGGTACTTTCTTTGACCTCGTTCGCGCGGATTGACGAGTGCGATATCCGACAGAGGGATCATTCTGATGTTGTCCTCTCGCTCGTAGTTCATGCTGCGATCTCAATTGGATGTCTTTTTGCAATGGATGAGAAATAGTCGAGATTGCCATACTGATATGTGTCCAGATAGGTGCCGTTCGTTTCACATAGCAACAGCTTTGGTGATTGGATGTCCATGATCGGCAACAGATAGAAATCGCTTGGCTGAGCGTTCGTGCTATCCATCCTTGCAAGGATGGTGATATCTGGAGCGAAGCGTTGATCTAGTTGAACCAGCCAACGCAATGCACCAGATGCTGTAGAACGACATCGCGAGAGCGTAATTGACGCACTATACTCGCCGTTGATGAGCAAGAAGCCGGTCTCTGGATGCAGCTCCACATTCGCGCCAGCGGCACTCAGTTGCCGAGTCACGTCTTCCGTCATGTGCGGATGCTTCTCACGCAGGCGTTTGTTGATTTCGATGTACTCATAGTTTCTATCGGGAACGAAGCCTGCTCGATGATAAGCCGTCAGCAAGCTGCCGAATCGCGATCTGTAGGCTGCGGCTGGTGGCATGCCCTCCGCCGCGTCGATTATTGCCGCAGAGAGAGAGTTGTTGCTTGCCGCAAGACTCCTTAGCTTTTCGATAAGCTCATCATCGCTGTAGCGCCGATTGCGCTCTTGAATAATGCCCCTAGCTGTGAAGAAGAGCTCGTCGCTGACTAGCGGCGGGAACGCCTTATCCTTACGAATCCACTGTGCTGGATCGTTGCGAAGGTGCTTGCGCTTCAGCTTGAATGAGGTGCGATTGTAGACATTGTTGCCAATGTACTTTTCGTTGGTAAGGATTTGCCTAACAGTACCGCGATTCCAGGGTCGGCCTAAGTCCGTACTCAGACCGCTGACGTTGAGGATTTCTGCAATTTCCGATTCGCGTTTTCCTTGCGCTACGAATAGCTCATAGATTCGTTGGACTACCTTGATCTCATCGGCCGGTCCGAGGATAAGTTTGACGCGATCGGTCTGCAGGCTCTTATACTCGCCACGATTTAGAATGCCTTTTTCATTGCCGTGCTGGTCAACTAGCATCCGTCGCAATCCATACCCCGGCGCACCGCCTTGTCGACACCCGAGTTCGATAAGGCGACATTGCCCCTTGAAGACTTTGGATGACAGCTCTCGGCTATACTCACCCGCCATTGCCCGTTTTACAGTCTTGATGATTGCAGATGTCGGCTTGCCGTCATTTTCAAACTGCTCCGCACAGTAGTGGACTTCAATGCCCGCACGTCGGCACATGTATTCGTAGTAGGCGCTTTCATCGGCGTCTTGGAATCGTCCCCAACGACTGATGTCGTAGACGAGAATCGCATCGTAATTTGCATCTCCCGACTCTACATCCTTTATCATCTGTTGCAGCGACGACCTGCCGGCAAGGCTCAGTCCACTCTTCCCACTATCTTCGTACGTGGTCACAATCTCAAAGCCACGTTGTGCCGCGTAGTCGCCAATCGCATCTTGTTGATTTGCCGTCGAATACTGCTGATGCTCAGTCGACATCCGCACGTACTGAGCGGCCCTACGGGACTTCTTTCGCGATACAGCTCCTCCATCTCTTTCTTTGCTCACGGAATCATCTCCTGCTTCACTCTGGGCGATCTAGAGAAACGGACAACGGTTTGATAACCGATAGTAATCAGTTACTGTTTGATTCACGTTTGAACGGCGTTCGATAGCTGTTCAATCTTCCGCTTTTTCTCGAACAAGATTCAAACGATAGTGGCCATGAACACTGCCATCGATCGCTTCTGCTAGATCAGTCATACCCGCCGCGATAAGACGGTCTCTGAGCCTTTTCGCAGCGCCGCGGATTGTGGATTGACTGCGGATAGAGCCCCATACTTCATCCAGCAGAGTAGTATGAGAAACCAATATGTTTGGCGTCTGCGCGAGGCGTCCAGCTAGGCGGAGTAGTACGCTGTTGGACAGAAAACAGCTTCGGCCCTTCCATGAGATTTCCATCTTTCGATGGTTCACATGCGGACCACGTGCTTGCGACTTTCGCGAGAACGAGGTCACTGGCGGCGTATCCGTGGACCTCAGAATCTCGGTAAGGCTTTGGAGGACATCCTCAAACTCAACTGTCAGTCTCGTCTGAGTGACGAGTAGCGTTGAAAGAGACTCATGTATGCGATTTAATTCGTCGTTCTGCGATATCATTTTGGGGAACTCCAGAGTGAGAAGAGTGCCCTGCATCTACAATGATAATTTGCAGATTGTCCTTCGGTACAAATCGCGATGTTGGAGTTTCGGACGGGTCACAAAGTTTGCTGACGTTATGCTGCCAGCTGCTGATAGAGAAACTTCTGGAATTCAATAAATGTGTTGCGGATTTGATCGACGCCTCCAAGTCGTTGTGTCGCGTCAGTGAGAGCTTCGTATTTGATCTCCAGTAGCTCAGGTAGCAAGTCGATACTCAGTACCTCGACGCCGGTTTCTATGTACCGCGACAGTACAAACTCGACGAACTCTCGCTGCTCATCAGTCAAAGATGCGTAGATATCTGATTCTGCCGCCGCAACTCTGGCAGCCCGTGTGAGAGGGTTGATCGCATAAGATACGTATTCAAGAACGTCAAACAAATCGCTGTCTGGAGCGGCGATCAAGTCGCGAAGAGTATTCAACGCTTCGATTCCATAGCCAGCTTCGTCGAGCTTCTCTAGCAACGCCTTGCGTGTTTCCGGTCTCGACCAAATCTCCCGAAGCTCTGCCTCAGATGAATAGAATTCTGGCAGCTTGCCGAACAAGCTCTCCAGGAACTCTTCCGCTGAGATAGGTCGGCCGTCGGGACTCCAGAACGAAGTCGCGGTCATCGATTGAATCTGTCTGACCTTGCCGTCAGAGAGTTTAATTCTGATTTTCTGAGGACGTGGGGGAGGGTCTACCGCATCACTGCCATCAGCATTGTCCCCGTCGTCCTGGCCACGTGGCGGACGTGGTTGAGGTGGATCAGCGTCGATCGGCTCGCCGTCCCATTCTGGGTCGAGAAAATTCTGATACGCACCAACGAAGTCGTAGATAGTGAAGTAATACTTTCCATCATAGAGACGCGTTCCGCGACCGATGATCTGCTTGAATTCGATCATATTCTCGCACGGACGTAGGAATACGATATTGCGGACTTCGGGTGCGTCGACGCCAGTTGAGAGCTTGCGAGAAGTGGTCAGAATCGTTGGAATCGTCTTCTCGTTGTCTTGGAAGGTTTTGAGATGCTGCTCACCTAGCTTGCCGTCGTTTGCCGTGACACGACAGCAGTAAAGCGGATTCGTGCTTTCACTGTGCTGGTTGATGAATTCGCGGACCAGCGCTGCATGGCCTTGCTTGGCACAGAATACAATCGCCTTCTCATTCTGGTTCGCTTGCCGTAGAAACTCCTTTACGCGAGCTTGTTCGCGTTCCTTCATTTCGATAATGCGGTTGAAGTCCGATTCCGTGTACTTCTTCCCAACTTCTGGCTCACCTTCAAGCACTTCGTCATCGGCGGTGTAGAGATACTCGTCAATCGTCATCTGAATCCGTTTGACTTTGAACGGTGTTAGGAAACCGTCGTTGATGCCATCTTTTAGCGAGTAAGTGTACACCGGTTCGCTGAAATACTTGTAAGTATCCGCGTTGTACGGTTTTCTCTTGGGTGTGGCGGTCAGCCCAAGTTGAACGGCTGGCGAGAAGTATTCCAAGATACCACGCCAATTGCTCTCGTCATGCGCACCACCTCGATGACATTCGTCGATGATAATGAAATCAAAATAATCGGTTGGATACTGGCCGAAGTACGGTTCGCGGGTCCCGTCATCTTTTTCGGGTCCACTCATGAACGTCTGAAAGATCGTGAAGAAGATGCTGCCATTCGTGGGAACGCGGCCATCTTTCTTGATCTCATTCGGTTTGATGCGAACCAATGCATCTTCTGGAAACGCCGAAAACGCGTTGAACGCTTGGTTGGCTAGAATGTTACGATCGGCAAGAAATAGAATTCGTGGACGACGCGTACCATCCCGCAGCAGATTCCAGCGCGTCTGGAAAAGCTTCCACGCAATCTGGAAAGCAATGAAAGTTTTGCCTGTCCCGGTGGCAAGCGTAAGCAGCATTCGATCGCGGCCCTCGGCGACCGCGTCAAGAACCGACTCAACGGCGTTCTGTTGGTAGAATCGGGGTGGCTTCGTTCCGCTGACATCGTTGTATGGCTCGGCGGTAAACGTATCTCGCCATTCGTTCTGAACAATGAACGTCTTATCCCATAGCTCTTGCGGAGTCGGGAAACGATCGACAGGACCTTCCTGGCCCGTCTTCATACAGATTTGGTAAATCTCACGACCATTGGCGGCCAGGGCAGTGTCCAAATTCAGTCGGGCTGCGTAATCCTTCGCCTGCCCGACTCCTTCCCCAACTTCCTTCTCGTCGCTCTTGGCTTCCAGTGCGGCCAGCTTACGGCCGCGATAGACGAGGACGTAATCAGCCGACAGTGGTTTGCTCCGCCGCCCGCCAAGCTGAATTCGACCGGGGCAGATATGTTCGCGGCGGATGCGCGAATCCTCGACGACTCCCCAGCCTGCGGCAGCGAGAGCAGGGTCGATTAGCTCGGCTCTGGTTTCGGCTTCGTTCATGCAATTTGGGAATTATTCGTAAGGCGCGAATCCGTTCTCGTCCCGCGTTAATAGTTTCAGCAACTTTGAGTGGATGAACAGTTTTTCTCGACCGTCCACCAGCTCGCTTAGCACGCCAACCTCGACCAATTTCTTGAGGGATCGCGACGCGGTTTGCCGTGTCGTGCTGACCTGCTCAACCACATTTTGGATGCGGCAGTAAGGCAGCTGAAAAATCATACTGATCAGTTCGTAGCTGTACGTTCTGCCTATTCGCTTGCGTGCGTACTCACTGGTATGCTCCAGCAACTGATAAATGGCATCGATTTTCGCTTTCGTCCACTGAGCTGTGCGCTCAATTCCTTCGATAATAAACAGTAACCAGGCTTCCCAAGCCCCATGTCGTGTGACCTCCAATAATAGTCGATAATACTCCTCTTTGTATTCGATGATGTAGCGACTCAAGTACAAGATTGGTAGCGTCAATAAATCTTCGCTGATCAGAAACAGGCTGTTGAGTACGCGGCCCGTGCGACCGTTGCCATCAGTAAAGGGATGGATTGCCTCGAACTGATAGTGTCCCACCGCCAGCCGCACCAGTGGATCAAGGTCCTGCTCGTTGTGCATGAACCGCTCCCAATTTGCCAGCAAACTACGGAGTAGGTCCTCACCCTCAGGAGGAGTATAGACGACCTCTCCTGATTCTTTGGCTAGCGCTGTGCCCGGCACACGGCGAACACGCATCTCGTGGCCTTTGATCTTGGTGCAAACCGCCTCGGCGGTCTGTGTGGTCAGTGGATATTTGGCGAGAGATTGAAACCCTTCAAGCAGCGCCTGACTGTACCGCAATGTCTCCTTAGTCGCGGGGTCGGCGTGCTCACTTTGTTGTTGATGTTGAAACAGTCGGTCGGTAGTGGTGACGATGTTTTCGATTTCGGAACTCGCCTGCGACTCCAACAATGGCAAGGTGTGGATCAGCACCCCTTGGTTGGGAATCTGTTTGGCGGCCTCTTTCAGCTCGCCCAAGACAGCCCGGGCAGAGATGCACCGTTTGAGGACGGCATGGCTCTCCAAGCCGCCAACCGGAGGCAGTGTCGGCAGATCGTTGTACGGGCGATCCGCCTGCCAGCGGCCAGCTACTTTGGAAGCTTTTCGAGCTTGTTTTTCAGGGTTTTCCATGCCGCAGGCTTCATGTTACTGAAGTTAACAGGTCCGCAAAACGTGTTATGGTTTTTGATTAATTATAACATATCAGCCAAAAGTGTTCGCGAATGTAACAGGTATCAGGCAAGGCCGGTACTAGCGATTAGACAGTCTTTGCGGCCACTTTCTTGCCGCGACCTGTCGGCACGATCCCCTGCTCACGCATCCACCGGATTGCTTTGACGAACTTTTCTGGCTCGATGTTTAGCTTCTTGGGGTGCCAATTCTCGCGTGCTTCGTAGACGATCGCTTCGTCGGAAAAATCCTTGTTCTCAATTAGCAGATTGTTCCAAGCCGCGAAACTCGTGGCCAGAATCTCTGCTTGACGAGTGCTCATTTTCGCCATCTGGTTGATGATCGACATGACGTCAGTGAGCTGATCTGCCAGACACCGCTCTGTCTTGTCTATCAAATCCTCAAACTTAGATTTCGGTGTCAGCTCGTATCGGTCATCCTTTTTCGCTACTGCAAAAAAGCCAGCTTTCTTGGCGCGTGCTTCGACGGTTTGGATGCGCCCGAAATCATTGGGGCCAGCGGCGTCTTTGACGGGTGACCGCTCAAGGTCGATGCCAATGTGGTTTTCGATCAGATGGACAATCTTCTCACCCTTAACGCGACCAAAGTGAGATGTCTTTGGCGATTCGTGCTGACGGTAAGCTAATGCCAAAATGCCTGCGTGCAAATCGGTTGTAGAGATGCCTTCGATCGTTGCAGGAAAATCTAAGCTCGCGGGTGCTACAGAAGCGGCGAAGGATTCGTTTGCTGTCAGTTGGCCAGTGAAGGCTTTTTGAAGAAGCGATTGTTTGAGTTCGTCGAGGTTGGACAGCTTATGGGTGTAGATGGTTTCAAGTCGCTCGGCGTGGCGGTTGACTTCGTCCAATGCGTCGGCGAATCGTTCTTGTTCCTTCGTGTCGGTCGGGTAGGTGGCCTTCAAGGCCGACAGCTTTCCCTGGTTGATGTTATTGATGTTTGCTCCGCCTCCACCGCGAGTAAGCTCTGAAACGGTTCGACGCGACTTCATGAAGTGAAGAAGGAAGCGAGGGGAAAGAATTTTTGTGTCAAATCGGATGCGAATAACGAAGCCAGAATATGACGCTGTTTCGGAAACCTCGGGCACCAACATGCAGCGGCCAATAAGGTGTTTGCTACCGTTTGAACGAACGGTGAGAATGTCGTCTTTTTTTATCGAGTAGTTGGTTTCTAGTTCCCCGTCGATCGTGGCTGTTTCGAGTACGTCCATTGGGACGTAGAAGTTGTCTTGGAAGTCGCCGACTCCGACAACGGGTAGCGTTTGGCCGGAACTGTTTCTGCTGAAGTTGAGGCCATTCTTGAAACTCGCCAGCTCGCCAAGGCGCGTCTCCTCCCAACCCTCGCCACGCTCCGTAAAAACCCGATTGAGATAGCTTTCAAACAGCTCGCGGGCGTTGGCGAGGTTCTTCTCGGCGTTTTCTTTCGCCTTGGCAATCGCCGCGAATGCTTCGTCCAAGATCGCCACGATGCGTTTTTGTTCGGCTAACTTGGGTAACGGTATCAGAAGTTGCTTGTAGGCTTTGAAGTCGAGATTTCGGATTCCTGTTGAGCGACGTTGCATCGGCTCGGTCACGCCGGAAACATAGTAATGATATAGTAGGCGCTGCAAATATTCGTAGTAGAGTACATCCTTGTTTTTAATGCGAATGACGGAAGTGAAATTGCTGAAGGAGAATTCACCTTTCGTCTTCTCGAACGAAATTACTCGACCGACAGGTTGCTTTGGTCCACCTCCCGACTTTTCGAGAATGATGTCGCCAAATTCGAGCTTGCGTTTTAAGTATTGGTTGACTTCTACCGGATGATAAGCGATGTCCGATTCATCAAGGAATCCATCCTTAGTGAAGTTGGTGTTGCGAATGATGCCGACTTCGATAAAGGGCGGCTTCTTGCCTTTCTAAAGTCCGTTGCGGAAGTCGCACAGCTCCTCCAGGGGCTTGGTGGTCCAACTCATACCAAACCTCGGATCGTTTCCAGCACCTCGGTAGCTTCGGCGTCCAACAACTCAAGCTCCGCTAAAATCTCTTCTGGCTCACGCAATATAGTCTCATCCTGCCGATTCGGATTCTTTACTGAGAGATCAAATGTCTCTTGGTCAATGTCGGCAACCTTGACCGACCATGAATTCTCGCTGGATTTCTTCTTCGGCTGCAACTTCAGGAATTCGGCCAGATCGCCTTCGTTGAGCGGATTCGTCTTACCCAAATTGCGATCGAGATTGAGTTGATAGAACCAAACTTTCTTGGTCGGCTCACCTTTATCGAAGAACAGCACGACGGTCTTGACTCCCGCGCCTGTGAATGTGCCTCCGGGCAGGTCCAGCACAGTGTGCAGGTTGCAGCTTTCCAGCAACTCCTTTCGCAGACTGACCGACGCATTATCGCTGTTCGACAGAAAGGTGTTCTTGATGACGATACCTGCTCGGCCGCCAGCCCGCAGAATGCGGCGGAAGTGCTGCAAGAAGAGAAACGCTGTTTCGCCCGTCTTGATCGTGAAGTTTTGTTGCACCTCGGCCCGCTCTTTGCCGCCGAACGGTGGATTGGCCATGACGATATCGAAGCGATCTTTCTCGCGAATGTCGTCTGAGTGCTCGGCCAACGTATTTACGTGGACGATGTTCGGGGCTTCGATGCCATGCAGAATCATGTTCATCGTGCCAATGATGTAGGCCAGCGACTTCTTTTCTCTGCCGTAGAATGTCTTCTGCTGGAGTGTGCGCCGATCCTTCACAGAGAGCATCTTCTTGCCGCTATTCTGTGGGTTGCTGAGATAGTCAAACGCCTCGACCAAGAAGCCTGCCGACCCGACGGCTCCATCGTAGATCGTTTCGCCAAGCTGCGGGGCAAGTACCTTCACGATCGTGCGAATCAGCGGACGCGGCGTGTAGTATTCGCCACCGTTGCGTCCGGCGTTGCCCATGTTTTTGATTTTGTCCTCGTAGAGGTGCGACATCTCGTGCTTTTCAGCACTAGTCTGAAATCGCAACTCGTCGACGCGGTTGATCACCTCGCGCAGGTTGTACCCTGACTGGACCTTGTTCCGTAGCTCGCTGAAGATTTCACCAATCTTGTATTCGATCGTATCGGGGCTGTCGGCCGACTGTTTGAACTTGGACAGATACGGCCACAGCTTGTCGTCGACAAAGTCAGTAAGATCGTCGCCGGAGAGTGCCTTGTGATGATCGAGCGAGCCGTCACGTTTCTTGGGGGCCGCCCAAGTATCCCAGCGATACTGCTTACCGACGATGGGCTTGTACTTCTCGCCCTTCAATTCGGCCGCCGAGCGACGATCCTTCTCCAAGTCGTCGAGGTATTTGAGAAACAGCACCCAAGATGTTTGTTCGACATAGTCCAGCTCGCTGCCGCAACCTGCGTCCTTGTGTAGAATGTCATCGATATTCTTGAAGGTTTGTTCAAACATCGGAGCGGGAGCGATCTTCCTAGATGTGCGGCGCTGTTGATCAGCCTATGGTGATAAGTGGCAGCAAACCACACAGTATATCGCTTTAGACAGCTCCTTGAAATTGGCGTAGAGGCCCTACGCTCTGGGCAAACTCCCGGGTTCCGCAGCTATCTGGAAGACTGTCCGGATTATTCACGCCGGCTAACCCAATAGCCTAGAAACCGCTGTCGCTGACCATGCCTTGCCGCGCCGTGTGAGCAAGCCACGACCAGTCAGGGTCTCGGCAATCTCAGTCAGAGTGCGACCAGCGTCACGGAGCTTCTGAGCGACAGGTAGCACTTCCGCTCGATGCTTCTCGGCAGCGGCAACGTTAGCCGCGTTTCCCTTCTTAGCGGCCTTGGTCGTTAGGTTCTTTGGGTTGCCGAGCTCGCCACCACGAGCCTTGTAAGCGGCGAGTGCAGCTTTCGTCCGTTCACTAATTCGTCGAGCTTCATCCTCTGCAACGGCAGCCAGAATATGGATAGTCAGGCGGTTCGCTTGAGGATTGTCGCAAGCTACGAATTCGATTCCTGACTCCATCAGTCCACTGACAAAGTGGACGTTACGAGCCAGCCGATCCAGCTTGGCGATGACCAATGTGGCCCCCAATCTCTTGCATGCTGCGATAGCTTTCAGCAGCTCTGGTCGCTGGCGCTTGTTGGTGCCTGTCTCTACTTCGGTAAAGGCTTCTACAGGCTCACAGTAGGCCGCTACGGCTTGCTGCTGGCCTTCCAGACCGAGTCCAGACTGCCCTTGTTTCTGAGTGCTTACGCGATAATAGGCCACATATTTCTGCATGGTGAATACTCCTAGGTGAAAAGACTTCCTGCTATCTCAATTTTACATTGCCAAACGTCCGTTCAAGCGATGTAAAACGACACTTCGCTTGATTAATGAACGAAGACGATCGATGCAATTCGTGCATATAGTGCAAAGCAACCATAACCAGTCTGACGAGAAAGTGAGCGGCGCTAGAGGGAAGCGGACTACACCGCTTGAGGCGCACTTAGTACCCCGGAGCGGCACCCTAACGCGCGCAGCAAAAGCCCCGATGGCACGTGGATTTGGGGGTCTAAGAGTTTGGACGGCTGAATCGTGAGAATTCAACTCCGTTTTCGGAAAGTTAACCCAGAGAGCCCCTTTCTCGTCCCGGAATCCTATGTACTAGTAACCGCAGGGCGAAAAATTTTTTCTGAGGTTTTTTGGCGCCTAATTCGTCGCACATCTAGCTCGTGGCGAACACGGTCCAGCGGCATTCCAAGCCAGGGGGCACCTGCGCCGCCACATCGAGCTAGTTGTGTAGCGTGTGCAGCCTAGTATCTAACTCTCCTGTGAGTGAATGAAGATAAGAGAGTTACATATAGCCATACATGCGATACACCCAGCAAGCCAATATCCATCGGTGTTATGGCTGTTCTCCGCTTGAGGTGATGCGTGCCTCAGTTTATGAGGCGAGTCACTTCGTAGCGGAGCTGCGATTCTCGTTCTCCGAGTTAGCCAAATTTAGTCTGAGTTATCCTCAGTTAGTCTCAGTTATCCTCACTTGTTCTGACATTCTCTGACACTTGAGTCGGTTTGCCTCTTAAAACTCGGGCTTAAGGGCCAAAGTACACCGCACTAGGAGTGCGGAGGTCAGGATAGTTGAAAATTACTAGCACGTGTCCGATTAGTAATACCAACTCGAAAGCGAACTTTATTTTTGCGCCCCCTGCTGGAAGCGAGAGTTCTGGAGAAAAATTACGGGGCGCGCACATTGTATGTTTTGAGCAGGTACAATAGATGGATAGATGGAAAAACTTCAGTAACTCATGGGAGAACCTATGCCGAAAAGAGATACCTTCGATGACGACAGATTGATGAAGCCGAATGAGGTTGCGGAGAAGGTCGGTGTGTGCAGGCGGACTCTGTACAGCTGGGCTAACGCAGGATTAATCCCCTCAGTAAAGATTGCTCGCGGCAGTCGTCGGTTTGTGCGATCGGAGATCGAAGCTTGGGTGCAGAAAGCGCAACAGGAAAGCGATAGGAGACTTAGTGCTAACAAGTGAGAATGCTCCTCACTCGTTAACAAATTCTCGACTTGCGGCGGACGAGCAGAATCTTCCCCTCGACAAGAGGGATGCCGGTGCGCGCGAACTTCTTGAAGCTGCTAACCAGCAGTATCTTTCACCGAGTCAGGATTCTCCTGACAAAGCGGTGCAGCACGCACTCTTCTATGCAGAGCAATTGGGCTTCCGAGTGTTCCCTTGCCATTCTATAGCGGATGGTGATTGTACGTGTGGGAAAAAGAAGTGTAGCACGCCCGGTAAGCACCCCAGAACCGGGCGTGGATTCAAAGATGCAACTTGCAATCCCGCAATCATTCGCGATTGGTGGACGAAATGGCCAGACGCCAACGTCGCTATTGCCACAGGTGACGGACTGGTGGTTATCGATGTCGATCCACGCAATGGTGGCGATCGATCATTCGTGGCGCTGGAAGACGAATTCGGACCGCTGCCGCGCAGCTGGCAAGTGCGTACCGGCGGAGGTGGTTGGCACCACTACCTTTCAGTTCCGCCCGATGTGCAGATCAAGAAACGGCCAAACTTCCTAGCCGGCATCGACATTCAGGCGGAAGGAGCCTATGTCATCGCTCCACCTGGCCGTCATATCAACGGCCAAGAATACTCGTGGCAGCAACGTCGACTGCCGTCGCCAGCTGACATGCCGCCAGAGCTTCTCGATCGCCTGTCATCGGACCCGCGCAAAGCACAGGCGAAGCTTGCAACGACGGAAGATACGGCAGTAAGCGATGACCAACAACGGAAACCAAGTAAACAGATAGAAGAATATAATTATTATTCCGTTCTATCTGTGTACCCGTCGTCATCGAGGCTGAAGAAGGTCGTTGAAGCCGCCATCGATGTAACTGTTCCGATTACTCACGGCACTAGAAATGCGTCCCTCGTAAGGCTGGCTCGCCGTCTGAAGTGCATCAAAGAGCTTCGCGACAACGATGCAGAGTTTTTTCTGCCAATCGTTCGCGAGTGGTTCCAGCGTGCGTTGCCCAATATACGCACCAAAGAGTGGGATTTGACCTGGGATGACTGGCTGAAGATTTGGGCTTGGACTGATCCCGCGAGATCACACGACGGAATGGAAGTGTTCTGGAGTATCGCACAAGAGCGACCTTGCCCAGAAGTTGGAAGAGAATACCGCTGCGTGAAGTTGCGCAACTTGGTCTCACTTTGCGCCGTTTTGCAGGAGTTGGCAGCCGACGATCGAGGGGTTTGGTATGTGAGCTGTCGAAAGGCTGGCGAACTGCTAGGCGTTAGTCACAAGACGGCAAACATGTGGCTGAATCAGCTCGTGCGAGATGGCGTGATCGAGAAGACAGTGCCGCACCAAGCTGGAAGCATGAAATCTCAGCGATATCGCTATCTTGGCGACTTCTCATAAAGCAATCATGTCTCTCACCCCCAAACTGAACTTTAAAAAAGGGAGAAGAAATGAAAAGACGCTTAAAGCGAAAGACTTGGTCAACTCAACAGAATCGCCGGAACAGGACAGGCGTCCTATGTAAATGCGTTGCCTGTGGTCACGTCCTGCGTTTGTTCCGCTACCAAATGGATCAGGCAGGCGGATATCGTTGCCTTAAGTGTGGTGGAAATGTTGTTGAATGGCCGTTTGCAAGGTAGTTGCAAGGCTCAACCTAGTAGACAGTGCAGACAATGAATCTTGGCTCTGGAATACGGAGTTTTTAGACCTCTTCTTTCCCATTGTTTTGAAGGAGTGCTAATGAGTTCGACAAAACGAAAAACTAGTGAGCAGACAATTGTCCGTAGATTAAAGAGTGCAGAGCACTGGGTCGGTGGGCAGACGACCTATAGCGATCAAGGAGAGATGCACGTTCGACGCCTCATTGAGGCGTGTGTTTTTCTCTTATCGCAATCCCCCCGCTCCTACCGCCAGTGGGTTAAGCGAAATGGCAAGAAAGTTCGCGGCAAATATACTTCACCACCCAACAAACTTGCCATCCAACGACTCGTCACATTAACTATCAGTGACATTGAAGGCGGCTCATGGAAGGATTACGTGCCTTCTTGGCAATTGGATGAGTATCCAAAGGACAGGGAACCGAAAGTATGTCCTGACTGTGGCAACGCTCACTTCGGCAGATATGCAAAGTGTGGCCGCGACTGTCCAGGGAAAGTTGCTCTGGCAGCATGATTTAGGGTTATAGGTACTTGGATACCGGGCACCCCCTTATTCCTGATATTCACCCTCCCAAACCCCTTGTTTTGTAGAGTCAAAAAGGAGCGATTTTTGAAATTCCACAATCTCTGACATTTCCCAAACTGAATGTCGTCGGTGTGAGAGCTATCGAGGGCCAGCACTCACATCCATTTTCTCATCTGCACTCCCATCATAAGGCCCACCTGAATTGTTGAATTTGAACACTGACTCCTCTTTTGTGAAGTTGTACGATCACTGGTTTGGAAAGACCGGAGACCCTAACGCTGCCGCTACTATGGTGCTGGCTCAGGTGCAGGCAGATGTTGCCGGTCGATCAGGTAAAGACTCTCACCAAGCGATGAGTGTTTCGGCCGTTGCCCAAATACTCGGCGTATCCAATGAGATGGTCTACAAGCTATGTGCTCAAGGCGATCTTGGCCACAAGCGGATTGGCCGCCGCATCATCGTCACGCCGCATCAACTTGCTGAGTATCAACAGCAGGAAGACTATTGACGGCACTAATCAGGTAATCCTGGTCTTGGGACAGATGCTGATAGTTGCGGATTAGGGTCGCCGGATCACGATGCCCCATCAGAATGCTGGCTGTCGTAGAATCCATCCCGTTCTTCAGCGCGATAGTCGCCCAAGAGTGCCTCAGTGTCGTGGCACATAGTCCCGGTACGCCGATTTTGGCAGCTAGTCCCAATACCTTGCCCGAGGGAGTCTTGCGCTTAAACCTCAATCTTACTGAATTCGCCGTCCAAGGCTTGCCGTCTGGCCGCCGAAAGAGTGGACCGGTCGGGTGCTTTGCCGCAAGCCGCTAAATGATCCCCATCGCTACCTCATTGGGATAGATAACGCGTGGATACTTCTTGCCCTTCGCCTCAGCGGCGGGCAAGGTAATGGTCGATCCGTCGAAGTGCCGCTTTGCGATGACGCGAACCTCCATGGCTCGGCAGCCAGTGTTCCAAACGAACAGCAGGTAGTCTCGAAACTCTGCGTCCGGCACATGGGAAAGGAGCTCGGTAAACTGCTCCTGGTTGATCACTAGCTCACGCGGCGATCGAGTAGGCTTCTCCATTCCAACGAGCGGGTTGTGCTTCAGATATCGCTTCTGGATGCCCCAGTTGATCGCCCGTGAAACCGCCTTCATGATTCCGTTACGGGTTGTCGGCGAACTGTCGATGTACTCGGTCTCTACCCAGCGTTCAACATGCCTGGGTAAGAGTGAGCTGACGCGCTTTCTGCCGTGATGCTTGGCAAACGCGTTCAGATAGCGCTGGTAGAAAACAAACGTGGAGTGCGACCGATTGGTCTCCGTCCATTTTAGGAAACGCCAGATCAGATTCTTGACGAGCAGCTCATTCGGACTTGCATCACCACGATCTGCTACCAACTCGACGTACTTCTGATAAGCCTCCTCGTACGACGAAGACTTGTCTGCCACCTTGACCGTCTGGCGACCAATGGAGGTGTACCAGTGCTTATCCGCCGTCTTGCCCTTCCTCTGCCACGGACCTTTTCTTCGACGTCCCATCAGAAAAATCCTCCAGTAAAAGCCTAGCTCGCAAAAGCTTTCGGCGTTATTTACTGTAGGATTTACTGTAGATGGGTTTGCCAAACAGCGGGCGTGTTCGTTTCACCCCTTGTTTTATAAGTCGGGCCGACTGGACTCGAACCAGCGACCTTTTGACCCCCAGTCAAACGCGCTACCAGACTGCGCCACGGCCCGAAACTCTTGTATTATATGTACTTATCGCAATAATGAAAGGAGTGAAAAACAGCACTGACACGGTTAGGTGACACGGTATTATGGCAAAAACGCCCCGCCCTTGGTACTGGAAAGCTCGTAAGGCATGGTACGTCTGTATTCATGGCAAACAGCATAAACTAGCCACCACCAAAAAAGAAGCCCACGAACGCTACTACGAATTGATGGCTTCCCAGCCCAAGAATGCCACCGACGGATCGGTAGCGTCCCTGCTTGATGCCTTCATTTCTGATTGTCGGAAGAGCAAGGAACCCAAGACCACGAAATGGTACCAGGATTACCTCCAAGATCTTCTCGATTTTCTCGTACCAAAGGGGTACGCCCCCCAAACGATGCGAGCCTCCAAGCTAACCCCAAAGATCGTCCGGCAGTGGGTCGATGCTCGGGCTACTGCCGAGCGGGCTCGAATCACCGCAGTCAAAACTGCTTACAGTTGGGGGTACCGCGAAGGATGGATCGCGAGTAATCCGATCGGCGGAATGAAACGCCCCTCGGCAGCAAAGCGAACCGAATTTATCGAGCTGCCTGAAATGGTGCAGCTGATGAAGCATATCCAAGCAAAATGCTTTCGCGATCTACTGGTCTTTTGCTGGGACGTTGGGTGTCGTCCTCAGGAGGCCAAGGGTTTGCGTAAAGATCAGTTGGATCTAGATAATTCGCGTTGCGTTATTACTGAAGAGGAAGCCAAAGGAAAAAGGAAACAGCGCGTCATCTATCTCACAGGGCGTGCTAGACGGATCATCGAACGAAACATCAACGGCAGTCCGTACATTTTTCTCAACAGCAAAGGCAAGCCTTGGACCTCCTCTGCGGTGAAGTGCCGGTTCGAACGCCTGGAGAAGAAAGTCGGCAAACGATACTGTCAATATATGTGGCGGCATTCGTTTGCCACGAGAAAGCTTAAGGCGGGAGTCAGCCCGATTGTTGTTGCCGAGCTACTGGGGCACGCAGATGTTTCGACGCTGGCTAAGATTTATCAGCATGTGGCTCAGGACGGTGATCACCTGCTGGCCGCACTGAACTCTACAGACTAGCGTCAGCTGCTGCCGCTGGAGCGGGCAGATCGCAAAACAGCGAATTGGCGAACTGGAGGCGATCAAGCGGCTTTTTGAGAAAGGCGTTCTGATCGCTCTTCGACAGAAAACTCAGACTGCTGCGGGATCCAGTTGATGAGCGCTTCTTCGGTAAAAGCCCCAATCGTTCTGATCGGGTGCTGAACGCCCTCCCGCTCAAATTTGAGTTTGGCCAGTTGCCGTTTCAAGTCCGAGCGAATTCTATTGCTGAATGAATCAATAGGATCACGCTCAGGTAATTGCATGAGCTTAAGCTTTTTTTGCTTTTGAATTTCGGACACATCTGGTGACGCGAGCCAAAGCGTAAATGCTTCGTGGAGGATCCGTTTGATAGTCATTCCTTTCTTATAGCTGATGATCGCCAGATCCGTCTGGATACTACGACGCACTTCTGTTGAAAAAGTCACCGGTGGGCCCACGATCTGCGCGCCCTCTTTTTCGGTGATATCCTTCTTGATGTTGATTCCACGACCAGCCCGTTTGGCGGGACTGTTTCGATTGTGCGAAGTCCTTGACTGCTCCACTGAGGCAGAGCCAAGCTCGTCAGGACTGGTGTCATTTTCAACTTGCTTAACTTTATTTCCGAAACTGAACGTAGGTATGGGGGGCATATCTGTGTCAGCCGTTGCTGACGAGTTTTTTTCCATGGTTCTCCTTCGCAAAATGTTCTCGTTGAGATTTCGGTGTCACCATCCTTATGATCCGATCAGGATCCTCCAAGCAGGCTCCGGCAAAGATTTCTTGAAAGACAGTATCAAACCAAAGGGCAGCTGTTCGGACTTCTTTCCTCCGCCCCATATCCCAAATCAAACTTGGCTCCGACTTCCAGCCGGTGTTTTCATCGTTACGAATCCCTCGGGCCTGAGCGATTATTTCTTTATGTGGAATGCCCGATTTCACGAATCCGAATTTGAGCGACTTGGCTATACTCTCCAGGTTGCTCGCGGTCTTGGTGCCTTCTTTGTATCTAGTTGCGATCAGTCCAGTATTCGGTAAGCCGCTCCTCTGCTGCTGAATGTTTTTGATTGTTTCGATTGTCCACTCCGATCCTTCCAGGTCGAGGTAGCTACCGCCAGTTGGGATCAAGGCATTATCGGCAACATGCAGGATCGCACCCGTGATGTCGTTCATCCCACCGGGAGCATCTACCACGACGGCATCATATTGAGAGGAAATCTTGGGAAGCTGCTCATAGATTTTTCTTGGGTTGGTCATTAACTTCAGTTCTAGCGGAGAGTTGATCGCCTTCGCCCACCGGTGACCTAATCGCTGGGGATCGGCGTCGACAAACAGCACTTTGCAGAGATGAATGTAGAACCAAGTCGCTAGATGGATGGCAAGGGTCGTTTTCATCACGCCGCCCTTAGAGTTGGTGATGGTGATAATCATGGATCCAGAAGTAACTCGATCCATCCGACGTTGGCAAGATGCTTTCTTGCAGGGCTACCAGCATTACTGAATGCTTGCAGGAGCGGCTTCAATACTGCTTGAATTGTTGCTTGGGGTCATGATGTCTTGTAGGCTTTCACGCAATCATGCAACCCTGCATGCATGCCCAAGATTAGAGTTTGTTGTGAGGACTGCGGTTTGGGTCATTGTCTCAAAATCGCGTTACAGGGGTCTGATAGGCCCAGGACGGTAGATTTATCTCGAACGAGTGCTCGGCCCCCAGAAACAACGAAGTTTGCCTCCTGGGGCTTTTGCCGAATTCTTACTTGAGGACAGATCGAGCAGAAAATCAGCTCGTTTGGGGTAGTGATTCAGGCAGAAAAGCTCCCCGAATAGTAGAGCAGGCATGAAAGCCACAGCATCCGGTAGTCCGCCAGATATTCCATTTAGGAATCACAGTTCGATGTCACAACGAGCATCGGGATCGCACACTGCGATTTGGGTCAGCCTTGATCGAAGAATAATATCTTTCGGCACGCAGTGTTCAGTGCTAGTTTTAATTCTGTTGAAGTGTAGATGGACTACGTACATGAAGCAAAAACAGAGGAGTAGCAGAGAAGCACCAGAGCAGAGAACACTGTTATATGATCGCATCCAAAGCGCAAGTTTACCGAATCCCCATTCAGTAAACTGCTCTACGATGTAGCGGTAGAAAACGTTGACCAAGAAATCGACCAACGCGTCAAGAACATCCCCAAAATTGCACGCCTAGATTTCTCAGTCAACCACTTTTCGACATCCGCCCAATATTTTTTTACTCGCTGCTCGGCTCACTGATTTTGAGCAATCTAGGGCAGCGTTGGGGAGAAGAAATTTGGGATAGAACCCAATCAAATAATTGGCCATTCGAGATTATTCGGCTGGCAATGAACGGAGTGTGTATGAATTAGAGGAGCTTGGTAGTGAGAGATAACTCGCAAGAGTAGTAACAGCTACTCCTGCGAGATCAGTTGATACGTGAAATCAGACTAATTCGCTGGCCTCAACCCTACATGCAAAGGCTAACCCAGTTGATCTGTATCCGTCAACAACAAACTGCATCGGTCAGTACAGGTGTAGTGTTGCTAGTAAGTCCTCCTCGCTTTGGAGGGAACAGGGATGGTTTATTCTTTGAAAGGGTACAAGACGCTTAGTGTTACGCAGCTAGTCAATATATTTGTGGTGGTGATACATAACCTCAAGTCGTTTGAGGCTTTTCGCTTGCTTTGTTGCTACCTATACTTGGAGGCCAAGCAGGAAGCAACCGAGCGATCTCTGAAGCAACAAGGGTATCCATCCAAGGCCTGGGAAGGTCCAAGTACCGCTGAGCTTCGATCTATCCTTGGTGGCAGAAAAAGTCTCCAAGCACTCTGGAATGAACTGTCAGATCTGAAGCTGATCTCAAAGCAAGGCAAGATCGTCACTATTACACAAACGCCCCTCCCAGAAGCCAGGCCGTTCCTGGGGCTAATATCCGGGCTTGATGAACATGGAGGTTTTGTTCGTTCTATCATCAGGCCAGTCCCAGTACCCCATGAGTGGTTGCTCGAATGGAGTCAATCAACTCGCTCCAAATTGGTGCCACTGCTGCATCTGTTCTACTGTGCTGCCTGTCTGGCATTCAAAAGTAAGCGATCTAGTAAAGTAAGTAATGCCGCCACTTTCAAACTGGAAACCTTTATCTACTACACGGGACTTCATCGATCACGTTGGAAGTTAGCCAGAAAGAATCTCATCGATCAAAAGCGTGTCAAGCCTGACGCCACCAAGTATCAACGAAAGCTCAACCGAGACGGACATTATGCCCAAGTGCTGTTGGATTGGTGCCGAGAATCGAAGCAACAAGTAGTGCATGAAACAGGACCGCCTGTTGACCAGAAGTGCAACTCGGTAGGACGCCCATATAGAGACAAAAAACTAGCTACGCTAGTCGTTAGAAACCAGAAACGATCTGGTGTTTTTTCAAAACAGAATCGCGCTGTTCCTAATCTGAACAACGTGAAACGGTCTGACCTTTGGGATATCAGACGATTGGAAATACTCTTCGAGCAGCAAAGGTGGATCGAAAAGACATTGCCCAACTTTCAGTTCTTCGTAGCAGCTGCGGTGAAAGCGAGGTCTGCTGGAAGGAAACCGGGTAGTCTTTTTGTTTGGCTGATCCGGGAGAAGAAATGTGACTATGTTACCCTTGCTCATGAGGATATCGCTCTGAAGGTGATTTCCGAGTATCGGGAGAACACTGAAGGTTCCAGTTCTATATCCTCAGAAGAAAGTGGCTCTTGTATTGTGGATGAAACCTGGGACACCTCGGATCCAGGGGAGATTGCTGCCAGCCGGCAATTCATTAGAGAAGAACTCAAGAAGCTGGGAGCTAAGCATGCAGCTTAGCTATCAGTTCGCCAGTTCGCGGTTTCAGGATCTGCATTCGTTGAGGAACTCGGTTATTTAAGGTTTGCCATTCTTTCGTATGCGCGCTATTGATGCTCTATGCCCAACAAACCTCGATATCCGCAGAACTCACTGGTCATTCGAGACTATGAGAAGTTTGAGAACTATATCTCCAAATTCGCAGAAGGGCACTTGAATCTACTAATTCTCATCAGCAGTGCCGGAACCGGGAAAAGTCACTCAGTGAGAAGGAAGATTGGTGAAGCGGCTCTCTGGATCGAAGGGTCAGCCAGCGCCTTTGGCATGTACCAGGCCCTCTACCGGAATCGTCACTTGCCGGTGGTGATTGATGATGTAGATGAACTGTTTCGTGACCGTAGCTGCGTTCGACTACTCAAGTGCCTGTGTCAAACCGATCCGGTGAAAAGAGTCGGCTGGTATACCAATGCGACGAAGGCGGGGAGCGGCATTCCCGTTGAGTTTGAAACGACTTCACAGACCATAATCATCGCCAACGAGTGGGAGACGATCAATCACAATGTTGGGGCAGTCCAGGATAGGGGACACCTGATTTTCTTTGAACCAACTCTCGAGGCCATGCACAGAAAAGTTGCCGAGTGGTTCTGGGATCAAGAGATTTATGATTTTGTGGGTGAGAATCTTTTTCTTTTTCCCAAGCTATCAGTGCGCAACTATGTAAATGCGTCGGAACTCAAGAATGCGGGCTTAGATTGGATGGATGTATTTTTTGCTGAGTGCGAATGTGAAATCACGTTGAACTTAGCAAGAGTACTTGGGGATCCATCACTCAACACTGAACCGGAAAGGGTAAAAGCGTTCGCCGACGTAGGTGGTGGAGGAAGGACGACGTATTACAAGTACAAGAAGAAGTTACTGGCGTTAGCACGTTCGAAAATTGAGCCCATCGAAGGGATCCAAGTGCAAGGACGCAAACCGAAGCGACCGTCGAAATTGCACGTTCTGGCTCAAGTACCGGCGTAGTTGAGAAGTGAGGTGAAGAAGATGAGCATTGCCGTGCTGACGGCGGCAATATCACCAGAGATGCGCTGTCAGTTAGATGTCGCGCTCTTCGTAGTTTTCTCGGGGCGGCTGCGGAATCATTTAGATCTCACGTTTGGATTCGCAAGGCGATTCGCAACGATTCCAAACGAGGTTTTGATCTTTGCTGCGCCCAAAAAATACAGGATAAGCTTTAGCGTTTGCCAGCAATCCACGACGTTTCGAGCCTGTTGCAACGCTAATCCGCAATGTTGGGTAGAGGCAATTTGCTTTGTGGTTCAGGCTCATTCCGCTAGACGCCGAGACTTGCCGAGAAGGCCCATCAAGCAGTAGGAAGTCGCCAGAATCAAGGTGCCGGGCTCAGGAACCGAGAGATTTTCCACCCTAAATGAAGGTGCGTTTTGACCATAGCTTTTAATCCACCCCAGCAAGTCGAGCCTACTCAACCCGGCAGGTGATTCGCCGCGTTGCCATGCGAGGAAGTCGAATCCGTCGACATCATTGTCGACATCAAAATCTCCCAGCAGTCCAGTTTCTGGCAACGGAATACCGAGAAAACCAGAATAGATACCATCGTTATCATCGTTGAACCCCACAATGAGTCCTGAATCCGAGATATTGGTAGCAATGCTCTTCCCAGGTTCTTCGACCCTCAACTCAAGTATATTTATCGACGATTCGCAGTCAGGACAGGGCAAGGCCAATGTTTCTAGGGTGGCTGGTTGAAGTCCCCCTTCGTTGTTCTCCATCAAGAATGAACGATTGACCACACTCGTTGAGAAACCAGAGCCCTTCTGAATTTGAGCGTTCCCGAGAATGACATCATTGTCGTTTATTGCTGTCAAGCTTGTCTGGAGAAGCTGCTCGTCATTGGCAAGCATCGAACTAGGAAAGTCAAAAAACTCCTCAGTTGGTTGCTTGAACCCAAAGAAATGTGTACCCAACCCTCCTTGCTCAACGCCCATACCTACTTCCGTGCCAGCCGAGTTGCGACTTCCCGCGTACGTTGAAGTGGAGAACGAGACCTCAAACGTTTCATAGACAAAACTGCCGTCCAGTTGAGGGAAAGCTCGAAATCCAAAGACCTGCAAATTTTCTGGGTTCGGCTGGGATAAAGATCGGTTCGTTGAGTAGCTTCCGATTAGCACACCATCATCTGCGATGTCACTTATCGTCGCCTCATCGGCGTTCACATCAGGTGGTAAAATGCTCGTATACTCATTTGCAACCGGATCAAATACGAATCCACGTAGACGGTTATTCGTGAAGTAATCTCCAACCACCAGACCAGAGTCATTTATCGAATTTGCGTTTGTTGCCGGCGAACCAAACGCGCTAATCGATTGAAAATCACCACTGACTGGGTTCCAAATGAAACCAGTTCGCCCATTCTCTATTGGTTCTCGAACATCAAGAGAGTTTCCGTAAGTCCCGACGACGGTTCCGTCACTTGCGACTCCTTTCGCAATCGTCTCCCCGGCACCCGGAAACTGAATCTCAACGAATTCGTATGAATCAGCGAACACGGCGAGATTGTCAACCGTCAAAAGGGCAAGGCTGCAAACTAAGGTTCGAAATTTCATAGTGTCGTTTCTCAGGGAAGGATACCTCTCTAGGATCAAATCCTTGTCAAAGATTAGACGTTAAAATGGGTGTACTGTGGACCCCAAAAACGCGAGACTAACAGAAACACCTGAACCAGGGCTACCAGGTAGCATAGTGATTTACGAAAAGAACCAACGGTTGTGCAACAGTAGTTCTAAGGACAGAGCAGCCTTTTCACTCGTCGAACTTCTTGTGGTCATTGGGATCATAGGAACTCTAGTTGCAATGTTGCTGCCTGCAGTCCAAGCATCTCGTGAAGCTGCTCGCAGAGTAACCTGCCAGAACAAACTGAGGCAAACGGCATTAGCATCGATCGAGTACCAGACAGCAACAGGCATTTTCCCCCCAGGCCTGCTAGCTCCTGTTCCTGCTCGATCAGTAATGAATGCCGTGCGAGTAACCGAACTCGATCACCAAATGATCGGCACTCTAGCCTTCTTGCTACCCTATCTAGAGCAACAGGGAGTAGCCGATCAAATTGCTCCAGACATGCTCAATGTTACTGCCGAGCCGAGCTTTCAAATCTGGGTACAGAATCTTGATACTTGGCATGCGGCCAGTAACAACGTCGATTCGTTCCACTGCCCATCTGCAGTGAGCGAACTGCCTGAGAAAGGTATTTTGGTTTTTAATAATCCCTTTTACTATGGCATCGACGAAATGGCCCTCCTGCAGGGCGCACCGCTGATTCTTAAGTTTTCCGCTGAGTTGGGTACGACGGACTATCTTGGCAACGCCGGGTATTTTGCAGTAATAGGAGATGAAGAGTTTGATTCACGACGAGGCCCGTTCTACAATCGCTCTCAAACCACACCAGCACAAGTGACCGACGGACTCTCGCGAACTTTTCTGTTCGGCGAAGTCAGTGGGGCAGTAGAGGAGAATCGCAGAGCTTATGCGCATAGCTGGATGGGAAGTGGCCCAATGCCGATGGCGTTTGGAATCGGAAACCTTGAGATGTGGAACAGCTTTAGCAGCCACCACCCTGATGTCGTTGGCTTCTCTGCGATGGATGGCTCGGTTCACTACATCAGAATAGATATTGATAGCAAAGTCTTAGAAGGGCTCTCCGCTATCGCCGACGGGAGTGCTGATGAAATCTCCGGCCTATAAGGTGTTTCTGTCCGCCAAGTTGGTCGATTCTTCTGGCTTGACCATTGCGATCATGTTGCTAGGGCTACTTGGCTGTGGAGAATCCACTGAGCGTGATGAAGTGGAGAGTACGAATGCACCTCCTAAATTAGAAGATATATCCGTTTTAGAGCAAGCTAGTCCTTCACCGGCTTCGACCGACTAGCCGTATCAGAGCGAACTTTTCTTTCCACACTACGCAACTTTCGAAGTCTTTCCTCTAGCCGATTTTCTGCATCTGCGAGCAACTGCTGGGCATCGGAATTCGTAGGGGAATCTTCCAGTATTTGATTACAGATTTCGGCGCACTCTTCAACGCGATTGCAAGCATATGCTAAACGGGCTTGCTGAATCGAGCGTTCAACTCCCTCGGTGATCGCGGGTAGCAATTCCAAGCCGAAATCGTAGTCTCGTGAGAGTTTTGCAATGCGTAGCAAGTACTTGGCCTTCATGATGTTAAGCTTGGAGTCTGCGAATCTCATGCGTCCAAACTCGTTGGCAGCCTCCAAGTAGTCTGTGTTCTTTGCATCACTCTGTTCCCATCGCTCTAGGTAGCAACGCGCGACACCGTAGGCGGCATCTCGCCTCACTCGCGGAAAGATGGAAGGCGAACTATACGCCATCTCATACGCTTCCGTTGCTTGTTCAAGTCGATTCCTAGCAAAAAGCAGCCGACCTCGGCAAAGTTGAAAGAACCCATCGGGATGGATTCTGAAGGCTTCATTCAAGTCTACTGCGATTTGGTCGATTCTCTCCACGGAACCTTTACCGGTCAGCAAGAATCCGAAGGTTCGCAGTGAGACGACATCCCCAAATGCTTCATACGCGCGTTGAAATGTGGGCATTCCTAGCTGTTCACCAAACCCAGAGGAGTGAGTTAAACCATCGACACGATGAAAGGCAAGTTTTGATAGGCGCTCCACAAACGGTGCGACTTGTGGCGATAGATCCTCACGCATACGAAGGAACTCCTCCCTAGTAATGTCGAGGTCGAAACCTTGAGTAGCGGAATGCTGCAAGAGTTCGAAGGCGGAAATAGCAGCAACGAATTCGTCCAAGCTCTCTGAATCAAGCTGTAGAAGTTCAGGACTCTCAAGCAGCTTCTGCTTCAGTTGTTCGTCGCCACGCCCTGAAGCTGAGAGAAGTTGAAGCATTGGAAACGCTGGGGATTCCGGGAACAACACTCTTGCAACTCGACAAAGTTCGTCTACCTCATCGTAGCGCCCGAGGAGAATCAGTAACGAACCAAGGTATTGCTGTGCAAAGTGGGAAGTAGGGTCGCCGTCAATTGCATTTCTTAGTGCAGCGATAACCTCCTCTGATGTTTCCGCAAGAATTGCCTCAGCTAAGGCACGCTTGCCCAAGGGGAGATTATCGCCCTGCAAAGCCGCTCGACACTCCGCCTGGGCTGCAGCGCTATCGTTTGACGCCATCAGGGATAGTGCTCTTAGCAAGTGGAACTGCGCTTGCTCGTTCGGCGAAAGCCGCATCCGCCCGAGTCGATCAATCTCGGCAAAGTAGGCGTCAGTTTCACTTACCGCTATGAGTGCTTCTATGCGGAGCAGTTGTATTTTCGCCGAGTGGAAGCTACCAAGATTCTCCGCTTCGATCAGCTTCGCAAGTGCCTCCCGCCACTTGCCCTGTTGCGACAGTAGCTCGGCGTTCGCAACGAGGTTCTCGCTGAGCTTTGCATTGATCTGTCGTTGGTTGTAGATTTCGCGTCCACCCCAACCGCCGAGACTTGTTAACAATAGCATTGCTGCTAGTGCTAAGGCAGCCACAGCGGGCCGACGTATGCACCACCGTTTGAACTTCTCGATGGACCCCAAGGGACGAGCTTCAATCGGTTCGTTACGCAAGAATCGCTGCAGCTCCTGGGACAATGCTGCCGCTGAGCTGTATCGCTCGTTCGGATCCTTCTCGAGGCACTTGAGGCAGATAGTCTCCAAGTCAGGCGGGATACCTGCTTCCAATCGGCTAGGCGGTACCGGATCGCTAGACTTGACCAATTCGAAAACTTCCCAGTACGGCTCACCTTGAAATGGTGGGCGACCAACGAGGCAAGCGTAGAGCGTTGCACCAAGGCCGTAGACATCTGTCGCCGGACTCGTTTCTTGGTCATTTCCTAGGGTCTGCTCGGGTGCCATATAAGCAGGGGAGCCAAATACATCGCCAGTGCGAGTGAGTATTGAGTCTCGATCTATGAACCTTGCCAAGCCAAAATCACCAATACGAGGCTTGCCATCCTCGCTGATAAAAATATTGCTGGGCTTCAAGTCACGATGAAGAACTTTCTGACTGTGTGCGTAAGCGACAGCTCTGGCAACTTCAGCGATAAGCTTAGCTGCCTCATGAGGAGGTAGACCCGAATCCGTAGCCTTGTCGATCTTCGCTTGTAATGTCTCGCCCGAAACATACTCCATCACATAGTACGGTAGGGACTCGAAGTATCCGGTCCCGTAAAGGCGTACAATCGACGGATGCTCTAATGCGGCTGCCGTTTGCGTTTCTTGTTCAAAACGATCAACACTTCCCCGCATGAGCAGCTTAAGAGCTACTTTGCGGCCAACGGCAGTGTCTTCGGCAAGGTATACACCTCCCATGCCGCCGACGTCGATCAATAGTTCGATTCGGTAGTGATCAATTCTCGTGCCTTCAGGAAGCGTCTGCTCGGGGGCAACGTCTCCTTGATTGACATCCCTGGCTAAGCTTTCCTGAAGCAAGCCGTTCAATACGTTGCTGTCTAGCAGTCGTTGACTTGAATCATTGTTCAAGTCTTCCCTAAGTAGTCCAAGTTGAGCGTCACTGAGTGGATGGAGACCCGACTCGCTATCTGCGAGCAGGTTCTGGCGATCCGGACGGGAGAGGCGTAAGATTCCTGAGAACCAGGCAAACTCTTCATCTGTAGGACTATCCTTGCACATTGCTCAGTTCTCGTTTAATCCAAGCGAGGCCATAACGATGAAGTGCCTCAACTTCGTCTACGCTGATATCGAGTAGCGCTGCGATATCTTCGTACTCTTGCGGTTTCTCACCAAACTCCCGAAGCAGCAGCACGTCGTCAGCCGGAGCTCTCGTCTCTCGAAGTTTGTCGAGGAGCTCGAATTTTGTAATCTCGATGGAGAGAGACTCATCGCTACCGACTAGTTGCTCATCAAGCTCCAGCGGAGCTTTTCCTGCACCGCGTTTCTTAGCTCTGCGGGCACGAGCCGCATCTACCAGCAATTGATGGATGTACTTCTTTATTAGGCGTAAAAAGTGCAAGCGATTCGAAATATTTGCACCTTCAGGATTCCCCAAAAACTTCATAAACGCATCGTCGATCAACATTGTCGTCTGCATCGACTGTGCCTGAGATTCCTTCCTCAGCAAGCTTCTGGCGATTTCGCGTAGCTGAGGCTCAACGGCGTGAAAGACTTGCTCCTGAGCCTGCTCGTCACCAGCGGCGGCCTCGCGAAGCTGTTGAGTAAGCTGCTCTCTTGACTGCATACATCACCACTGGATGAAATGTGAATTTGGGAAAGATTAGTTTATCAATTTGAAAAGATGCGTTTTTAGATATTTTCTTTCAAACTCGTGACTTGATCTACGCCTTAGTAGGTAGCCCCGGAAAAGGGCTGAAGGAAACACGCCAGCGCCAGAGTCCAAATTCAGGTTAGCCAATTCAGCTAAGTCCCGATCAGGACTGATTTTAGCGTTGAGGGGTGTGCCCTTCTAGTGTTTGTAGGAGTAGTGGTGTCAGGTTATAACGGCGTGCTCAAATTAGCCTCTTGTGGCTAGACAGCCCTAATCTGGTGACTCCTGCTAATACGCCAACTGATTCCGCTCATGACCCGACCCACGGAGTTTCGCATCATGCTGATCCCACAGTCCTACGATCTCAAGTCGCAATCAAGGCGCTGCAGGACTTGCTTCCTACTGCCTGAGAGTATGGCCGTTCGGGTTTTCGTTTTTCTTTTAGCGGCTGCATGGCCAACATCCAATTGCTTTGCCGACGAGTTCACGTGGACTAGCGGAGCTGGGAACACGAACTGGAATGATCCAGGTAACTGGAGTAGCACAACCGCTCCGGGAGAAATTCCAACGTCGGGCGATTCGGTTTTCTTCGATACTGACACCACAGCTCACGGTGGCTCCACGACCGATTTGTCTAATTCCGGTTCGCTCACAGTTGGTGGTATGACTTTTAGTGAAATTGCCTTTGTTGATGGGGGCACGATCACGAATCAGGGCGAGATTACTTTCGAGGCGGATAGTGTAAATACTTTCAACAACGGCACTCAACCTGAGAAGGTGCTGACGATCAACTCGAACGTCACGCTTAATGGCGGTGGCACGATTCGTTTCAATGGTGATGAGACGGGTATTTGGACCGGCAATTCTGCCAATACGCTCACCAATGTTGACAACACCATTCGAGGCGATGGCAGAATCGTAAATGTCACTCTCGACAACCAGGGAACACTCATCGCGGAAAACGGAACGCTAAGAATCGATGGCAGCAATATTGAAGGTAGTGGAACTATTATTGTCGCTGCAAACTCTGAACTCGACTTCACCGGTTCACTGCTACGGAGTTCTGTTCTTGGCATCGATCCTAGCGGCACGCTTGATTTCAACGGAAGCCGCTTGGAGGTGCTCGACTTCATCGGAGATTTCAACCACGACCAAGGCATTTATGCACCAGGATTGTCGCCTGCCGTCTCTACGCTGTCAGGCAATTACACCGGCACCGGTGGCACGCTGGAGATTGAAATCGAGGGAACCGAACTTGGCGAATTTGACCAACTCGTTGTTTCCGGCGATTTCGCGATGGCAGGTGTGGACTTGTCCGTGGTCAGTCAGACCGGCTTTGAGGCCAGTCCTGGCGACGTGTTCGGGATCGTCAGTGTTGGCGGCAGCCAGGCCGGACTATTCAATGATGGCAGCTTTGTCGAGGGAGCAACTGTTGCCACCCTTGGAGCATCGCTCAGAATCACGTACTCCGCAGGTGACGGCAACGACATCGCTCTATTTACAACGACCAATCCTACTTCCGTCAACTTCACGCAGGCAGGACCCGGCGACGAAGTCTATTTTGTGGGCAATCGGGGACTAACCCTGGATGAAAACACTTTCGATTTCGACGCGTTCGAGGTTCTTGATGGCCAGGGATTTACGCTTGGACCCAATGAAACGATCATTATCGACAATGGTGAAGGCACTTTGTTCGTACGCGAGGGCGCTGTATTTAGCGGCAACGGGATCATCATCGGCAACCTGTTCAATGCAGGCTTAGTACGCATCCCCATTGTGCGGCTGACTCAACAGATTCCTCGAGTAACGGGTGGGGTGGTGGAGTATATCGTGCCCGAAGAACCACCAATGATTGAACTACCCGAACCACTTGAAGTGCCTGAGCAAACCTTCGTACGGTTCATCTGCGACGAGTGTCGCGGAGGAGGAGGTGGCGGCGGAGGTGGCGGTGGTGGATTCAGCGGAGGTGGAGGCGGAGGAGGTGGTGGCGGCACCATCGGTGGCCCGGTGGTGAACACTGGTATCGTCGGCTGGGATGCAAGCTTGGAAGTCACCGGCTCGTACACTCAGACGGAGACGGGGGCACTACGAGTGTTCATCGCTGGGCTCGAAGCAGGCATCAGCTACAGCCAATTGCAAATTGGCGAGGAAGTTACACTCGATGGGGAAATCCAAGTCGTCTTCCAGCCAGAACTGTTCGGTGAGTTTGATTATGCCCCGGCTATCGGCCAGACGTTCGACATTATCACCGCAGACGGAGGTATTACCATCGATCCGTCAGATATCGGTCTGCTCAACTTTGTGATGGTCGAAGGCTCTGAGATTCTCGACCTGGGCGATTTAACGCTCAGCCCATTCGATAGCGGCTTGGCAGCCGACCCCGACAATCTGATCCAGATCGAAGAAATGCTTTTCCGGTACGATTTAGTGGAAAACGACACGATTCTTCGACTCACCTTAATCGAGGCCGTCAACCTGATCCCTGAACCAACCGGCCTCGCTCTACTGCTTTGCGGAATCTTGAGCTGGCAATCAAGAACTTGCCGCAGCGATATCTAGTTCACCTCCTTTGCCAACAGATTAAAAGTAAGCCCTTAGCTCGGGTCCTGCTCCCGGTATGCACTCAACTCGAAAGAATTAATTATGTTCACGAAACGAAATAGCCGACTGCAATTCGAAAACCTGGAATCACGACTTGTATTGACTGCCATCGGAAACGGGCAGCAGATTTTTGACAGTCTGCCGATCGGCGGGAGTGACAGTTTTGAGTTCGACGTAACCTCCTCTGGTACGGTACGCGTTGCCGTCGGAGAAACCGATGCCGGTAGCGGATTCGGCTCGGAACCAGTGCTACAAATCTTTGGACCG
>JANQQA010000011.1 GCA_028285205.1 Bythopirellula sp. | reverse complement strand
CCTGTTCGCACACGGCCGCGCGCATCCCGGCCGCGATGATCTTAGCCAGATACCCATCCAGCTGATGGTGCGGAAAACCCGCCATCGGTATTGGCCGTTTCCCTTTGCTGGGGTCACCTTTATCGCGGCTTGTCAGTGACAGGCCCAGCACGCGAGCCGCTGTCTGGGCGTCCTCAAAGAACAGCTCGTAGAAGTCGCCCATCCGAAACAGCAGCAGCGCATCACCCGCCGCGGCCTTGGCCTCGTGGTACTGTTTCATCATCGGGGTTTGAGACGTCGGCACTGCGGCCATCTGAGTGCATCTCCGCTGCAAGAAGGACAGCGGTTTATGCTAACCCAGCGGGTTGCCAATGGCCAGTGGCCGGGCGTTCGTTGGAATAGCGAAGCAGCGAGAACTACGAAACCAGTTGTTCCTCTTCGCCGCCGGCGTTGAGTTCTAGCTCGCCGGTATCTTCCAGTCGGCGAATGATGTCGACAATCTCTTGTTGCTTGCCTTCGACCACCGAGAGTTTGACGGCTCCGGAGAACTCCATCTCCTCCCTGAGCATGTCGCCAGCTCGTTGCGACATATTGCCGAAGATCTTCTCCTTGAGTTCGGCGCTCGCGCCTTTCAGAGCCAGAGCCCATTGCGAGTTCTCAACGTTCTTGAGCACCGTTTGGATATCCTTGTCATTGAACTTGTTGATATCCTCAAACACGAACATGAGACGGCGAATCTCTTCCACCAGCTCAGGATCGTCGACCGACAGGTTCTCCAGCAGCGTCCGTTCCGTCGCTCGATCCGAGACGTTGAGCATTTCAGCCACCGCGCCGACGCCACCGGCGTTCTCGAAGCTCTGGCTCATAACGCTCGACATGCGGCGTTCCAATCCGCGTTCGACTTCTTCGATGATTTCCGGACTGGTTTGGCCCATCTCTGCGATGCGTTGCACCACGCTGAGCTGCCGATCGGGAGGTAAGCCAGACAGGATCGCCGCACTCGCAGCCGGTTGTAGGTGCGAGAGAATCAAGGCGATCGTTTGCGGGTGTTCGTCTATGATGTAGGTCAGAATGTTCTGGCTGTCGACCTGCCGGAGAAACGAAAACGGCAGGGCTTCGATCGACTGACGAATGTTGTCGATCGTGTCACCGGCGCTCGTGCCCAGTGCCTTCTGCACTAGCGTCCGCGCTCGATCCATGCCGCCTGCATCGGCGCCAGCCGAACCTGGATTCGATTCGGCGAACTCCAGAATCACGTGCTCCTGGTCGTCGGCCGTGACGGACTTCAGTCGCGCAATCTCGATGGAAACCTGCTCGACTTGTTTTTTGTCGAGTCGCCCCATGATCGAGGCGGCTTCTTCTTCGGGGAGGGCGGTCAGCAGAATGGCTGCTTTATGGAGATCGGACATCGTGACAGGCAATGCGTAGGCGGAAGAGAACGTCAGGCCATCGCGCGCAAGCGTACGGCTTGCGCCCAGCGCCTACTGTTGCCATCGACCTCGGCGACAGGGCAACTTGAGAGGACTTTGCGGATTGCGATAAGCGTGCCGACGCTAGCTGCTAGCAGCGCGGCAGCCTACGCGTCGCGCAGCTGACAGACGCCCCATTGCCCGTCGCACTCGTCCACGGCGACCATCACCTCGGAGGGTCGCGTGCCAAGGCGAGCCTGTAGCGCTTCGAGCAATCGATGGCCAATGTAGCGGGCAAGCAGTTCGGCGGTCGTGTTCGCCATCGAGAGCAGCACGCAATCTCCGGCAGGAAATACCCATCGCCGCTCTGCGTGGCGAACTTCGACTTCCTTGCCGTTGGCGCTGACGGAAATCGTCGGATGCTCGGTCGGCAAGAGCATGCGATGATCCAACTCATCGACGATCGCTTGCAACGCATCGCGCAACGCGATGAAGTCGATCACATATTGATTCTCGTCCAGCGGCCCCCGCACCTCCGCAGCGACATGATAGTTGTGGCCGTGCAGTGGCTCGCAGGTGTCACCGTCGTAGGTGATGAAGTGCGCCGCACTGAATACGAGCCGCTCTTTTTCGATTCTGACGTGATACTGCTCGGCCACTCTAGGACTCCTGTTGGCGGTAAAACTTCAATGGCCAGTTTAATCGATCCTCGCGTAGCAGGACAAACAGTGCGGCAGCGATCACGTCGGCAGACGTCCCCGGATTCCGCCGGTGGCCATCGATGCGCAACGCAAAGTCGAAGTCGCGAAGTGCCTCCTCGTACTCGAGATCACCCGGATCGCCGCCGGACAACACCTGTGCCGCCTGGGAGGAAACCTCTCTGGCAACTTTCGGTCCGCATTTTCGGGCAATCAAGCTGTCGGGATGTTCGGCGAGTAGCTGCAGAAAAGCGTGCACGATTGCATCGCCTAGCGGAAAGTGGAGTGAAAGTTCGCCGATGTGATCAGCAACTCGGAACACCTGTTGGAAGTTGTTGCCGTATTGGCGTGCAACGAGGTCGCGATCGGCAGCCAGGTGCATCGCTTCCGTTAGCGAGATATCAGGAAGCTCGGTATCGTTGACATCCGCCTCGTTGACCTTACCCAGACCGCCCGGCTGCGCGACGCGTATGGCTCCGAAAACGTGCTTCGCGTCTGTTTCGTCCAGCGACGCCAACACCGCATCAATACCGGCTTCTAATGACACGGCAGCCGGTACGGCGGCCAGCGGAGCCAGCAGCAGCAACATGCCGAGATTGGTATTGGTGGCAACCGCAGCGCGCGTGCGCGTGACGGCTTCCAGCACTGTGGTGCCAACTCCCAATTCCGCGGCATTCTCCAGGACCGGACCCACCAGCGCAGCGCTCGTCAAGAAATCGACGTAGGTGAGATCCTCGAAGTCGGCGCCGCGATAGACGTTACCCGGCTTGGGCGCGGTTGCCTCCCAGATGCAAGCGAGTGTTGCGCATGCGCCGATCGTTGTCGGCTGAGAGCGCGTGTTCGGCAGCGTCACGATCTTGTCTCCGCCAACTCAGCTGACGTACGAGTCAGCCAGCGCTGCATAACTAGCTGAACCACTTCGTGGGCATCTTCCACGACCCAGTGACCGGTGTCCGACCAGCGATGTACCTGCGCATCAGGCCAATACTCCAAAAACTTATCCAGACAGGCGGGCGTGAAGCACCAGTCTTTCATTCCCCACATCAATAACTGCGGCAATTCCGTGAGACCTGCCAGCCCCTGCTCAATCTCGGCCAATGTCTGCCAAGTCGGATGACGTCGGGAACGTGGAATGTCTTTGACAAACTGATACACGGCGGCTCGTGACTGCCAGTCGTGGTACGGCGCGAGATACCCTTGCTCCACCACTGGATCAAGGCGCGGTATCTGGTACAGGGTCATCCGCAGCGCCGCACGCGAAAACGCATTGGCGCCCTGCAGCGCCAGCTTTCCAAACAGCGGCCAGCGACATACCCGGATTCGCCACGGAATGAACCACGGCGGGAACGCGCCAGTATTGAATAGCGCAATCCTTTCAAATCGATCTTTGGCACGCAGCAGGGCACCGAGCCCAATCGCCCCGCCCCAGTCCTGCGCAACGAGTGTCACTCTTCTCAGGTCCAGTGATTCGATCAGTTGGACGAGATTGTCGATGTGGTCCGCCAGCCGCAGCGGACGCGGTTGCAAGTCGCTCAGCCCGCAGCCGAGGTGGTCGGGAGCAACGCAGCGAAACTGCCCTCGATGGGCCTCGATCAGCCGCCGCCAATGAAACGACCACGTTGGGTTGCCGTGCACGAACAGTATCGTCGGTGCGTCGGCTGTGGTCGCGCCGACGTGCTCGTCCACGTAGTGATAAGCGCAGCCCCCAATATCGATCGACTGCGACGCGAATGGGTAGAGCTTTCCCCAGGTGTCGCGATAGCTCGATTCAGAGAGTCTGGCCATAAAATTAAATGGTTAAGGAATTGCCCGCGAGAGAATCCTAGATTCTAGCAAGGCAGTCCGAGGAGTTCAGCGGCCAAAGTAGCCGCCCTTTGACGATTTGACGCTCAGAGCGTACAAAGGGGCATCTGGCAGCACTTCGCTCGATCCTCATTTCGCAACGGCTGTCGGCGAGAGGCCCCTTATGGAGGCCTTACGAACCTGGTCAGGGTAGAAATACAGCAGCCATAAGTTTGTGTCTCTATGTTGGGGTCTCTCGCCGACGGTAGTTCGTTGCGTTAACTCTCCGCCGACTGTCGATATTTCGTCAATGACCGATCCTGCAGCTGCCACCGATTACGTCGTCGTCGCGCGGCGCTACCGTCCGCAGACGTTTGAGGATCTGATCGGCCAGCAGCACGTCTCGCAGGCACTCTCGCGGGCGATCGAGAGCGACCGCGTCGGCCACGCCTATCTGTTCACCGGTGCCCGCGGCGTCGGCAAGACTTCCGCCGCGCGAATTCTGGCGAAGGCGCTCAACTGCGCCGAGGGCACGTCAGCCACGCCTTGCAATCAATGCGAGCTGTGCCAATCGGTGAGCACGGGCGACGATGTCGACGTGCTGGAAATCGACGGTGCCAGCAATCGCGGTATCGACGAGATACGGCAGCTACGCCAGAACGTCGCGGTGCGACCCAGCCGCGCACGCTACAAGATCTACATCATCGACGAAGTTCACATGCTGACCAAAGAGGCATTCAACGCGTTGCTCAAGACGTTGGAAGAGCCGCCCGAGCATGTGAAGTTCATCTTTGCCACTACCGAGCCCAATAAGATCCCGGTGACGATCCTCTCGCGCTGCCAGCGGTACGATTTTGCTGGTATCGAAGCGGCCGCGATCCAGGAGCGCCTGCAGCAAATCGCCACCGCCGAAGGCGTTACCGTCGACTCCGACGCGTTGCAGATTCTAGCGATGCGTGCGGCGGGCTCGATGCGCGATAGCCAGTCGTTGTTGGAACAACTGCTGTCGACCGGCACGCAAAGCATCACTGCCGCAGACGTCACCACGATGCTCGGGATTGCACCTGCGGCAAGACTCAGCCAGCTAGTGCAACCGTTGGTTGAGCGGAACGCGGCTACGGCACTAGCGGAGCTCGACGCGGGAGTGGCCGAAGGCGCGGAAGTCAGCCAGCTTGTCGATCAGTTGCTTGGTTACTTTCGCGACGTGATGACCCAGGCCGTCGGTTGTGATGCTTCCAGCCTACTGTATTCGTTGCCAAGCCAACAACAGGAAGTCAGCGAAGTCGCCGAGCGACTCGGCGTACAGACATTGCTCGCGATCGTTCAGATTCTCGATCAGACTGCAGCCCGCATGCGTATTAGCACGCACACCCGTACGCTGGCGGAGATGGCAATCGTGCGGATTTGCCACCTCGAGAACCTCGATGCACTCGCGGCCCTGATCCCACAGCTCAAAGACGGCGTTGCTCCGCCGCGAGCAAGCAGCGCTGTAAAAAAAAACGTAGCAGCTGAATCGAGACCGGCTTCAACAAATCCCACACGGGACGTTACCCCTGCTGCAGCGGTAGCCACGGCGGAGGCCGAGGACAAAAATCGCCTTGAGACCACACCCGCGGAACCGGAAGTCGCGGTAGCGGAGGCTACTCCGCTGAGTTCCGAGAACGCTGAGGAAATCTGGAAGCGAGTCCTGGAGCTGCTCAGCGGAATGGTCATGGATCATGCGGCCGAGGCAGACGAGATCTCCGTAGACTCTAGTGGGCGGCTCCGGGTCAGCTTTGCCGAGAGCTTCCATCGCGACTTCTGCGAGAAGCCAACGAATCGCACGCGAATTGAGAACGCACTTAAGGAAGTCTGCGGCAGGCAGGTCGGCTTTGTGCTGGGCACGCACAAGCGCATCGACGCGGCAGAAAAGCCAGTGAAGCAAGCGCCTTCGCGACGCCAGCAGCAGGCGGACGTTGCGGCACAGCCATTCGTGCAGCGAGCGATGGAGCTTTTCGATGGAGATCCCAGCCGGTTGCGGTACGTTCCGCCTAAGGATTCGCAGAAATGATGAAATACTCAAAGACGGTTGGCGAAACATTATTGAGAATCGAAGGTCGGTGATAGGCTGCCTTCGTGATGTAGGATTCGTCACTCACCATTTGGAGAGCCAGTATGTTCAAGGGAATCGGCAATCTTGGAAACATTGCCAACATCATGAAGCAAGCGCAAGAGATGGGCGGCAAGATGCAAGAGCTGACCGAGCAGCTCAAGACGAAACGCGTCGTCGGTAGCGCCGGTGCCGGCATGGTCGAAGTCGAGGCCAACGGGCTGGGCGAGGCGCTCGCGGTTCGTATCGATCCCACACTGATCGAGAAACAAGATCGCGAACTGCTGGAAGATCTGTTGCCCGCTGCGATCAACGCCGCACAGCAGAAGGCCAAAGCGTTGCATGCAGAGCAGATGCAGTCGCTCACCGGCGGATTGAACCTGCCTGGCATGGAAGATTTGCTAGGCAATTTGGGCGGGAACACGCCTACAGAGTGATTCGCGAAATCAGCCAAATGTGGTGGACGCGATCTTGCAAGTGCAGCCGCACGAAAGCACCCCCCTCCAGGTCTTCACTGTACCACACCGAGTAGCTCAGCGCTGCTTGTCGGGCAAATCTTTTTTCGAAAACATTTCCATGTTTTCACGCACTCCAATACCTGCAACAGCCCCGCAACAAGGTACAATTCTAGGTAGGCACCGTGGACTTCGAGGGGACTCTGAAATGCCACAAGCGAAGCGGTATATGGGATGGTGTGGTGATCACACGTTTCGCTAGCTTCGTGCAGGCTGAAGTTTGACCTTCGAGCACGTAGCACATTATGCTACAGAGGAATTCGGCCAGGCGGCCAATTTCGATTCTTACACAATCACGATATTGATTTAGCGATCCATGAGACTTTCACTCGGCCAACAAATGCAGATGGCTCAGAAGCAGGTGCTAGCACCGCGGATGATCCAATCGATGGAGATTCTGCAGTTGCCGATCATGGCGCTGCAAGAACGCATCGAGCAAGAGATGGAGGACAATCCAGTCCTCGATCAAATCGAGCCGAGCGAGGACGCCGAGTCGTTCAAGGAAGAAATCGACAGTCCCGACGCGCCCAGTGAGTCGGAACGCGAGTTGGTCGTACAGGACGACACCAACAACGAGGAAGATTTTGAGCGGCTGTTGAACATGGCCGATAATCTTCCGGACGACTACGAAGAGCGGAGCCGACCTTCACGTGGGCAGATGGAAGCCGAAGCTGATCGTCGCCACGATGCGATGGCCAACATGGTCTCGCGTCCCGAATCGCTGCTGGACTACTTGCAGCATCAGCTCAGTTGGTACGACCTCAGCGACGACCTCCGCCGTCTATGCGAACGCATCATCTACAACCTTGACAGCAACGGTTACCTTGAGACGCCGCTGCAGGATCTGATTCCGCAGCCACCGCCAGACCTCAACGGCAACGCCGACGCGTGGCACGCCGAGCAACTAAAGCTGGCCGAAGAAGCGCTCGCAATCGTCCAGCGACTCGACCCACCCGGTGTCGGTGCACGCAATCTGAAAGAGTGCCTGTCGCTGCAACTCACGCCTGGACTGTTGTTCTACGAAGAATTGCAAGTGCTGATCGAAAACCACTTGGAAGACCTCGAGAACAATCGGCTGCCGCTGATCTCGAAAAAGACCGGCTTCTCGCTTGAGACAATCAAGGAAGCCTGGGAAGACCTGCGTACGCTCAAGCCCAAGCCAGGGTCGGAGTTCAACGACAATTTCGCCCCTAGCGTCACGCCCGACGTGTTTATCGACCGGCGAGAAGGCGGCGGCTATGAAGTGCGTCTGGAAGATGGTCAGCTACCTTCGCTCTACATCAGCAACTATCACCGCAAGCTGCTGCAAGATCCCGCGACCAACGCCGAGACGCGTGACTATATCAAACGAAAAATCAACTCTGCCCAGTGGATTATTGAAGCGATCGAACAACGGCGAAGCACGCTCACCAAGGTTGCGCAGGCAATCGTTGATCATCAGACGAAGTTTTTGGATCACGGACCCGAGTACATCGAACCACTCAAGATGCAGCAAATCGCCGACAAGGTGAAGGTGCACGTCACGACGGTCAGCCGGGCCGTCGATGATAAGTGGATGCAGACGCCGCGCGGCATCTTTCCGCTGAAGCGGTTCTTCGTGGGCGGCACGACGGGCGCTGATGGCGAAGAGGTCGCCTGGGACAAAGTGCGACTCAAGCTGCAAGAAATCGTCGACAACGAAGACAAAAACAAGCCGCTCAGCGACGATGCCCTCGTCTCGGAACTGGCCAAACATGGCATCACGGTCGCCCGTCGCACGGTCACTAAGTACCGCAAGGCGATGAACATTCCCAGTTCACGGCAACGCCGCGAATGGACCGAGGCGAAATAGTCGCTACACGGCCTCGATGTGCAGCCCCCGTTTGTGACGTTCTTGACGGCGTACTTCGTCGATCATCTCGGCGACCTCTTTGACGTTTTCGATGCCCAACAACTCCATTTCCGGGTGCGAGGTGTCACTTGAGCGTATTTGGATGGTGCCCACGCCCATGATGCGCTCGATGGGGCCTTGTTGATACGATACGTCGTCGATGTCAATCGCTTCGATGCGATCAATCACGCGCCACAAGAGGCCGCGCTCGTGGATAAACCGTCGATTAGTCAGATAATAGTGCTCGGCGAGCTGGCGATAGAATAGCCGAACCAACAGGCCAATCCATACGCATGCGATGATGGCCACGCTGATTGCCCAGCCCCTGCCCGAGAATCCGCTGATTCCGGCGGTCACCAGCAATACGACGGAAAACAATCCAGCACCGATCCAAGCACCGATCATGGCCCGCTTGGAGAACTGTCCCTGCCACTGTTCATCTTCGGGCGGGTCCTCGCCGCGGTCGGAGATCGCATTCTGCAGTCTCGTGCGCGCATCCTCGCTACCCCCGTCGCCCGCCAAACGGTAGCCGCACTGATAGCAGAACACAGCCTCCTCAGATACTTCGACACCACACTGTGAGCAAATCATGGTCGGAGTTCTCTTTCGCTATTCGTCAAGCTATCGCATCTCGCTTCTCTACAACTCCGAACATCCGATGTTGACGACGGAAGGTTGCCCAGGTTCAGAAGCGTATTCGTCAGGCATGAACAAATATTTCCGCAAAACTGCGTCTCTGCAAGAGCTTGATTCGGAGATGCTTTACGGATTGTCATCCTGGTGTATAGTATTTCCATGAAATGTCCCTTTTGTCGTATGGATAACGACCGCGTCATCGATTCCCGCGCCAGTCAGGATGGCTTCGCCATTCGACGACGTCGCGAGTGTTTGAAATGCAAGCGGCGCTACACGACCTACGAGCGCATCGAAGAATCGGCGATCAAGGTCGTTAAGAAGGACGGCTCGCGCGTCCCATTCTCGCGCGACAAGATCAAATCGGGCCTGGAACGTGCCTGTTGGAAGCGCCCAATCGGTGATCGCGATATCGAGCGCACTGTGGCTGCAATTGAGAACGACGTCTACTCGTCCTTCGAATCTGAGATTGACAGCCGCCGCTTAGGGGAGCTGGTCATGGACCACCTTCGTGACCTCGATGAAGTCGCGTTTGTTCGCTTTGCCAGCGTCTACCGGCAGTTCGCCGACGCCGGCGACTTCGTCGACGAATTGCGCCCCTTCCTGTCGGACACCAAGCAGGCTCCGCGGTAAGGCGATGTGACGAAACACGAATGACGAAACCAACTGACTCGTTCGTCCTTGCGTATTTCGTCATTCCCAAACTCAGCGTTTGCTAACCTGGACACCCGCTTGCCGCACCTCTAAAATTCATTGCTACCCCTTGGGGCGGTAGCTCAGCTGGGAGAGCGCTGCGTTCGCAATGCAGAGGTCGTGGGTTCGAGTCCCATTCGCTCCACTGGATTCTAAGTTGACCGATTCCGCGATGATCTTTCGTGTACGTCGGCTGATCGGATGATCAAACTGACCTCGTGTTGACGTAAGCCTGCGTGGAGTGGTGGACGCCACGCGCTCAGGGCCCACTCGTTGGCACTTCCGTTCCCGTGCGACGACGACCTCTTCTGGAATAGCACTGAAAAACGGCCTACCGCCACTCGAGAGTTGTGAAACGGTTGAGTGCCTCGCGTTCCAGTTCTTCGCGATGGTCTGGATGGGCGATCTCGATCAGTGCGCGGGCGCGCTGACGGAGGTTCTTTCCGTAGAGGTTCGCGACGCCGAACTCGGTCACGACATAGTGGACGTGAGCGCGGGTGGTTACAACGCCCGCACCCTGCTTGAGATACGGCACCAAACGCGATACTCCGCGGCGAGTGACGCTC
>JANQQA010000010.1 GCA_028285205.1 Bythopirellula sp. | reverse complement strand
AGAATCCTCGCTACGGTGAGCACCAGGCGCGGTATTGGCTCGACGCGGTGCGCTATGGCGACACGCACGGGCTGCACCTCGACAACCGTCGCGGCATTTACCCGTACCGCGACTGGGTTGTACGTGCGTTGAACGACAACCTGCCGCTCGACGACTTTATTCAGTGGCAATTAGCGGGCGACCTGCTTGAAGAACCCACGCTGTCGCAGCAGGTAGCAACTGGCTTTATCCGTCTGAACCCGACGACGTCTGAGGGCGGGGTGATTCCTGCTGAGTTTCAGGCAAAGAACAACTTTGACCGGGTCGAAACCCTGGGCACAGTAATGATGGGGATGACCCTAATCTGTGCCCGTTGCCATACTCATAAATACGATCCGATCACGCACACGGAATACTACGAACTGCTGGCGTTCTTCAATTCCACAGCTGAAAACCCACTCGACGAAAACAAATACGATTACCGACCAGTCTTGAGTGTTCCGGAGAATCAGGCTGCTTGGGAACGTTGGATGGAGCTGGAAACAGAAGCCAAACTGCTACAGGCCCACGTCGACCAGACACCTGCCGCTAGTGATGAGTCCGCCGACCTAGTGGCAATTGTTAAATCGATCGCCGAATCCACCGATGAGCGACACCGCGATTTCAAGACCAACGCGCAGGATTTGCTCAAGCGCATGACGGAGGCACAGCAGACGTTCACAACGACGCTGATCGCCAAAGAACTGCCCAAACCACGTGAGACAAAGCTGCTGGAACGCGGGGAATACAATCTCCCCGTGGGCGAAACGCTACAGCCGAGCGTGTTTGGAGTGCTCGGCGAACTGCCCGAGGAGCTACCACAAAATCGCCTGGGTTTGGCAAAATGGCTGACGTCGCGGCAGCACCCACTCACCTCGCGAGTGCTGATCAATCGTGTCTGGCAGCGAGTATTCGGCTACGGCCTGGTAAGAACGCCAGAGGACTTCGGCCGCCAGGGCCAACAGCCCACGCATCCCGAACTGTTGGATTGGCTTGCGGTTGAGTTGCAGGACAGCGGATGGGATCTGCAGCACATGCTAAGGCTGATGGTGACGAGCGAAGCATTCAAGCAGTCCTCGGCACACAGAAGTGAAGTGGACGATCCCGAGAACAGACTCTTCGCCCGCGGTCCTGGCCACCGTCTAGACGCTGAAGAAATCCGCGACGTCGCGCTGTGGGCAAGTGGCATGCTCGAGCAGGAGATGGGCGGCGAGGGCGTGAAGCCTTACCAACCGCCGAACATGTGGTTGCAGCTTGCCCACCCCGCCTCGAACACCAAGCAGTACGAGCCGGACACCGGGAGAAAGCCCTACCGCCGCTCGTTGTATGTCTACTGGAAGCGGACTAGTCCGCATCCGATGATGACCCTGTTCGACGCCCCCAGTCGCGAATCGAGCTGCGTACGACGGTCGAAGACTAATACGTCGCTTCAATCGCTTGGGCTGTTGAACGAGATACAGCGTACGGAGCTGTCGCGAGTGTTGGCCGAGCGGCTCCTCAAGGAGGAGACGACCGACGACGCAAGGTATGACCTGCTATTCCGCCTGCTTGCCAGTCGGAAGCCGAGTGCGGTCGAGCGGGAAGCCTGCCGAGTGCTCAACGAACAGATGAAACGCCGCTACAACGAAGCGACCGAAGACGCCGAATCGCTGTTGTCGATCGGTGAGGCGTCGCGCGATACCAATCTCGACGCTGCGGAGCACGCTGCTTGGACACAGCTCTGTTCGACAGTGCTCGCCTCGGACGCGGCAATCCGGCTCTACTGATCGAATCTCACAACACAACCGCATGGGAAAGAAGATGACCGATCACGACCCCATTCGCGAGGCGGAACTGCTTTGCACTCGCCGGCAGTTGTTCGGACGCGCGGCACTAGGCGTTGGCACTGCCGCTTTGGCTGGGATGCTCGCACCAGATCTGCAGGCTGCCGCAGATCCAATCGCTGGCCTACACCATGACGCTAAGGCAAAGCGGGTCATTTATCTGTTCATGTCAGGTGGCCCGAGCCACCACGATCTGTGGGATTACAAGCCGAAGATGCGCGACTTCTTCGGTAAGGATCTGCCGGAGCACGTTCGCGACGGTCAGCGCATTACCGGGATGACCAGCAATCAGAAGACGCTGCCGGTCTGCCCATCCAAGTACAAATTCACTAAGCAGGAGAACAATGCCGATGGGATATGGGTCTCCGAGCTATTGCCTTACACGGCCACTGTTGCGAAAGAGCTCTGCGTCATTCATAGCGTATTCACCGAAGCGATTAATCACGATCCCGCGGTCACCTATATCCAAACGGGCTCGCAGGTTCCGGGCCGCCCCTCATTGGGATCGTGGCTGAGCTATGGGCTGGGGCGGATGAACGACAACTTGCCCGGCTACGTCGTGATGCACGCGAAGTCGGCGCATGCTGAGCAGTCACTCTTTGCCCGCCTGTGGGGCACAGGCTTCCTTCCGTCTGATCATCAAGGAGTGCTGTTGCGAAGCGACGGCGACGCGGTGCTCTATCTCAACAACCCTCGTGGCGTCACTCGCGACGACCGCCGCGCTCAGCTCGACACGCTCGCCGTTATGAACCAGGCGCATCACGACCAGTTCGGCGATCCAGAGATACTCGCCCGCATCAAGCAACACGAAATGGCTTACCGGATGCAGAGTTCTGTGCCTGAGCTCATGGACCTTTCACGAGAGACCGAGGAAACCTTCCAACTCTACGGCGAAGACGCACGTACGCCCGGCACGTTTGCAGCCTGCTGTCTGAATGCCAGACGTCTGGCTGAGCGCGGCGTCCGCAACATCCAGATCTTCCACCGAGGCTGGGACGCGCATGGCAATCTCGCCGGCGAGCACGAGTCACAGTGCAAGGACGTTGATCAGGGTTGCGCGGCTTTGATCACCGACCTCAAGCAGCGCGGGATGCTCGACGACACGCTCGTGGTGTGGGGCGGTGAATTCGGTCGCACCGCTTACTGCCAGGGTAAGCTAACCAAGGAAAATTACGGTCGGGACCATCACCCGCGTTGCTTTACGGTGTGGATGGCTGGCGGCGGCGTGCGGCCTGGCATCACCTATGGGCAAACGGACGATTTCGGCTATAACATCGCGCACCCCGATGGAACGCCGATGAAGCCGATCCCGAACAAAGACAGCTGGACCCCTGGCACGATGCATATCCACGATCTCAACGCGACCATCTTGCACCAGTTAGGTATCGACCACCGCAAGCTGACCTACCGCTACCAAGGTCGTGACTTCCGCCTCACCGATATCCACGGTCACGTCGTCAACGACATTCTGACATGATTGGGTGTCGAGTCCCGATGGTGAACATCCAACCGAATCGCACGCGCAGTTAGATCGGCGACTGGCACAGAGTGAACGAAGCCATTGCGGCTGGCACGAACCGAGCCCTCATCTGCATGATACGACCGCGTTTTGACACGCTCTTCACAGAAAAACTCGTCTAAGCAAACAACGAGGTAACCGCTTTTGCCTTGACCAGCTCGCGTGGTTGGTTGAGATGGTTCATCACCATGGTCTCTGGATCGATGCCAAAGCTGTGGTAGATCGACGCCAGTAGTTCGCCCGGATGGACCGCGTCGTCGAGCGGCGCCGACCCGGTCGCGTCGCTGGCGCCATGGACATAACCGCGTTTGACTCCGGCACCGGCGATGAGTGCCGTATAGCAATACGGCCAGTGGTCGCGCCCATCCGCGGTGTTGTTGTTGCCGCTGGTGCTGAGCCCCTTTTGCGGACTGCGTCCAAATTCGCCGACGGCAACAACGAGCGTCTCGTCCAACAGGCCGCGCGAGTCCATGTCTTCCAGCAAAGCCGAAAGCCCGGTGTCGAGCATCGGACCCGATTGGTTTTTCATGCGTTTAGTGAGTCCAGCATGCTGATCCCAGGAGTGATTATCGGAATTGGCTACCTTCGGCCAAATCACCTCTACAACACGAGTGCCGGCCTCGACCAGCCGTCGCGCCAGCAGGCAACTCTCTCCAAAGGTGTTGCGACCGTAGGTGTCGCGCAGTTCCGGGGACTCTCTGCTGAGATCGAACGCTTCGCGCGCTTTTCCCGAGACGATCAAGTTGAGCGCCTTGCTGTAATACTGATTGAGGTTTTCTCCTTCGAGTGCCTTTTCCAATTGTGGCGTACGACTGGCGATCAATTCACGGAGGCGGGCACGCCGCTGTAGGCGGACGGAGAACATGTCAGGGCGCATCTTTAGGTCGTCAATTTTGATGCGCTGCATCTTGTTGAGGTCCATGTCGTCGCCCTCCGGGTACAGCGTGTAAGGATCATAAGCCTTCCCGAGAAAGCCGGCGGTGCCGCCTTTGCCCACGACGTTGCTCTCTTGCAGTGGACGCGGCAGCATCACGAATGGCAACATCGGCTCGTCATAGGGTAGGAGCTTGAGAATGTTGGAACCAAAGTTGGGAAAGTCCTTCGGACTGGGAGGTTCAAGTTGCCCCGACGCACTGACCTTGTCGGTCGTGTAGCCGGTCATCATCTGGTAAATGGCCGCCGTGTGATTGAACAAACCGTTGGGCGAGTAGCTCATTGCGCGGATCAACGTGAAACGGTCATTGAGCTTTGCCAGGCGTGGGAGGATCTCGGTGAATTGCACGCCAGGGATTTGGGTGGAAATGTTCTTGAACGCGCTGCGCACATTGTCCGGAACATTTTCCTTGGGGTCCCAGAGGTCGAGATGGCTAGGGCCGCCCTGCAAGTAGACGAGAATAATGCTCTTGGCCTTACCCCACCCAGGGCCACCGGAGTGTCCAGCAGCGGCCGCTTCTGCTTGCCACTGCAGCATTGGGCCGAGCGACATGCCGAACAGGCCGGCCCCGCCGATGCGCATGACATCGCGTCGCGTGGGACGAAGATGCGGATCACATAGATCTTTTGCCGGGGCACCAGTAATACGAAACATGCTACACCTCGTCCTAGTGGTTATACAAAAACTCTGGACTGTTCAGCAGCGCCCACGCGACATCTTGCGCGACGGTAAGGCGCTTGTTTGCTAGTTGTTCCGAACTCAGCTGCGCGGCACGGCGTAGGCGTACGAGTTGGGGATCTTCTGGGACTGGTTTTTTGAGTGCTTCTATTCTCGCTTCGAGACTAACGACCTTCTCATCAGGCGGTACCTGCGCCTTAGCTTTCTTAAGTGTCGCTTGATGGTCTCGATAGGTTTGTTGCTTAGCCAGGTAGTGGTCGATCAACTTCTGCTGCTGCTCGGAGGATCGATCCTGAGAAACCGTCGCCAGAATCTCGGCGATCTCATCAGGCAATTGGGGCATCAGCGGCTTAGGCGACCGAGTTACAGCGAGGCGAAATCTGCCCAGCATGTGCGGTCCTGGGTAATTGTGGACCAACTCGACTTCTAGCAAGCCGTTTCCCTTGCCTGCGTAGTCTTCGCTGGTTTCAAAGGTCGCTGCGTGCCTCTTACCAGCATGTGGAGCTACGGCCCAGCCACCGTCTCCGCCCCCGTCTTTGCCGTCGATGGCCTTTGTCACGCTAAAGTTGGCTTGGCTAAAGTCGGCTTGGGCGTTCATGAGTTTCTGCTGACCGAACTTCGGAGATTCCGCACCGACCAGACGGATCGAGTCGATGATGACTTCAGGCCCGCCCTTGAAGAACTCAAGTCGCAGGCCCGTAACCGTTGACTTCGGCTGGAAGTGAATGCGATAGGTGCGATAAGCACCATTTCCTGGCGACACCCATTGCCGCACAGCTTGGTCATCTTGGAATTCCGACTTGTCGTCCGTCGTCCACAACACGCCTAGGCGAGTGGAATCTGTTACCTTCACCGTCACATCGACAGCCAACGGTCCAGCCGCAGCCGTAAGCGGCATGCGTACGCGTTGCTGACGATCTTCGTGGCGGAGGATCAGCTGCCCCGCTTCCTGCGAAAGTGTTGTTCCCTCTTCAGGCTGCCACCCGCCAGCGTCAGCGGCGAAGTCCCAGGCATAGTGAAGCGGCGTGGGAGTACTCGCAAGCGAGGCAATGCGGAGGTTTAATTCGCTCACCACAAAGTTACCGTCTGCGGCTCGTCCGGGGCCCTTGTTGGGCAAGCTCTCGTCGAGCAGCGTCTCCAGACGCACGCCGGTGATACCCGTCAGATCAATCGGTGCCACGACCGAATTGGTCGTGTTGCCGCGATTCGCTGCCGCAACCAACACACTCTTGTCGGCGCGCACACGGATATCTTCTCCAGTTTTGGAATGGAGCTGCTGAGGATCGATGACTTCCCAACTGGTGGGATGATGATATTGCGTTTCCCACTCCAACATCTTCACCAGCAGCGAGGATCGAACTTCACTCAGCTCTTTTTTTGCCGCCGCGATTCGATCGATGCGCGCTTGCTCGAGTTTCGCCCGCTCTGGAGCAATCGTTTCCTGGCGTTCGTGCAACGCGGTTTGGGCGGCCGAGAGCAACGCCCGGCGATCTTCTTGCCGCTGCTGCATGATCGGAGCGATATCCTTTTTGTACTGCTCATAGCGGGCGACCGTTTGTGCGTGAATTGGATCGATGTCCTCAATCACATCGACGACCTCGGCGATCTCGTCCGTGCGCGCTGGTCGACCAAGGATTCGTAGAAATAACTTCTCGAGTAGCCGCGCATCGTCGGGCTCGTCAGCTACGAGTTTGGCGATTGCACCCTTCGGATCACTAATCGCGTCACCGACGGTAGCACCGTTGATCAGTGCCATCACGGGGCCCATTTGCAAACTGCTTGTGCGCTCGCATTCGCACGCGCTTTCGCGTGCCGGCCTCCCCAAGTTCGCAAGAAAACCGTCGGGCAGTTTGATGCCAACATCGGGTAGCGCTGCAGCACGCGTCCCCTGCTTGACACCCGGGAACCTCGACGCTGCTCCTGTCGTCAGGTAGAGCGAATCGTAGAGGACTTCCGCTGGCAAGCGGCGAGCACGAGCGTGGGAATAGTTTAGCGTGTCGTCCTCGTTGAAGCGGTCGGTCGACAATGCCAATTGGTAGGTACGCGATCGGCATATCGTACGCATGAGCTGCTGCGTATCGAAACCGCTTTCGACCAGTTGACTAGTCAGCCAGTCCAGTAACTCGGGATTCGTCGGCGGATTGCCTGCCCGAATATCGTCAATCGGCTCGATGAGTCCACGGCCCATCAGATAGGCCCAGATTCGATTGGCGTAGCTGGTCGCGAAGTATGGATTGTCTGCCGCCGTCAGCCATGCAGCCAACTGTTCGTGCCGCGGTGCGTCATGATCGCAGTCGTGGTCGCATTCGAATGGAAACTCTGGTGCAGCGACTTTCCCAGTGCGCTGATGCGTCATTTCGCCGTCTGGTTTTGTGAAGACGACTTCGAACAGTGGCTTGGCTCCCTCGACGGCCGTCCCACCAATCTTCTTGTCTCCACTGGCCGGATCGGGTTTGAAGCCGAGACGGGAGAAGTAGGCAGACAGCTGATAGTATTGGTCCTGCGTCCAACGCTCGAAGGGATGATCGTGGCACTTATTGCAATTGAACCGTGTGGCAAGGAACAAGTGCGTCGTGTTCTCCATCGTCGCAGCCGGATCGCGAAGAATCTTGTAATAGGACGCCGCTGGGTTGTCCTTGTTCGATCCAACGGCCGTTAAGATCTTGCGCGCAAATTCGTCGTAGGGCGTGTTGGCTTTCACTTCTTCTCGGATCCAATTGCGAAAGGCTTCGGCCCCTTCGCGACCCAGGAATTTACTGTTCACTTGCAGCAGGTCAGCCCATTTGTTGGTCCAGTGCTCAACGTATTCATCATTGCCAACGAGTTGGTCGATCAGTTCGTCGCGTTTGGTTTTCGATTCGCGTGTGTCCTCGATGAAAGCGTGAACTTGCTCAGGCGTGGGCGGCAAGCCGGTCAAATCAAGATAGACGCGACGAACGAAGCTGTAGTCGTCACAGAGGTCCGCTAGTGAAGTCTTGGTATGCTTGAGCTTTGCGTGAACGAACTCATCAATCTCGTTATTCACAGGCTTGTCGGACCAAACGAATCCTGTGCGATCCCCCATCACGGTGATCGTCGTTGCGGCGTAAGCACCCTCGTACCGCACCAAGATCGGCGCTTCGCCCCGACGCAAGACCTGGATTAAGCCCGCCTTCCCCGGCACCGATTGCGCCACTTCGGTTTCACCGCTCTCAATGAACGCTTCACGTGTGACATCGCGCTCTGTACCGTCGGCGTAGGTGGCGACGACTCGCATTTGTTGCTGCGAACCGATCGTTTCAACAATTGGGTTGGCCGGTTGAACAGAGATCGCGGTCACGCGAGCCGACTCCGGATCGTATTGGACTCCACCCTCGATCCATCGCAGCAAGGTCTGATAATACTCACTGTCCTCCGTGAGCAGTTGCCCACCTTCGTGGGGAACCTGTCCGGTTGGCTTCAGGAGCATCAGGCTCTGTGCAGGCGAAGCCAAGTTGATGCGTCGCGAAGTTGCGTCGTCGGTCAAGGCGCGCAGATCGAACAACGGATCATACCCGCGTAGCGACAGCTTGAAGCCGTTCTTACCGTCTTGTGCGCCATGGCAAGTTCCCGAATTGCAGCCCACGCGGGCCAAGATGGGTGAAATGTCTTGCAAATAGTCGGGGAATTCTGCCGGCTGCTCGTCGGCCTCTGCGACCTGATCGGCGTCGGGCGTTTCGCTTGCCAATTCCACCGGTAGGAATTGCTTGACGATCTCGCCCGTGGTCGCGTCAATCAAGCGCACCTGACCGTCTGCGCCGGCAGCTGCCACGCTCCGGTTGTCAGGACTGATTGAGACCGCGTAGACGCCACCATCGACGTCCAACTGGGCCACTAGTTGGAAACTATCGGGGACCTCGTGCTCGACAGGTTCTCCACCTTCTCTGATTGGCTGCTTTATGGTTTTGTCCTCGATCGAAAACAGCCTGATCGCGCCCGAACCATCCGAACTACTCCCGGCAGCAACCAGCTTGCCGTCATTGCTGAAGTCCACACCAAACACTCGACCTGGCAGCGGACCCAGTAGCAGCAGCTGATTCGCGTCGTCGCCGATCACGCGCTTGGTCGTGCGGTGCATGCGATAAATCTTCGGCACCCCGTCTGCTCCGCCAAACAACAGCTGATCACGCTGAGGATGTCGGGCGATTGCATTGATTCCGCCGCGCAAGGCGCCCGGCGTGATCGAAGTCACGTTGTCGATAAATCGTTCATTGGGCACATCGATCAGCTTCGCGCTCATGTCTCGGCTCACCGACACCAGATGGCTGCCGTCGACAGAAAAGACGGTATCAAAAACCCAATCGCTGTGCGCGCCCTGGTAGAGAACTTGCTCGCCGGTGTCGGCATCAATGGCGCGGACCGTGTTGTCGGTGCAACCAAAGGCAAGCATCTTGCCGTCAGGAGACCATGATGCACCGTACACGCTGTCGTAGGTCATTGGCAGCGACAGCTCTAGCGAATGCGAACCGACGTCCCATATCTGCACCTCCCCCATCTGCCCCGGAGAACCGCCCGTCACAGCCAGCTTGGAACCGTCCGGCGAAAACCGCACGGAGTCAATGCGTTCCGACATGCCGATCAACCGCGCGACCAGGCCCGAGCCATCAGCACGATGCAGCAAGGTTTCATGAAATCCAGCGATGGCCAGCAACTCTCCATCGGGAGAGTGGTCCAGCGAGGCGACCACCGGCGGGCGGACGTATTCTGGTGGGTGGTCTGCGTCCACGATGGGGCGCGCATCGGTTGGCGTGTCATCGGTGGCACCCGCAGCGATCCAACGACGGATCAGATCGACTTGGTGTTCGCTAAGCGGAGGTGCGTTTGGCGGCATTGTCGCCTCGCCATCGACTGGGGTGATTTGCTCCAAGAGATAGCTCTCGCCGGCCTTGCCCGGAACGATGGCGACTTGCTCACTATCACCGACCAACAGCAGCGTCTTGAGCGAAGTCATCACATATCCGCCACTGGCCTTTGCCGGTTGATGACAACCTTGGCAATGCGCCTGAAAAATTGGGCGAATGTCTCGATGATAACTTACCGACTTGGCCTGCTCATCTGCGGCAACGACGTGCGCCGCGCCAATTCCCAGTACCGCGAGGAGTATCAGAAAACGCTTAGCGATTCGACTCATCATGTGGTAACGCGCTCGAGAAGTAGAGAAGGTACCCAGCACAGCGATATTCTCGTTGGAATCGCGGCAGAACGCAAGAGTTACTCGTGGCACAGAAAAACGCTATTGAACCGGCAACCTACGCCATCGGCGGTGATTATTGATGCTTGTCACTTCGGAATAAGAATAGGAATTACCTGGATGCGTAGCAGTCGCCACAGATTTGGAAGACGGTCGCTTGCAACAAGCGAAGAACAACACCCAGCGACCAACTTCGAAGTTTTGTTAGTGTTTTCTTAGGCAGAGACCAATTCATCCGAATCTTCAAAGTGGGATGCGATGGACTCGAAGACTTGCGGTTACTTCGCTTACAAGAGAATCTTCTCAGCGACCTGCCCCTGCACGTCGGTGAGTCGAAAGTCGCGGCCAGCGTGACGATAGGTCAGACGCGTGTGATCGAGCCCCAGCAGATAGAGGATGGTTGCGTGCAGGTCGTGAATAGTGCAACGATCTTCGACCGCATAGTAACCAAATTCGTCTGTCTTGCCGTAGCGAAAGCCGCGCTTGACGCCGCCGCCAGCCATCCACATCGTGAAACCCTCGGGATGATGATCGCGGCCGAGTTCTCCGTCTCCCTTTTGGACGGTGGGCGTGCGGCCAAATTCTCCACCCCAAATCACCAGCGTGTCGTCCAGCAGGCCGCGCGACTTGAGGTCTTGAAGCAAACCGGTGATCGGTCGATCGATTTGCCCGACGTTGATTGAATGGCCGGTCTTCAGATGGGAGTGCTGGTCCCACTGCTCGTTGTTAAACGGCAGTGAGTGTGCATGGCTAACCTGGATAAAACGTACACCTCGCTCGGCAAAGCGGCGCGCCAACAGGCACATCGAGCCAAAGTTCTCTGTCTGCTCGTTGTCGATACCATACAGACGGCGTGTCGCCTGGGTTTCGCGCGACAGGTCGGTGGCCTCCGGCGCTGCGATCTGCATGCGAAAGGCAAGTTCGAATGACTTGAGCCGATTCTCCAACTCGGGCTCGACGGCTGCACCGTCTTGATGGCGATGCATCTTGCGCAGCAACTCCAGTTGCAACTCTTGTTGGCCCCGTGTGGCGTGTGGACTGCGCAGATACTTGAACTGAGCATCTTTGGCCAGCGTATTCGGATAACCGGGAGTTCCTAACGGCACACCGTTGTGAATGGAAGGCAGGAAGGCATTTCCAAAGTTGTTCACGCCCCCGTGCAACGAAGTTGGACATATCGTGATGAAACTCGGCAGGTTCTGGTTCTCTGTTCCCAAGCCGTAACTGATCCACGAACCGATGCTGGGCGCAACGACCGACTCGAAACCGGTGTGCAGCTTCATACACGCGCCACCGTGAGCCACGTTGGTCTCACAGACGGAGTGCAGCATACAGATTTCGTCGGCCACTTCGGGAAGCGACTGCCATAGCTCGCTCATGGGAATGCCGCTTTCCCCATAGCGGCGAAACTTCCATGGCGAACGCATGAGGTTGCCGCGTTGGGCGAAGGTGACTCGCGACCCGTCGAAAGGCAACGGCTTGCCATCGTACTGGTCGAGCTTCGGCTTAGGGTCAAACAAGTCGATATGTGAAGGCCCGCCGTGCATGAAGAGAAAAATCACACGCTTGGCCCGCGCTGGCAGTGGAGTTTGCTGCGGTGCGAGCGGACTCGGCAAGGCGTCCGGTCGAGGCGCCGTCATACCGGGTTGCGCCAGCAGCGAATCGAGGGCTAATCCGCCAAAGCCAAGGGCCATGTTCCGCAGCAGTGCCCGACGCGATTCGCCGTCAGACGATGCAGCGCTATTCGGTCTAGTTGATGTAAACAAACTCATGCGACATCACGAGGGTTTGGCAAAGCGCAGTCCAGGCCCTGCGTCGATTGGATTCGCTACGCTCAGACTCTGCGGCATGGGCTTCCGGGTCATCGGACTCGTCCGCGGTCGAGCGTTGGATCGTCGCAAGGTAGAGCGACAGGAATTCCAACGCGGAGTCGATTTCTGCCTGGCCGGGTGGTCGAGCATACAGCAACTCATAGAGCCTATCGATTCGCTGCGGGTCGTCGACGAGCTTCGGATCTGCCATCACCCGCCGAGCGAGCTGCCCAGCCTGCTTGATCACGACCGGGTTGTTCATCATCAACAACGCTTGCGTCGGCACGGTCGTCTTCGCTCGTCGACCGACCGACGTGGCCGCATTGGGGAAATCAAATAAGGTCAAGAAATCGTAGACGTTGGTGCGCACGACAGGCAGGTAAATCGTCCGGCGCAGCGAATCCTCATAAATCCGCTGATTTTCTCGGAGATCCGCTGCGGATGGGTTAGAAGTTGTGACCATCAGATTGGCACCGCCAATTGTCGTGTCGAGTCGATCGGTAACGTGGATCAGTGCATCGCGAATCGCTTCAGCCTCCAATCGTTGTCGCTTGCGCCGCCACAGCAGTCGGTTTTCAGGATCAATTCGCTGCGCCTGGGGATCGGTGTGGACTGAAGCCATACGATAGGTTTTCGATAGCAGGATCAGTCGATGCAATCGCTTCATCGACCATTGCTCGTCGATCAGTCGTTGGGCTAGATAGTCAAGCAATTGAGGGTGCGTCGGCCGTGCGCCCATCGTGCCCATGTTGTTGGGCGAATCGATCAAGCCCTGACCGAAGTGCCCTTGCCACAGTCGGTTGACGATCACTCGTGCTGCCAAAGCACCGGCACCTTCGTCCGCGTCGGTCAGCCAGCGCGCGAGCTGGACGCGTCCGCTCTTGTCGCTAGGCAACTTGGGCTGAGCGTGTATTGCGACCGTTTGCAGCATGCCGCGCGGGACTTCTTCGCCCAGGTCGAGATGGCTGCCACGTCGATGGACGCGCACATTCCGCACATGGCCGTCGGCTACGGCCATCATTTTGGGCGTCTCGGGACGCTGCTGTCGCAGCTCGGAAAGTGAGGCGTAAAGCGATTGCTCGGTATTGTAGAGAGCCTGAAATCCATTCGTGTTCTGCGCGCGAGTAATTCGCAACTTATCAATGTGCGACATATACGGCTCTGACTCGATCCGCAGCGTGTGGATGCCCTCGTCAAGTTCGACCAGGCATTCGCGAAACCAGGTCTGGCTGTCGGGGGTCCAGCTACCGGTGACGTGTTGAATTGCCTGCTCGTTGACTTCTTCGCCATCGACCACGATCCGGCCCGGACGGGAATCGGACGCGGCGTATCGCAACTCCACCACGAAGCGCCCGGCGAAAGGAATCTCGACATCGTATTCCGCGAAATTCTCTTGCTTGCCAGGATCGGATATAACACCGATCTGCTTGCCGTAGTTACTGGTGTCGACGATCACATTACCGCGCGCGAAGGCCTCGGCCTCAAGCACAATCGGCGCTGCTCCGTCCAACATCGAAGCCCATCGCTCGCCCGCGGCTTGCAACTGCTTGTGGATTTCGCTCACTTTGCGATCGTACTCGGATTTCGCGTCGCGAAACTGGGGCGTTTCTAGCGACTGCTCGCGCTGCTCGGTGCTATGGAGAATACCGGCCAGGGCGTAGTAGTCTTCGTTGGAGATGGGATCGAATTTGTGGTCGTGACAACGCGCGCAGGCGATCGTCAGTCCCAGAAATGCTTTGCCGATTGTGTCGAGCTGCTCATCGACCATGTCGGCGCGCTTTTTGACCTCGTCCTGCTCGGCGAGGATCTTCATACCGATGGCAAGAAAACCGCTGCCGATCAGCTTCTCGGTCGAGCGCTCCGGAAAATCGCCGTCGCCGATCAAATCGCCGGCCAGTTGCTCAGCGACAAAACGGTCGTAGGGGACGTCATCGTTAATGGCACGAATCACATAGTCGCGATAGCGCCAAGCATGGGGATAGGCGTGATTCTCGTCGCCGCCGTTCGAATCACCATAGCGTGCCACGTCGAGCCAGTGCCGACCCCAACGTTCGCCAAAATGCGGTAAGTCCAACAGTTGGTCGACCAATCGCTCGTAAGCACCTGGGCGGGTATCGTTGAGGAACGACTGCACCTGCTTGGGTGTGGGGGGCAGCCCCAACAGGCCGAAATACGCGCGGCGCACTAGCGTCCGCCGATCTGCTTCGGGTGCGGGCGTCAAACCGGCTGCCTCTAACCGCGCCAGGACGAAACGATCCATCCCGCTCGCCGGCCAGGATTTGTTTTCTACTTCCGGAATCTGAAAGTGCAGTGGCTCAAACGACCAGTGGTTGCGATAGGAGGCGCCCTCGGCAATCCAGCGTTTCAGTAGCGCGATCTCTTCATCAGCAAACGCTTGTCCAGCTTCAGCTGGCGGCATTCGCAGGTTTGGATCCGACTGTTCGATTCGGGCGATTAATTCGCTGCTGCCCGGGTCGTGCGGCACAATCGCTCGGACGCCCGACTCGAGTGATGCCTCTGCGCCCTGGGCTGTGTCTAGTCGGAGATCCGCCTCGCGCGCCGATGCATCGGGTCCATGGCAGGCAAAGCAGCGGTCGGCCAGCAGCGGCGCGATGTCGCGATTGTAATCGACGGACTTCGATACATCGGCAGCGTCCGCCGCGGAACAGGTAGCCGCTATGACAATCGCCAGTATGCTCGAACGCATCCAGTGTTCCACGGTAGTCATCGATGTGGGCGACCTTCGTGAAGAGAATGAGAGCAGGCGCGAAATCGGCAATTCCTGTGGATCGTGGACACTACCGCGCGGGTCTGGGTTGCAGGGAGTGCAAGATCGCTGAACCAGCGGGACTGTGACCCAGCGCAGTAGGAGTGGGCTTGCTCTCCACACAGCGTAAGACGAGCGCGACTGGCGATTCTATCTGCCATAATCGCGAGTTGCTATTCTAAGGCGAATAGGAACCAGTTTCAACGATCATCAACGTTGCAGGCGGACTGCCCGAACGCGAACCGCCCGTGCATAGAGCCACAACGATCGAATTGACTTGTCGGAGAGTGCAAGTGCCGGCACGGTCTGTCCTGATACCGAGCACGGTTGCGGTCGGTCGAGCGATATCTGGTGCAGGCGTCTCAGGCCTTAGTCCGTCGTTCGCGGTGCGTGTCGTCCTTGCCCAGCGTGTGCACTTTCGCACAAGTTGTGCTGCATAACGAGTAGAATAGCGCCGGCAGCCAACATGTCAAACTACGCTGTGCCCTTGCCAAATCAGCAACGCCATAGCTCAGCGCTGATCCTCCCCCCAAGTGGCATGGGTTTTGCAAAATACGTGCTGAGCATTCAGTTTCGTGGGGGTCTCAACGTGAAAAACGTGATGGAGAATCTCTCTAGTTGGTGGGGCCTGACGGTGAAGGTCGCCAATTTGAGAACACGTCGTTGGTTTGCTGCTCAGCAGGCGTTCAGCGGCAGTCTGTACGATGCCTGGGCGGACGCTACCCGCTCAATGACAACTGCGGACTGGAACGCAGCTCCGTCGTACGCTGTCGATGCCTGGCAGCGCTCGGTTCTCTTTTGGGACACCATGCGAGAGCGCGGAAACGTATTCGTCGAACATGAGCGCGCGGGGCTCCCTCCAGTGCTCATTTACGACTACGAGCTGCTCGTCAGAGGACAAGACCTTGAGCGACCCGTGAATTATTCTTTGGTGCGCATTATTCCTCCCGACGGTGTCGAGGTACATGCCGAAAAACGTCCTTATCTGATTGTCGACCCGCGCGCGGGCCACGGCCCTGGGATTGGAGGGTTCAAGGAGGATTCGCAAGTGGGGGTGGCGCTGCGCGCGGGGCACCCGGTCTATTTTGTGATCTTTGGCCCCGAACCGGTCCACGGCCAAACCATCGGCGATGTGATTCGCGCCCAGGGCAATTTCTTGACGGCGATTCACCGTCGGCATCCCGACAGTCCGAAGGTCGCGATGATTGGCAACTGCCAAGGCGGTTGGGCCACAATGATCCTCGCTGCGGCCCGCCCAGATCTGGTGGGACCGTTGGTCATCAATGGCGCGCCGATGTCGTACTGGAGCGGTCATCTCGACGAAGGGCCGGGTAAGAATCCGATGCGGTACCTGGGCGGAATCTTCGGTGGCTCGTGGGGGGCGTTGTGGGGAAGTGACCTCGGCAACGGTAAGTTCGACGGCGCGTATCTGGTGGACAATTTCGAGCGGCTGAACCCTGCCAACACCTACTGGGATAAGTACTACCAACTCTACTCGAAAGTAGACACGGAGCGTCCCAGGTTTCTTGACTTCGAGCGCTGGTGGGGCGGTTTCTATTTGCTCAACGAAGCCGAGATGCGCGATATCGTCAATCAACTGTTCATCGGCAACCGACTTGCGCGCGGTGACATCAAGACCAAGTCAGGTGAGTACCTCGACTTGAAGGAGATCCGCACCCCGATCGTCGTGTTTTCATCGGCAGGCGACAATATTACCCCGCCCCAGCAAGCGCTAAACTGGATTGCCGACGTCTACGAAAGCACCGAGGAAATCAAGGCGAACAACCAAGTGATTGTGGCCCTAAGCCACGAAACAGTGGGGCACCTGGGAATCTTCGTCTCAGGAAAAGTGGCGAAGAAGGAGCACACCGCGGTCGTCGAAGTGCTCGAATTCATGGAACACCTGAATCCGGGCCTCTACATGATGGAGCTTCATGAAGAAACCGCAGACGATGGCGAAAGCAGCTATGACGTTTCGTTCGTGGAGTGTCAGTTGGAAGATCTAGATGAAATCAATCGACTTGATCGGATCGATGAGTTGCCCTTCGAGCTGGTAGCAAAGGTCTCGGAAATGAACGAAGTGGCATACCGGCTCTTCATCAGACCGTGGGTGCGATCGGTGGTCAACGAGCCCGTTGCAAAGATGGCGCGGAGCTTTCACCCGATGCGATTCCAACGATGGGCTTTGAGTGATCTCAATCCAGCGCTCTGGCCGCTGCGTGGGCTTGCATCGGCGGTGGAGTCACGACGTAAGCCGTGCAGCGCGGAAAACCCATTCTGTCGGACGGAGCGAATGTGTTCGGCGCAGATCAGCGCTTCGCTCAATCTCTACCGAGACCTGCGTGATGCGGCGCAAGAAGCGATTTTTTACCAAGTTTACGGTGGGACGATCGCCGCTGGAATCTGGGACCAGCAAGCGATGGGGCTGCCGGGCCGACCGGAGGACATTCTGGAGTTGCCCTTCGTCAAACAAGCAATCGCGTCGATGGACCGTGGCGGATACCCCGAGGCGATGGCGCGCATGGCGGCAATTATTGGCCATCGTCCGGGGCCAATGTCGCTGGATGATTTGCGCTTCCTCGAAGACCTCGTTGCCGATGATGAGAGATTATCATTGCTGACGGAGGAGGAAATTCGACGGATAAGAGGAGAGCAACTTGTGATCGTCTCATTCGAGCCGGCGCGAGCATTCAACACGCTCCCCATGTTACTTACAAATCCGGACGATCGTCATCGTGCATTGGAACTGCTCGAACGTTTGCCGCATATCCGACCCGAGTTGAGCGTCGCGCAGCGCACGGCCATCGAAGAAATCAAGCAACTGTTGGATGACCGGCCACTCCGATCGACGCCGGATGAGACCCTCGCATTGGCAACTTGAGCGGGCCCCCAATAGCTTGCGAGCAGGTCACTTGCCAACGCAATGACGCAGGCATGCAGGCGTTCACTGGAGTTCTATTCCTCGGGAGGCTGACGCTCGTTGCCGACCAGGCCATCGTTCCGCGTCGCCAGATTTGCCAGTAAGTTCAGATCGACCGCGTCCTGCAGGAAATCGACTGAGCCGTCCACTCGCAAAAACTGCGCACCGCCTGGATGCCGACTGCGGAAGTTACAGCCACCCCACCACTCACCGCCCGCTGTGTCGGCGTTGATGCCCCAAACGGTTGAAGCGACCGACCAGCTGGACATCCACTGCATCTGCTCCGCACAGCCCGGGCCGTTGCGGCTCTCAGCCCAATGGGTCTCGCCGACAAAAAAAACATTCGAGGTGCCATCGGGCACGTCTTGTGTCGAGTACTCGTTTGGCCACATGTCCAGCATGCCGGGACCACCCTCGGAGTGACCATGATAGAAGCCTCGATTCGCGCCGGGACGATTCCCAAAAAAGCACGGGCACAGCGCGTCCGGCTGGCGGCCCGCGGAGCAGAGGCCACAGACTTGACTCATCGGGTAATCGTTCGGCCCCGTTGCAACCGGTCCGGCACTACCAAAGTAAGAGGAGATCGCCGCCTCGCGAGGTCCCGCCCATTCAGAGCCCCACGCGGAGAAGCCGTCTTTGACGTAGGGAGCCGCTTCGCTTGGGCAAATGTATGCCGGCAGTTCGTACTGCCAAAGCGGTGAACGATCGAACGGACGCTTGGGGTAGCAGCTCGTGCCCTCACTTTGATCGATCAACACGCTCAGGTCGTCGAAGATTGCTTGCTGCTCGAGATAGGGCAAGATGAGAATCCGCCACGTCATGGGCTTTCCGCGAATGATCCGTCGATCGACCAATTCGCAATCCGCATCGTGCGCGCCGAATGGATAGTGCTGATGGGCGGACTCGTAGTTCGTCAGTGCCACACCAATCTGCTTGAGATTGTTCAGGCACTGAGAACGGCGCGCTGCTTCCCGCGCCGATTGGACTGCCGGCAGCAGCAGACCGACAAGCACACCGATAATTGCAATCACGACCAACAATTCGACGAGTGTGAATCCAGAGCGATTTCTTTTCATGCTTTCGGTCTCCAAGAAACGCGATTAAGCCGTTCAGCGACCCTCTGAACTAATTTCCAGATCGATGTCGAAAGTACCACTATGATCAGAGTCCACCTTATCGCTAAGTCCCGATGCATTCATGTCAGAATAGTGATCGGGAATCAGCGACTTGCGTCGAATCGGCTTGCCGCCATTTGCCAGCAACTGTTCAGGAGTTGGTTCGCCCGGATGAGGCGCCAGTGACACCACCACGACTTTGTAGCTGCCGACGATTGCGCCGTCGCCCGCCTTGAACGTGGTTAACACGTAATCCCCGTCGGCGCCGATCCGGCCCAGCGCTTTGCGGCCCTGCGGATCGGTCGGAATGTACTCCACCGTCCCGCCGCTCAATGGCTTGCCATCAAACTTCACCGTTCCGCGAATCGGCACCATCTCCGGCCCACTGGAACCGCAGCCGATTGCCGACAACACCAGCAAGCTCATGCACAGCGCCAGAATGCGTTGAGTTCGCGATAAGGACAGTACCAACGGAATCAACGAAGTCACCTCGTTTTGATCTCCCAGTTGCACACCATAGTCGGCCCATGTTCGTGCCGGATGAAGACCGCTGTGCGATAGTATACTCCGGATCGATGCGGAGGGAATATTACTGCCTTACCGCTGCGATCGAGGATTGGCAGGCGCCGTTGAAGCCTTGAGAGGAGGAAGTGAATCAATCCTCAGCTCCCTCTTGGCGTCGCTCAGGTCGTACAGCACGGTCGTTAGTTCGCTGTCGACGTTGACCAAACAGGACCAGAACAACCGGGAGTCAGATAGATCTTTCTGCACAAAATGAAACACTTGGTCGCCCTGCTGTCCGAAGTCGCAAGTCTCCGTCAAGCGATACGTCGCGACGTGCAGGACTTTCCCGGTCGATGAGATGCCCAACTTGACCAGAAGGAATTGCTGAATCTGCTTGTTCACATTCCTCGTCTCGCCTGGCCAATCGGATAGTGGCTTACGCAGAAGATTATCTTGCAACTCTATCGCAGCTCGTGCTGGTCTCTGTTGCCGCTCACTACCGCCGACAAAGATCGCAGACACGACGTCGTCGGCGAGTACGAAAGTAAAGTCGTCGTACACCATGGCGTCGAGCGAAAACTTGGGAGTCTTTATCTTGGTTTGTTTGGGTTCGCCAAGTGACTTGCGGACGGCATCGGCGGACGCACCAACCGCCAAACCGTTTGCCAAGCGGTAGTCAGCCGAGCCGACTGTCACGCCCGTGAGCGTAACTCCTCGGTCGAATTGAAAACTCAAGCCCAGCTCCGCGAATAGCTGACGTGCTGCTGGCGTGTCGTGTCCAAGAATTTCGGCAAGCGTTGACGTTCCAATGACGAAGTCGCCCACGCCGTTTGCCGCAATCGTGAGCTGCCGCGCGGAATCCATCTCGGTGGTGACTGGCTCGGGCGGGGTCGCCGTGGCCAGCAAGCAACCGAAGTTTGTGAGCAGCGCGATTCCGCCTACCGCGAAGAGCATTTTCATATCGGGCTTTTCCTCCTCGCTCACAATGTGCTCGAAGCCAGTCGTTGCTCCAGAATCTCCCCGATGATTGTACCAAGCATGTAGATCAACGTCTCCTAAGGTCCCGCACTCCCGCGTCGCCAAGCGGGTAGCACTGGTTGGCGTATGCCTACCAGTGTGACGGAGTCAACAGAGGCATTTCGAACGAGGCCCGAGTCCCAGGGGGAGCCTCGTGCGGCTGCGCCGACCAGGTAGGCGTACCCGCCAACCTGGGCTACCCACTTTCTCGCAAAGGCGCGAAGGCGCAAAGTTTTGTCCGCCAAATACCTTCGCGCCTTAGCGACTTTGCGTGAACCCCACCCCAAACCACAACTTTCTCGTTGAAATTGGGCCAGCCGATCGGCGACAATGGCGTATGGTTCGCTGCGGTATTGGATGATTTACCACAGAGGACACGGAGAGAGTTGGGAAGAGAATATCGAATTTCGAACAAGGAATATCGAGTTATGAAGTAGTGCCACGTACTTCGTCGGTTGGACATTCCTTGTTCAACATTCTGCGGCTCATTCTCCGCCGTGCTCCCCGTGTCTCCGTGGTGAACCAGCCAGAAAGACTTTTAGGACAAAACGCCATTGGTGTTCAAAAAGCCCTTTAGCGCTTACATACCAGCGTTCACGAAGCAAATCCGACCGCAAACCAGCCGATTATTAAGACACATTGGGACCCCAGATTCCGAATACTAGCGCCCTTTTTGAGTCGCGCCATCGCCATAACGTGTTTCCCAGCATCAACTTACAAATTCCCACACAGCAAAAACCCCCAGACTTTTCGGACAACAAATCGTTTCTAATTCACCGTGTGCAAAAACCCCAACCGGGGGAGGCTCTAAACTACGAATGACCAATGACGAACTGACAACTAGAACCTGTTTCACAGATCCCCCTCCCTTGCAGGGAGGGGCTAGGGGAGGGTTGATTCTTCGCTAGTCTCGCCCCCTCCCCTAACCTCTCCCCAAAAGGGGAGAGGAATATTGAGAATCTCACTAACAACTAACGACTAAAAACTAACGACGAACAACTATCCCGGTGCGTACTCGCCGGCGGGCTCAATTGCTACCGCCTCCTGGGGACAAACAATAGGCCGACGAGCATCATCCCCAGCGTCGCAGGTTCGGGGACGACGGCGGCTGCCAGCAACTGAGTGCTTGGATTGCCGTAGTTCGATTGCCAATCTGCGAGATCTGACGTGCTCAGCGGATTGGGTGACTCGCCGCGTTGCCAGCTGAGGAAGTCGAAACCATCGACGTCGCCATCGAGGTCAAGGTCTCCCGGCGTTGCCGCAACGACTTGCAACAAGACTTCGTCGAACTCGTATGCGACGTCAAACACCAGACCGGATGGCAATGGTGCAAAGAGTATCGAACTGAAGTTGCCGGATATCCCCGCAGTCGCTGAAAGGAGGGTAAACTCATCGCCTAGCTCTGGTACAAAACCGTTCAACAGGGAAACGCTCAGTGCCCCATCGAGCTGTGCCATGCCGCTCAGCGTCAAGTTGTCGAAGTCACTTACGCCGAGATCGCTAAGCTCAACGTCCCATTGTCCAGTGGGCCCTTGCATGAAGTCAGTGGCGTCCACCTGCCCGGGCGAATTGCCAATCGACATCAGTCCATGATTTTCAATACCGACACCCAAGACGGCACCATTTGCGAGATTCAGGGAGCTATCGGCCGTATTGATCAGCTCTCCGTTACCACCGAAGACGGCGCCATTGTCGATCTGCGTGTCGCCAATCAGCGCCAGGTCTCCATTCAGGAGGCTGTAGCTAATGGACGCGAAAGTAAACGTACTGTCCGTTTCGACGGTGGATGCCAATCCGCCGATGGTATTGAGAAAGCCGCCAAGGTTGGTGGCTTGGTTGGACCGAAATGTGCCACCGTTGAGCCTAATCTCCCCGGCAGAGGTAACGTTCATTTGGAAATTGTCAGCGAAGAACTCCTGCCCGTCTTCGGCTCTGACTTCGCCACTGAACGATGCAGACGTTGGCAACGCATATTGGACCGTCAAGTCACCGGTGGATGCATGCAGCAGCCCACTGCCCAGGCCGCCGGGCGATGGATTGCTGAGTGCAAGCGTACCGCCTTCCGCCACGACCTTGGTGCTGTTGATGATGTCAGCGGCGACGACCCCGTGTCCGGCGATGCCGTTGGGACCCCCATTGGTGATCAGGGCTCCGCTCAGAACGCCACCTTGCAACTTGACTTGATCTGTGACGTTTGTGTTCCAAGGTTTCACGACGTGCAGGGTTCCGTCGCTATCGGCGGTTCCTAAGATTCCCACGTCGAAGAGGTCACCGCTGAGTGTTAGCTGGCCATCGTCGGCTAACAAGCTGGCGGTATTGCCCATGAATTGCACGTCGCTATGGATGTTGCCGAAGCCAACAAGATGCCTGTTATTTGAGGTCGAGAGGATGCCGTTAACGCCATTGATCGTGCCGCCTACGAGGCGATTGGGATTGGAAAGCGAGCCGCCACCGAATCGAAAACCTGTGCCAACCGATGTGATATTCACTGTGCCGGCAACATTCATTTGAGCGGACGACGCTCCAGCGCCTGCCACGTTGAGCGTCCCATTCATGTTGATCGAGTCGCCGGACAGGAATGTGTCGAACGTCAATCCCCCGTCGTAGTTAACGATGCCGACGGAGTTGATTGTCCACTCGTTGCCAACTCCATCCTGCTGGACGGAGAGTTCGCCACCTTCGGCAATAAACATCTGGCTGTAGGTTTGCGTGCCGAGGAATTTTGACCGCCCATAGTCGGCCATTTGGGCCGCTTCAATCAGTAGTGTGTCGTTCAAGTACGTATTGTTGGGAACGAAGGGGTTGTAGCTGCTGTTGTCGAGATCGACGGTGCCGCCCGACATGTTGAGGTGTGTAAATTCGTTCACCGTGTTCGTTCCGCCCAAGATAAGCGAGCCTGGACCATTGAAGTCGCCAGTGACTCCGCCATTCACGGGTTCGAAGGTCACGGCGCCGCGATTGATAAGCGTGGAACCTTCCGAAACGGTGAGGACCGCATCCGATTTGTAAGTCACATTGGAATCAACATAGGACTCGCCACCGCCAGTTACGTTGACATACGTGAGCGGAGTGGATTGATCGTCACCGATTTGGATGTGATCGCCTGACAACACCGGTGCATAGCCGGCGCTGTGATTGAGATTGAGCACCTGATTGAGCGTCCAACTCGATACACTTCCCAGATCGACTTCCGCCTTGCCGCCATTGAGCGTGAGGACGTGGTCGTACTGTTGCTGACCAAAGGGCTCAATTCGATCGGACAAGACGCGGAGAAAGCCAAGCTGGTCGACGGTCGTTGAGTTGCCATCCCAATCGAACACTTCCACGTCCACGATCGATTCTTGGGTCACGGTCAGTGGAGCAAAGAGGTTGACTCTGGAGTCGAATAGCGAGCGATCGATATCGTCGACGATGTTCCCACCGTCCAGTAACAGGCTGGGGCCTGAAATGTTCAACCTGCCGCCAGATCCAACGATTTTTACGCCATCCGCCGAGTTACCGTTGATGCCCGAGCCGACCCACAGCGGTGCCAAGATGTTCACATTACCTTCCGCCGTGACTTGACCAGAGCCACCGGTACGAAGCCGCGAACCGGTCAGCGTGGGAACTCCCGCGCCCGTATTGTTGAAATTGACTACCCCGCCATTGAACAACTCCCACGTACCGTTCGCGACGGAAACATCCAATACGCCGCTGTTCACATTGATCGTTGCGTTGTTGTAGATGTTGTCGGTGTAGTCAATGTTGTCCACATCCACAGTGAGGGTAACTCCCGGGTTCACGGTGGTATCGCCGCCATCCCACTTGAACGTCGAGACGGCAATATTCGAGTTCGCGGTCGCGGTAGCATTCGCTTGTTGGATCAGTGTCCCAGTGCCATGAGCATTCACCCCGTCCCAATTGATGTTGTTTTTGAGTCGGGCTTCGCCATCGACTTGAAGCGTGGCGCCCCAACGGCTCTGCGTCAGCATCTCGACCTGACCACCGGGATCGACTTCGAAGCTACCGTTGGTTTGGTCGAAGAGAATGCTCCCGGTGATCCGACTTGGCTCAGTCCCTGTGGAGGGACCGATGGTGATAAAGCCGGCGTTCTGACCCCAAATGCCATCGAACGTACCAACGCTCAACTGTCCTCCGTTAATCTGCAAATTGGCGGACCACATGTCGTCAGCCGTCGGGTCCTGAAAATCGGTTTCCAGTGTCCCGCCACCGTTGATCGTGATCTTGCGAAGGCTACCGGTGGAGTCCCAATCCCAGTCGGCGTCGTCCACGATCAGAGCGGCATTGACGATCAAGTGAGATTGATTTTCATTCTGCAGGTCGAAACCACTACCAATCAGCGAATCAGTGTTAATGGTCAACGTTCCACGATGCTGTATGGTGCCAAAGGTGGCGAACAGTTGCGAGTCGATCGTGAGCCCACCATCGTTGTCGACCATGTCGACGAGCGAATCCGGGTGGTCGATGATGAAAGTTTGGCCTTTGATGTAGGCGGTGTCAGCGGGTACAGATGGGATCAGCAACCCGGGATTTCCGGGGATCAGACCGTTATCAACGACCAGCGTCCCAGGCCCTTCGGTCAGTTTTCCCAAGAACCAGCCTTCGGCCGCGTCGAATGTCGAATTGTGGCGGAGCGTCATCGTGCCACGAAAGGTTTCAATCTCCCCATCGACATCCAGTGTCGCATTGCGTCGCACGTCGACAACGCCAGAGAGATCTTGCCCGCTTAGATCGAATTTCGCTAGTGGATCCGCTGAAGACAGGCGGAGCGTTCTGGCGGGCGGCACGCCCAGCAGCGGGAAGCTGGTGACGTTTCCGACCGTCAGCGTACCCTCGTTCTCAAACACCGTCGCTTCAGACGAGAGATTGTCGGCGAAGAATAGGTGGCCGTTGCCGTGGAGTTCCCCATTGAAAATGTGAAACAGCGCATTGCCACCCGACTTGCCGACCCACACGGTGTTCGCCATCTCGAAAATACCATTCGTGCCGACGAGCGTATCCGCCACTTGCGCCGAGACGTTCGGTTTGTTTGCAGTGTCGTTGGTAGTCGCCTGAAACACCGCTCCACCGGCGATCGTCAGGTTGTCGAGAATTGTTAGACTGTATTGCTCAGTACCCAGAAAACCGTTGCTGCCGTTCTGCAGAATAGAATTGACCGTGTTATTGATGCCGAGCGTTAGATTCCCACCAAAAAGATGGACATCATCGTCCGGATCGGGTTCGTCCGCTGGAGACCACTTCCCGGGATCGGCGTCCCATACGCCGCCGTTGCCCCCGATCCACGTGAGCGTGTCAGCCCTAGTGGGAGGACCTCCTGTAGCGAGAAAGGACGCGAGAAGTGTTAACAGAATCTTGAAGTTACGTTGCAATTTCATCGTGGCCACCTACATAAGTCATCGGGGTGTGTTTTAGTTAAACCAGTCAGCACTGATCTTTGCTCTTGCCCAATCCATATTTGGCAGCACCCAGGGATCGGACGATTACCTAGTTCATGGGATGCTTTTATTGAGTGATCTGGTACGAAAATCAGTAAGGGATGACGAAACCCGGTGTACCTAGTTCTAGGTACAGCCCCGTCCGTCGGTTTGGCTCGCTATTGGAATGCTGAGCCCGCCTTTGATCCTCAAACGCGATGATCTCGTAAGATTCCGTTTTGGGTTTGGTGGTAGTCTGGGTATTCTGATAGTGGAGTCGCGACGAGTAGCGGCGCGACGCTGTGGAAACACTCTGCCAGTTCCGCACGATTGGAAGTGTCCGTGCGTTTGTAGAGACGCTTCGTATGCTCCTGGACGGTGTGAATGCTGATGTCGAGCAGTGCTGCAGTTTCTTTCGCGGTATTCCCAGCCAGCAGGCACGCCAGAACTTGCAGCATTCTCCTGGGATACTTGGTGAAGACCGAGTTCTCGACACGAACGAGTTCGTCGGGCTGAAGGATGCGGAGTTCCACCCACAACGCACGTAGCAGGTGCACTATTCGCCGCGAAAACGGCGGCTTAACACGCTGCCGATATGCGTACAAGAGTTGAGTCGTCTTGTCAGGGCCTGGATTGATGCTCACAAGCACGTTGCCCGGTTCGGCAACTTGTGCTGCAAGCTGAGGGCTGACGGTTCCGTCCGCACGCGCTCTGCGAGTTGATCTGTTCAGCCTCATTACGTGTGCACGAGCCCATGACTGCGCGTCATGACACAGCTGTTCGACGCTACTGATGGAAGAAAGAATGAATTCGGAGTGAGCGGTTTGCACGCCGTCGAGACTGCCGTTTTCGACAATACTTAGCGGCTTTATCGCATCGTCTTCAGCCCCGGCGGCGTTGGATGCTGGCAGGTCGATGAACGCAACAAAGTCTGCTTCCATCAGCAACCGGAGCTGCTTGGTCAAATGACGTCGCCAGACCAGTCCATCGATTCCCAAACCGCGGCACTCACCAACCAAGAGGTACAGCTGCCGCGCGTCTCGCAATCGAACTCGATTGCCGGTATTCGGCTTCTTCCTGAGAACGCACTCTCGACCTACTGGAGCGAGAACAGGAATATTGTGGATGGAGGAGTCAGAGATCAGTTCGCTCATCTATGCATTCCCGTTCCGTTTCAAAGCGGATTAGCCTGGTCGTTGACGTGAGTGCCCAACGCCGCCGCGGTTCATCAGAGACGGGTCGCGACACCCATAAGAGGACATGCCACGAGCCGTACAAAACGAAACAGAAAAAGAGAAATTTCGACGAAATCCGTCTGAGGCAGCGAATTCAGCGATTCATTGCTTCAGCTGCCCAGCGGTGCAATTCGCGGATAATCGGCTGTTTGGATGCCGAGGACTCCATCCAATTCACAGCTCGGTCAAAGAGTCGTGCCGCCTCACTGGGATTCCCGGCTCGGGCCTCGATCACGGCACTTGGGAAGAGGACGAGGCCATCCCATGATTCCATGTCGTCAGCGGCAGCCTCCAGCAGACGTCTGGCCTGATCCATGTCACCACGTCGAAGATGCGCGATTCCTGCAGTGGCTAAGGCATTGCTGTCGGTGGGCTCGAATTCTAATGCCCTATTTGTCAGGACAACCAGCTGATCTGGTGACACCGCAGCTTGCCCCGGATAGGTCGCCAATAGCAGCGAAATCGTGTGCAACGATCTGTATTGGTCAGGGCATTCGGCAATAATCGACTTGAACTTCTCTTTCTCTAACTCTTGTTGCCCCAAATCGATCAGCGATTTCGCCAGGTGACATCGGGCGTTGAGCGTCAACACATCCAGGGCCGGCATGCCCACCAGTTTCTCTCTGTGGCGGTCGTACACTTCGAGCGCCTGACGAGCATGAAACTCTGCGCCGGTCGGCAATCCGCCGTAAATTTGCTCGGATGCCTGATTGACGTGCCATTGAAAGTCGGTTCGACATTGCGATTTGCTAGGCGATAGGACTGAGTTACTTGCGAGTTCTGCATCCTGGTTGGCCGCGTTCCACACGTAGAGTTCGCCACCGACTGTGGCGATCAGCCGATTCCCGTCTGCTGAGAACGTGACTTGGACTCGATCAGTACCTGACCGCACGCTGAGCTCAAGGAGAGCCTGGCCAGTTGCCGCATCGAGTATGATCACCCGTCCACCCCGTCCGTCGACGACTGCCAGTCGGCGACCGTCAGGATGAAACGCAATTGCCGTAGCGGAAGTCAACGGCATCGCGGTCGACCAATTGGGAACTTGTTCGTTCGTGCTGACGGACCACATTTCAACTGCGTGGTCATGCGCCATGGCAACGTGCTGTGCATCGTGCGATAGTGCCATCGCTCTTACGTCAGCGCTACGCTCCCCAATTTGCCAAAGCTTCGACGCGGTGAACTGGCCTGAGTCCTCGCTACTGTGTAGGTGGGCGTCCTTCTCTATGCTGTAAAGCGCAGTTACACCGTTCTCGTCATGCGACAACAAACGCTTGGCATCCCAGCTCGCCGTCGCGATCCGGAGCGGCATACCTCCAAGACTCGACGTGGATGTACAGCTCGGCGAGTTACCGCTCCACTCGGCGAGCAAACCATTGCTGTCGATGGAAATCAATCGATCGCCGTCACTCGGGAAATCCAAGTAGATCACTTTGCCATCGTGAACGGTCGATTTGTCGAGCAAGTCTCCGGATTCGACACTCCAACGCAAGACACTTCCGTCTTCACAGCCGCAAGCTAGTGTCCTCCCGTTGGGTGAAAGAGCGATGGAGGAAACCCATGTTGGGGCGCCTTCAAAGAATTGGATTTCCGCATCCGGCTCTGACAACGACAACAGACGACAGCGAAAGTCGTGTGCTCCCGGCAACGCGCGGCTGGATCCCGATGCGATCGCAATGGAGTTGCTCTGATCTTCCAGATTGATTGCAGCAGCGCTTGCCGTCACAAACCGCTGGAATGGATTAGCCGGTCGGGGATTCGATTCCAACACGTTCCCGTCGGCGTCTACGACGTAGAGTTGTTCTTCGGTAGGATGATGTGTGAGCCAAAAAGGCCGATTTAGTGTCTCAGCGGAACGAAGGCTAATTCGTTCAACCGACATGTCGTAAGAATATAGCCTTCTGCCGCCGTCTCCGAAGGCAAACAAGTATCGACCTTCCGGTGAGATCGACAAGTCGTACGACAGCGGCTGGTCACCAGCCAAGTGGACCTTCGTGGGACGCGGCGGTTGTTCCAGAAGATCCCAGTACTGAATAGCCTGATCGTATCCGTTCGCCACCACATAGCGACCATCTGGAGTGTAAGCGACATTCATCAGGTCCTTCCGCGCTCGCAAGACCGCTTCCTGCGTTCCAGATTCCGTGTTCCACAGGCGGACGGTTCCGTCTCCGCTGCACGAAGCAAGCTGAGTGCCTGTAGGGCTAAAAGCAACACGGTAGCATCGGTCGCGATGCCCGATCAGGCGGTGAATCACTTGCTTTGATTCCAGATCTAGGATTTCGACCGAACTGTCCTCGCAGGCGAGTGCAACTACCGGTTGCGAAGGGTGATAACAAATGCCAAACAGTCCACTGTCGCCTTTTGGAAGTGAACTAGTAGATTCGCCGGTTCGCGAATTGTGGAAAGTGAGCAAACCTTCGCCTTTAGAGAACCGAATTGCAACTGATGCGATCGTTTCTCCGTCAGGCGAAAAAGCTGCATCCATGATCGGCCCGAACGCCGTCTCGTGTTCGAAGAGTAGCTTGCGAGTGCGAGCATCGAACACAGCCATTGACCCAGGTTCGTCGGTACCCCACCGACCCTTCACAACGGCAAGAAGACTGCCGTTTGGGCTGAGCATACACCGTCTCGTGTCTGGACCTAGGGTGCCTAAAGTTGTGTACGTATTGCACGATTGCTTCAGATACTTCCATTCCCAGTGGCGTCGCTTTGGATCGGTGCTGTCGAGTACCTCCAATGCGCGTCGTGACTCGCTCGATTTGATCTCTTTGTGGGCCAGAGCTAGCTGGTTCGAATACAGGGCGTCTTCCGCTGCACTGCGCAATCGCGTCTGAGTCCGCTCACCAAGTGCCGCCTGATTCCATTGCCAACTGATCAAGAAAAAGACCACCATGATTGCGCCGGCCAGCCCGGCGGTGAGCGCGGTTGGTAGCGGATGCCGCCGAGCCAACTTAATCATCCGCTGCACATAACCGGTCGGCCGCGCGATGATAGGCTGACCATTCAAGAATCGATTGAGATCCTCAGAGAGCGCCGCTGCCGATTCGTATCGGTGCTTTGGCTCCTTCTCCAAACATTTAAGGCAAATGGTTTCCAGATCGCGCGGTACTTTAGGATTCACCAGCGACGGCGCTACTGGATCCATTGAGCAGATACTCTGCAGCACGTCGATCGTCGATTCGCCGACGAAGGGCACTTGCCCGGTTACAAGATGGTAGAGTATCGCACCGAGTCCATAGACGTCAGTTAACGGCCCGATCTCGCGATTACGCCCTTCCGCCTGTTCTGGCGCCATGTAGCTGGGTGTGCCTAGAACAGCGCCGGTGACCGTGATGGATTGCGGAGCCGTAGGCTCAGCGTGGTCTAATCGTTTGGCCAAGCCAAAATCCGTGATCTTCGGAATCCCGGCTTCGGTCAGCAGGACATTGCCTGGCTTCAGGTCACGATGCACCACACCTCGATCGTGTGCATACTGCATCGCATCGGCCAGAATGGCCAAGAGCTTTGCTGCTTCCTTCCCAGCGATTGGTCCACTCGAGATTTTCGTTTCAAGCGTTCCTCCGCCGATATACTCCAGTGCGATATACGGCAGATTCTCTTGGATGTCTGCCTCGTAAACTTGAACAACGTTTGGGTGTTGCAAGTTCGCGACGGCTTTCGCCTCGGCCAGAAATCGCTTTATCTCACGCTCGCTGGTCACGCTGCTCTTCAGGATTTTCAAGGCCACGAATCGATCCAGGTCAATCTGTCGTGCCTTGAATACGACACCGCCCCCACCTGCCCCGAGGCACGACAAGACTTGGAACGCCCCAAACGTGCTGCCAGGGCCCAACGCTCTTGGCAGAGCTGCGGAGTCAAACTCCAATTGAGGAAGCGACTCATCTGCGCTCAGTGAGTCATGGATTCTGAACAATCGCTGAATTCGCTGCGCGTGGTCGGGAAATCGATCGAGATAGTCTTGTACTTGTGGTGACTGCCCTAATTCCTCGCGAATCAAATGATCGTTATAGATAAGTTCGACGACGAGTTCCTCGTGCTCCGCGACTGCCGCGAACGCGCTAAGGGTCCTCTCGACTGCGTTCCCCTCCCCCGCAAGAAGATGGCGCTCGAGCATTTCACGAGCTGCTTGCAACTGTTCCTCTGGTCGGGCTGCCAAAGATCCTGGTCCTAAGTTCACCTAGTTTCAATTGCAATCGATTACCTTGCAGTTTGTAGTATACTGAGAGGTACACGAGCAAGGGACCAAGTTTTCCAATCCGATGGCCGGCTGATTCATGAGCGCGCTTAGCAGTGAGTTTAGCGACCTGCTCAGCGAAGCGCGGGCCGGTAACGAGGAAGCGATGTCCCGCCTCGTTGAGCAGTACCACAGCGATATCCGAATCATCGCGCGGGCCCATCTTGGTCCAGCACTACGTCCTTACATGGACTCGCTTGACCTTGTCCAGTCGGTACACCACAGTCTAATTGTCGGCTTGAGAGCGAAGCGCTTCGAATTTACGTCCGCCGATAAGCTGGTTGCACTCGCCTCGGTTGTCCTGAGAAGAAAGATCGCAAGGCATTGGCGAACTCTGCGCAGGCAACAACGCGAAAGTGGCGTACGTCCGCCTGATTCGAATCTGCCCGACTATGTCGTTTCGCTGGCTGGTAGAGAACGTGATCCTGCAGACATCGCTTCGTTTAGAGATCAGATTGCATTTGTCTTGGGCCGGCTGAAGGGGGACGATCGCGACCTGATTACGCTAAGACTGGAAGGCTATAGCACTGCCGATGCCGCTCGGCTCTTGAACCTCGACGCAGATGTTGCGCGCGTACGAATGAGCCGTCTACGTCGACAGCTAAAAGACACGACGTACCTCTCCGCGCTTGTCTAATCTCCTACACGGCTTCACGGCTTCAAGTTCGCCAGCAAGCATTGCCGCACGCACCAGACCACGGGAAGACTGAACCGCAGCCGTCTCCGCATGCTCGAACAAGTCTGCTCATTCTGCAGAGGCGTGGCGCGCCAAGTACAGTTCGTTGATGTCTGCGGCCGGCAGCGCGCGGTCGAATACCGCGACTTCGTCGACCTTGCCATCGAAAGTTGTCGCGGAATCTCCGTCGCTGCCGATCAGCCATCGTTTTGATGGATCTGACCGCGTGACGACCGCGTCAATCTCCGGTACCTCTCGTCCATCCAAATAGACTCGGATACGCCTGTCCTCCAGTGTGACCACGACATGCTGCCACTGCTTACTGGTTACCGGTGTATTACTCATCCACGACTTCCCACCCACATTCAAGCACAGCTTGCCCGCATCTTTGCCGGCTGCGCTACCGGCAATCAGCAGCGTCTCTGATTCGTTCGCGAGAAGAACGCCTGTGGTATCGCGAGCGTCGGAGGGAAGCGCGCTCCAGAACCACATCGCCACACTGTATTGATCCTCAAGCTGTTCGAGAACTGCCGCGACGTGACCGCCGGCGAGATAAACACATCGGTTCCCGTAAGCGGCTGCAGTTCCGTATGCGGCCGCCGAGGAACCGGACTCATTCGACTCCGGCAAGAACAGCGCAACGGCGCCCTGGTAGCTCGCATCATTTCGACCGACCGCGTCCTGGGCCTGCGCAGCAGCCATATCGTCCAGCCGCCAGTAGGCAATTGGATTTTTGCTCTCGATCGCTTCGGAATAAGCCGAGTCCGGACTGACGAGATGACGCCGCTGCTTGCCGGCAACCGTTTCCAGCAGACCCAACAGCGTCTCGACGATCAGCGGCTCTGCATGTTCGGCCAACCCGGCGGTTCTTGCTGGCCAAGTCGTGTAACCGCCCAGCCGATGTTGTTCGGGAGGTGGAATATAACCGGTCGCTCCGTTGGCCAGTTCCAAATTGAAGGTCGCTACCAACGGGCTCTGCCGTTTCAGTTTTAGTCCCGTGATTCCATAAACTTCGTTGGGGATCGCCGTGATGCCGAGTTCGCCGATACGAACAGCCTGCAGCACAACTTCTGCCGTCGGATGCTGATGAATCCATTCTGCCTGTTGCGCATACACCTCCTTGCGGTTTCGTGGCGGAAGATCGCCACGACCGGCGTTGATCGGTCGAGCCCATTCGCGCCGACGAGGCGATGGCCTGCGCCGGTCAATGGTGAGTCGCTGCTCCGTCATCGCGAGCGTGAGGTCCGGTCGATGTTCGATCGTCTCCCAGGCCTGCAGCACACGCTCAGCCACACTCTTGGAGTATTGCGGGCGATTGATGGCACGAGCCGGTTTGCTGTAGTCCATCCAGTGCAAATCGCCACTGGTTCCCTGCGACATGATGCCGACAAAGCGGGACGCGGCTTCTTCGCTGAACTGTCCGATCCGAGCTTCCAGCAACCGGGCAACTTCGCCAAAGTAATCTGCCGAGAATCCATCGCCACCAAAGTAGTGCATGGACAGGTTCGCCATCACGCAGATCGGCGTCTCGTTCGCCGCCGACACAACACTGAGCACCGTCAACCACGGATCAATCGGTCCTGTAGGGCTCGTGTACTCTGGATTCTCATAACCGGGATGCATCATAGCGCGCACCGTCTGGCCACCAAACGGATCCATGCCCACACGGTCAACGCGAGTGATCCAACGTCGACAGTTCGTAAGCTCGGCGCTGTCAACGATCGTCCATCCGAGTTTCGCCGGCTGCAGGTTCTCGTAAGCGTCAGCGATCGATTGTGCAACTCGAGCCGGCACATACTTCACATACGCCGGGTCAGCACCCGTTCCCAAACACATTTCCATCACCGATGGGGCCGCATGCGTGTGTGTTGCGCTAATCAGGATGCGATCAGTTGGGATGCCCGTCTGCTGCGTCGCGATTCGCTTGATTTCGTCGCATATCGTCGTTGGAAACATGCAAGAGTCCACGATCACAATCGCAATCGTTTCTTTGCCATCACTCAGAACGAGCGCTCGTGCATGAAGCGGATCCACAACGCGATTTGCGCGACGCTCTAGGAAACCGCCATTCATGATCGCCGGCAGCGTCTGCGGTGAGATGTCCACAGCAGCTGCCCCTGCTCGCAACGACGATCCATAGGCGGCCAACGCGTGCATGCCACTAGCCAGAACCAACAGCGAGACGATTCCGAGAAACGGAAATGAGCACTTCATCGGCAGATACTCACAGCGGTGCTATCCGTGTTTCGCAGGAGATAGCCCACATAACAGACGAACATGACGTCGAACGGGAAACGCCCCGAGCCTCCATGCGTCCATTATCTCTAATGCGGCCTCAGTGTACATCACCAGGATCGTCTTCTAGCCAGACAACTCTTTGATGACGCAATCCTAGTAGTCGTGTCTTTGCGGGAGCAGCTTTACAGACCGTGAGGGTCCCAATTGCCGCGGCGTCATTGCTGTGGATAACTTGTGCCGCGTCCTCCAACGGAGGCTGCAGATTGGTGGAGACGACGTTCGGCGTGAGTGTAGCAATTCGCCACTAGCGGCTACGAGGAATGAGCGTCTTGGGTATCCTTGCGACATCTATTGCGATAGCGGTAGAATCGTTGAGCGCCGCGGGACGCCTACCTCGAGATTCCTCATCGATCGACCGACTCGAGTGAATCTGGACGTTCGTCGGCGACACGACTCTTCACGTATCACGAGCGTTCGAATGACCAAGACGTCCATCTACTTTGCCTTTTTCTTTGCAATTCCCTTGGTTGCCGTTGGTGGTCAACTTCCAGATTTCCGCGCCAGCTTGGATGAACGCGGATTGAGTGATGCGGTCACCGTGTTTACGGTCGACGCAACCAAGGAGTACAGCATCGCCGGGAGACAACGCTTCGTTGGGGCCGGCTTTCAGCCTTCAGTGATCATGGACTCACGCGGTGTAATTCACGTCTTCTTTCAGGCACGCCTCGACGGTTCCGGCGATCGCAACGAAAAACTGATTGCCCATGTCACCAGCCAGGACGGCGGGAAGACCTATGCTGACTTGCGATTCGTGAATGAGGTCCCTGTGCAAACCTATGCGGTATCGGCTTTCATTCGCGAGGCGCCTGGCGGAGGCGAGCGCATTTCCATTTTGACGAGTATTTCGATCGATGAAACAATCGCTCGAATTAAAGACGCTGCCAAAATCAAGGAGCAGATTGGAATCGATATATCAACGTTTACACGGAAGGCAGCAACTTTGGTACTCGAGTTCTTCTCCGACGACGGGGGACAAACATGGGCGCGAAAGGAGCACCGCGGGATCTCTGATCGCGTATACGAGCGAAACGGCAGGCAGTACTACCTGGCGTTTATCAACCTCATCGGGCAAGTGCGGAGAGTAGAAGGTGGACCGCACGCCGGTCAACTAATCTTGGCAGGCCCGCTGCGCGGTGACTATCTCCCCAGCGCAGATCATCCACATTTTCGCGATTATCCACCCAGCAGTTCGGTGATCTATAGCGACGACAACGGCGAGTCCTGGAGCTTTGGCGGAGTGGTAGCGGATGACACGGCCTTCGCACACAACGAAGCATCCGCGGTATCGATTGACGAAGGTAAACGCCTGCTGATGATTCGTCGGCGCAATCGGGGAACCGAAGTGGGCAAGGTGCTTCACTACAGCGACAACGGAGGCATGACTTGGGGAGCGGGTCGCGTTACCACGATAGCAGCAACGCGATGCCTCCAGGTGCTCGAGTCGTATGGTGATTTGGCATTCTGTTCGGCTCCAGCGAAGAAGAATCGGACCCACGGCACAATCTACGTGAGCGACGACTCCGGGGTGAGTTGGACGCCAAAGCTCATTGAGGAAGGTCCTTTTTCCTATAGTACGGTCAACCGCCTTGCAGATGACTACTTCATTTGCGCGTACAGCCGCGGACATCATGGCGAACAGGGAATCGGGGCGAGAATTTTCTCTTCCGCTTGGTTGCAATCTAATCGATAAGCGCTCTCCGGAACGTTCGGAGTTACATCGCAGCAGAATTGGCACCGAGATGTTCGGCATTCAGATGACGGCTGAACGTCGCAAGTCCCGCAGCGAGCACAAAGAGTAGCGCGGAGTTTGGTTCAGGCACCACCTCGATGGCAGCGATCGCAGCCACTGAATTCGCACTAAAGCCGAAGTGATCGTTCCAGTCTTGCAGATCACCGGCGCTGAGCGGGCTGAACGAATCTCCACGCTGCCAAAGCAAGAAGTCGCGACCGTCGACGTCGTTGTCGAAGTCGAAGTCACCGGGGTGCGAGATGAAAACACTTGCCAGGCGAATGGGAGTGTCACCATCGCGAACGTTGGCAAACTCTCGCCTCCGGAAGACCGGCTCGCTGGCGTCGGACCACTCAGAACTACCAAGTCCGGGCATCGCAAATACACTAAAGCCACCAAGTGCATCTGCTGAAGCCTGCAAAGTAAAGTCCAACAGGGCAGCGTCACTACCAGAATCAACGCTAGCGCCGCCACTGAATGGAAAGTGAGTATCGAAAGCCAGCAGCTCGGTGCCTGAGTTGACTGCGCCGAGGCCAAGGCTCCCGACATTTTCGAAAGCATATCCGTCCACAGGTTCTGTCGCGCTATCGAACACCAAGCTACCAACCGCACCGTCATCGGGCACAAGCAATAGCGAAGCTTGCCACCCGGTGAGAAAGTCCGTCGCGTCGACGGTTCCGGTGCGAAAAATGGTGAGCTGTAGCGACCCAGAGGTCGCTCCCGGGCGAATTTGAAACGCACTCGCCACTGAAGAGCTCACCGCTAAGGTCAAATCTTGAGCGGAGGATGGCAGATCGCCGGCCGTCCACCCGATGCTCAACAGAACGATCGTCAGCGCCGCACGCATCACGTTGCCTTCCGTGCGCTAGACTTTCGGTTCGAGTTGTCGTCGAACAGGGCGTCGAAGGAATCGTCGTCAGCGAACAGT
>JANQQA010000289.1 GCA_028285205.1 Bythopirellula sp. | reverse complement strand
CGCCACGGTCCTTTCGGACACGGGTGTGTGCAAGCTAGGTGGGCGGGTGGGCGATCATCAAAAACTGGCGGTACGAGCCACCACCAACACGGTCACTTTCGCGGCGCCCGCACGCTTGAGCACACGGCTCGCCTCGCTGCATGTCGCGCCGGTGGTCAAGATATCGTCAACCAACAGCACGTGAGGGGCATGGAAAGTGTAGCTCGTGCTAACGTGCATTTCGCCCCGCACATTCCGAAATCTGGCCGGATTGGACAGGCCAATTTGGGGCTGGGTGTTCCGCCGCCGGTAGAGCAGGCTGGGAGCCACGGGAATCCCCAATTCCCGTCCGATCGTCGAAGCCAGTGCTGCCGGGGGATTGGTGCCCCGAGCAAGCCGCCGCCAGAAATGCATCGGCACCGGCGCGATCGAGTCGATCGAGGCCTCGGCCAGTGCGGTGCCCAATCGCCTGGCAATCAGCTGACCGAGGGCGTGGGCGATCCGTTCGCTCCGATCGGTCTTCATGGCCAGGCACTGCTCGCGCAGCAGATGGTCGTAGTCGCCCAGCGACAGTGCACGATCAAACCACAGCTTCTGGCCGCGGCAGTGAGTACACTCGGGGACGGTCCCCGGGATTTTGGGCACACGGGAAGCACACCTCTGGCACACGGGCCAATCGCCTCGTTGCATTTCGGCTCGGCAATCGTGGCAGTAGCCAATGCGATCAGCGACTTCGTCAAGTTCCGCATTGCAGGACAGACAGTGTGCGGGGAACAGCAGATCGACGGTGCTGTCGGTAATGCGTTTCAACCAATGACGACTAGCAACGGGCACGGCGATTCCTTGCGGTCGGGCGAACCCAAATTGTATCGCAAGATAGCAATGCTACCAACTACTTGCCTTGACGCTAGCAGATCGGAATTCTATTCTCCTCGCCCCGAAACCACCGACCCTTCGCAGTTCATGAAACTCCTCGATCGCTACCTCCTGCGCCAGTTCGTGCAGATCTTTGTGATTTGCTTCTTAAGCCTGATGGGGCTGTACCTAGTCATCGACCTGTTCGGCCACCTCGACAGTTTTTCGGAGCAAGCCAAGCGCGAAGGGAGCTTGCTGCAGGTGATCGGTAAGTACTACGGCTATCAGTCGATTGGTTTCTTCGATCGGACGAGCGGGATCTTGGCAATGATCTCGGCGATGTTCACTGTCACGTGGTTGCAGCGCCACCAGGAAATGACGGCGATGCTCGCCGCGGGCATCTCGAAGTATCGCATCATCCGCCCCCTGATTCTCGCAGCCGTTGTCGTGAGCTTAGTGGGCGTGGCGAGTCGTGAGGTGCTGATTCCAAAGATCCGCGAGGAGCTTACTCGATCGACCAAGGACTTAGGCGGCACGGAGGCGCGCACGTTAGAAGCACGGTTCGACGGTCGGACAGACATCTTGATTGGCGGCGAACAAACGATCGCCCTCGAGCGAAAAATCATCAAGCCGACGTTCATCTTGCCTAGAGCTCTGAAGCAATACGGCAATCAGCTGGTCGCCGACGAAGCAATCTATCTGGAAGCAACGGAGTTTCATCCCCCTGGCTACCTGATGCTCGATGTGACGACGCCCAGTCGCATTGATCGACGCAAGTCGTTGCAGCTCAACGGACGGGCAATCGTTCTGACGGCCCGCGAAGAGCCGTGGCTCGAGGCCGGTCAGGCGTTCGTGGTCTCCGAGCTGCCGTTTGAGATGCTTGCCAATGGGACGGCTTGGCGAAGTTACGCGTCTACCGGCGAGCTTATCGAGGAGCTCAATCGTCCGAGCGCGGACTTGGGCCCCGACGTGCGCGTGGCTGTCCACTCACGCATCGTCCAACCGGTGTCTGACACGACGCTGCTGATGCTCGGGCTGCCGCTGATGTTCTCACGACGGCAGCGAAACATCTTCCTTTCGATCGGGATCTGCTTTTCAGTCGCCATCGCCTTCACCCTCGCGACGGTCGCGTGTCAGTCGCTTGGCGGCATCAGCCTGTTGCGTCCGACCTTGGCAGCCTGGCTCCCGATTATGGTCTTTCTGCCCGTCGCTGTGGGCATGAGTCACAGCCTGAGGACTTAGTCCCGCGAGACCTCAATGCCGGGGGTTGCGGAAGGCGGCGAAGGCTGCGATCTTAAGGTGCTGCGATGGAACTTCGTCCCTCGATATACCCAGCAACCCCTTCTGATACGAAAGAACGCTGTCATGAAAGTCGCCACGATGACCACTAACAAGGGCGAGATTCGCCTCGAACTGTTCGCCGACAAGACGCCCAAGACTGTGGCGAACTTCGAGAAACTCGCTGGCGAAGGCTTCTATGATGGGCTGACGTTTCACCGCGTGATCGACGATTTCATGATCCAAGGTGGTTGCCCTAACGGCACGGGCACAGGCGGACCGGGTTATAAGTTTGAGGACGAGTTCCATCCCGAATTGAAACACGATTCACCGGGAATCCTATCAATGGCGAATGCGGGTCCGAATACCAATGGGTCGCAGTTCTTTATCACCCACGTACCCACGCCTCATTTGGATGGCGCACACTCCGTGTTTGGCAAGGTTCTGGACGATGGGCAAGATGTCGTCAATGCAATCGTGCAAGGCGACAAGATTGAGAAACTGGTCGTCGCCGACGAGTAGTTTGCGCTCGGCGGGATCCGAACATGCCGACTGACAACAGAATTGATTACGTCGAACTACCAGCGAGTGACTTGGATGCGCTAGAGGAATTCTACGGCAGCACATTCGGCTGGTCGTTCACGGACTACGGTCCCGATTATCGGGCCTTCAACGACGGTCAGTTCGACGGGGGCATCTTCAGATCCCACCTGAAGTCGACCACAGCCAACGGCGCGGCGCTGGTGATTCTCTATGCCGACGATCTTGAGTCGACGCTCGAACGGGTGCTGTCAAACGGCGGAACTACGAGCAAACCGATTTTCTCTTTCCCCGGTGGACGAAGGTTTCAGTTCTTCGATCCTCACGGCAACGAATTGGGCGTGTGGTCGGACAAGTAGACTAGTTGCTGACTGATGTACTCGGAGTTGGTGCGCCGACTCGCCAGTAGACAAGCAAAGGTCGCACGGTCGGGGTTGATTGGCATCGCCCGCCCCCACGTTGAGATCCGATGGAACTGTTCTGGCGGGGAGGTGGGAAACCGGGCGTGGTGCCGAATGTCGCGGCGCGGGCGAATGGCGAAGTCCGCTGCTCACGTGGAGGTTGATTCAGGCCAATTCCAAACCGACGCAAGTTACGATATTGCTCAGGTTGCGATGTCGGCTCGGGTTGCGCTTGCCGGGAGTGCGGATAACTGGACGGCGGCGATTCCACTTCGGCGAGTGCTTGCTGGACTTCTTCGGCGTCGAGCTTGCGATCGAGGTTGTCGTCGAATTTGGCGAGAAGCTGCTGACGAGAAAGGAAATCGAGCGTCTGGAGTTCGTCATGCTGCAATTGTTGGTCGCCATTGATATCGACTTTGGACACGAACTCAACCAGCACATCACGTTGTGTTCGTCTGCTGAGATGAACGAGGTTTGCTTGAGCCTCTCCCGCCCCGTTCCCACCGGCACCGATCAGACCGCCAGCTGCGCAGATCAGCGCGGTATCGTCCGCCAGCTGCGGCGCGACGGCAATCGCTTGATCTGGTTGAGGTAGCTGTGCAAAGGTGCTCGTGTTTACCAACAGCGCCAATGACGCACCGAGTGCGAAATTCTTGATTAGTATTGAGGGCATTCCAGTCTCGACGTTTACCTGTGGGAGAGTGAAAACCGGAGCCTGAGTTTAGCACTACTTAAGTCGCAGCCCAACTATTTCGCCGAAAGGCCGCACTCCCTGCGGGTTAAGCTTTGCCGTGACTATCCCAAAAGTGAGTCGTTTTGTAGGATACCCCATCTCGAAGACCTTCCTGTGCGTCATCAAAACTTCACTTTCTCGTATGTCACTGATCCAAATTCGCGACCTTAGTATTGGCTTTCGTGGCCCTTTGCTGTTGGACCACGTTTCTTGCCAAATCGAAGCGGGCGGGCGGATTGGCTTGCTGGGGCGAAACGGGGCGGGGAAGACAACCTTGATGCGAATCATCAGCGGTGATGTGCTACCGGATCATGGGGAATGTGTCATCGCGCCGCGGACGAAAGTCTCCTTGCTGCCGCAGGACGTGCCCGACCATCTGCGCGGGCGTGTTGAAGACGCTGTGCGTGCCGGGCTGGCGAGCGATCAGCACGAGGCGGAGCATGCCTGGCAGGCCGATCGTGCAGTCGCTTCGCTGCTGAGCAAAATGCAGCTGGACGCGGATGCCGACGTCGAGAGTTTGTCATCCGGGTGGAAACGCCGTGTGCTGCTGGCGCAGACGTTGGTGGCCGAGCCCGATGTGTTGCTACTCGACGAACCGACCAACCATCTCGATATCGATGCGATTGCCTGGCTGGAAGAGTTTCTCTTGCGTTGGCCGGCGACGCTAATCTTCGTCACTCACGATCGCCAATTCCTACGCAACCTGGCGACACGAATTCTGGAAATCGATCGCGGCCGGATCTTCGACTGGTCTTGCGACTACGACACATTTCTGTCGCGCAAAGAGGCCGCACTCGCCGCCGAGGAAAAGCAGAACGCACTGTTCGATAAGAAACTCGCCCAGGAGGAAGCCTGGATTCGCCAGGGGATCAAAGCCCGACGAACACGCAACGAGGGTCGCGTACGCGCGTTGAAAAAGATGCGCGAAGAACGTAGCCAACGTCGCGAGAAGATTGGCACCGCCCGGTTGCAGATTCAAGAAGGCGCGCGGAGCGGCATGCTGATCGCTGAAGTGAAATCGATCAGTTTCGCCTACGAGGATCAACCGATCGTCGCTGATTTTTCGACCACCGTCATGCGCGGTGATAAGATCGGCATCATCGGACCCAACGGCGCCGGTAAAACGACTCTGCTGCGTCTGTTGCTGGGCGACCTGAACCCTCAGGCGGGAACCGTCAGGCTTGGCACCAATCTTGAAATCGCCTACTTCGATCAGCTCCGCGCCCAACTGGCAGACGAGGAAACGGTCCAAGAGAGCTTGGGTGAAGGTTCCGACACGATCATGATCAATGGGCAACGAAAGCATGTGATCGGCTACCTGCAAGACTTCTTGTTCACGCCAGATCGAGCGCGTACGCAGATTAAGTTTTTGTCCGGGGGAGAACGCAATCGAGTCCTGCTCGCCAAGTTGTTCGCGAAGCCAGCCAATGTAATTGTGCTCGATGAACCAACCAACGATCTGGACACCGAGACTCTGGAACTATTAGAGGAACGTCTCATCGACTTCCAAGGCACGATTTTGATGGTCAGCCACGACCGTGCGTTCCTGAATAACGTCGTCACCAGCACGATTGCCTTCGAGCCAGGCGGTGCGCACGAGTACGTTGGTGGCTATGACGATTGGGTGCGGCAACGTCCAGTGCCGGCGGCTGCCGACGCGTCCACTTCGAAACCAAAAGGTGAACCAAAGCAGCCCACCCAGGCGAAAGCGGCCGCACCAGCGAAGCGAAAACTCACGTACAAAGACCAACGAGAACTCGATCAGCTGCCAGCCAAAATTGAAGAGTTGGAAGCCGCCGCCGCAGAACTTCACACTGTGATGGCTGAGCCTGAGTTTTACAAGCAAGCGCCGAACGAGATCGCCAGCAAACAGTCGGAACTGAAGTCCGTCGAGCAGGAGTTGGCCGACGCTTATCAACGTTGGGAAGAACTCGAAAGCTCTGCCAGTTGAGGTAATCCGTCGTGGATCCGAAAGTCATCTTGCAGCGGACATTTGGTTACGACGATTTTCGGGGCCAGCAGGCAACCGTCATCGACCACGTGCTCAACGGTCGGCACGCGCTGGTGATTATGCCGACGGGGATGGGGAAATCGCTCTGCTACCAGGTGCCAGCAATCGCTTTGCGGGAAGCTGCCGTCGAAGATTCGCCTCTCACGCTTGTCGTTTCACCGCTGATTGCGTTGATGAAGGACCAAGTCGAGGCTCTGCTCGAGAAGGGCATCGATGCGGCATTCATCAACTCGTCGCTGACACGCGAGGAGCGTGAGGCTCGCTATCAGGCCGTTGCCAACGGGCAGTTTGCTCTGCTCTATGTCACGCCCGAACGGTTTTGCAAGCCGGAGTTTTTGGACGTGATCGCCCGGCGAAGGATCGTGTTGCTGGCGGTGGACGAGGCTCACTGCGTGAGTGAGTGGGGACATGACTTTCGGCCGGACTACACTCGATTGGACGAGTTTCGCAAGCTGCTGGGCAATCCGACGACGATTGCACTCACGGCCACGGCAACGCCCGAAGTCCAGGACGACATCGTACAGCAACTTGGCCTCACCTCCGAAGAGATGAAGCTGTTCCATCAGGGCATCTACCGTCCGAATCTGCGTTTGACCGTCGAACAAGTGTGGGGTGACGACGAAAAGATCGCTCGCATTGCGCAGGCCGCAGAGCATCAACTTGCTGGTGGCAGTGGCATTGTCTATTTCACGCTGATTAAGGTACTCACTTCGTTTAGCGAGCGATTGCGGGCCAACGGCATCGACCACGTCTGCTACCATGGCGACCTGCAGCGCGACGAACGTCGTCGCTTGCAGGAATCATTTATGGGTGGGCGGGCACCGCTGGTACTTGCGACCAACGCCTTTGGCATGGGAATCGACAAACCTGACATCCGCTTTGTGATTCACGCCGACGTGCCCGGTTCGTTGGAATCGTACTATCAGGAAATTGGTAGAGCAGGTCGCGACGGACAGCCGTCAGAGTGTGTGTTGCTCTACGACGAGCACGATCTAAACACACAGATGCAATTTATCGCCGGCAGCAACCCCAACGCAGAGTTCTATCAACGTGTCTACGACTTGCTGGTCCGGAACTCCGAGCAGACCGCAGCGTTTGGGATCGAATGGGTGGAGCAGAAGCTCTATGGGCGCAAAGCGACCGACAGCCGACTGGATACCGTCTTGGGAATGCTGCAGCGTCACGGATGCCTAGATCGCGGTCCTGAGAATCAACGGTTCGACATTGTCGATGAGATAGCACCGGCGTTGGTCGATCCGGAGCGACTCGAAGAGAAACTCCAACGCGACCAACGTAAACTCTACACGATGGTGCAATACGCCAAACACGAAGGCGATCGCAAAACATTCATTCACGAGTATTTTGGATTGCCCGTGAAGGGAACCTAGGGTTCGACTATAATTTGCTAGTAAGCCGAATTCCCTAAATCCACACGCGACGTCCCATGTCAGACAAAGAACAATGGTACTTTGATATCGGTGACGGGCAGACGTACGGCCCATACACGATTGACAAGCTGCAGCGTTGGGCCGAATCGGGCAATCTGATGCCCACGCACCGCGTGCGACGTGCCGACAGCGAAGAGTGGACGATCGCCGCATATGTTCCCGGATTGGAACTCACGACCTCGGCTCCCACGGCCGCTCCGACCGTGGGGTCGGAGGAACAGACCACACGTCTGGGTAAGTTGGTCGGTGGACTGGGGGGCAAGCTCAAGGGCGCCAAAACAGACGCCGACGTCGAGTCGACTCTGGAAGACGCAATCGCGTTGTGCAATGAGTTGCTGGAGATCGCCTACCGCCGTCGAGCTTCGGACTTGCATATCGATCCCGAGGAGAACATCGTCCTCATCCAAATCCGCGTCGACGGGCAACTGGAAACCGTTCGCAAGCTGCCCAAGTCGTTTCACCCGCCGGTGATTGGCCGCTTCAAGGTCCTGTCGAAGATGGACATCAGCGAACGCCGCATGCCGCAAGACGGGCAGTTCGTCTGCGAGTTGGGGCCCGACAAACAGACGGTCAGCCTTCGCGCTGCCTGCTTGCCGACCACCCACGGCGAACGGCTGACGCTGCGGCTGCTCGCGCTAGAAACCGAGTTGCTCACGCTCAATCGTTTGGGGATGTCCGAACAAGGGCTGCGCCTGTTCACTGATATCACCGGACAGAAGCAGGGCATGGTGCTGCTCACCGGTCCGACCGGAAGCGGTAAATCGACAACTTTGTACGCAGCGATTCGTCACCGTCTGGCACACACGCCGGGTCGCATCATCACGGTCGAGGATCCAGTCGAGTTCGACATTGTCGGCGTCGCGCAGGCGGAGGTCGACTCGTCAGACAAACTCAGTTTCCATAGTGCGCTGCGAAACATCCTGCGCAGCGACCCCGACGTCATAATGATTGGCGAAATCCGTGACGAAGATTCTGCCGACATCGCCATGAAAGCGGCCCTCAC
>JANQQA010000008.1 GCA_028285205.1 Bythopirellula sp. | reverse complement strand
TGCCGCCCGACGATCCGACTTCGAACCAGTTGATGCATTGCGTCGATTGCAAGAAAGGTTCGAAGTGTTGGAAGTGCTTGCCGAAGACGCCGTTCGTCGAGAATCCCGCTTGGTTCGAGTACCTGCCACGCGACGAGGAGGGACGGTTGGTGCTCGACCTCGAAGGTGCCGTGCAGACGGCATTGATTCACTCGCCCGCCTACCAATCGCAACTGGAGGAACTCTACCTGTCGGCACTCGACGTGACGTTCGAACGATTTCGTTTTGACGCCCAGTTCTTTGGCGGTTCAGGAGTGCTCTTTGAAGCGGACGGTGAACTGAATTCCGGCACCACTCGAACCATCGGTGGCACTACGTCCCGGATTCCGACCAGCACACTCACGGCTGGTTCCACTGGACTGCAGATTCGAAAGCTCAACGCGGTGGGCGGAGAGTGCGTGGTTGGATTTGCTAACTCGCTGATGTGGCAGCTCTCGGGTCCGAACAATTATTCGAGCAACACGCTGCTCGATTTTTCGTTGATTCAACCGCTGCTTCGTCGCGGCGGTCGGACGCGAGTACTTGAGCGTTTGACAATTTCCGAGCGGTCACTGCTGGCCAATGTGCGACAGATGGAGCGCTACCGACGCGGCTTCTACCAGAACATCTACACCGGCGACGGACCGGGTGCAGGCCCATCGCGTCGAGGTGGCTTCTTCGGCGGCAGCGGCTTGGAAGGCTTCTCGGGTGTCGGTGGCGGCGGCTTTGGTCGGGTTGGCGGAGGCGGTGGTGGCTTCGGCGGCAACGTCGGAGTGACTGGGGGAGCTGGAGCCCAGGGTGCCGGCGGTTATTTGGGGCTGCTGCAGAATTCACAGGTTCTACGCAACCAACGGGCGAACGTCGGGGCGTTGCGAGACAGCGTGCTACAGCTCGAAGCGTCGAACGACGCTGGTCGTATCGATCGGTTCCAAGTCGACCTCGCGCGGCAGGCACTTTACACGGCCCAGAGTCAGCTACTTAGTGCCGAGAACCAATTCCAGAACTCGTTGGAAAACTACGTCATCACGCTGGGATTACCTCCCGAGTTGGACGTGAAGCTGAGTGACTCAATGCTCGATCGGCTGAATTTGCTCGATCCCGATTTGGAGGAACTGCAGGAAGTCGTCGCCGACGCGCTGCTAGCGCTACGCGAACTGCGCGAAGCTCAGGCCGCCGGTGAGGAGAACGACGTTGCGCAAGCTCCACTGTTAGTGCCCCCGAACCCGGAAGAGGCGGCAACGCTCGATCGAGAGCTACGAAGCACGCTGAATGACTATCTTGCCGCACTAGGTGAGGTGCGCGCGGTCGCAGAAGAACGGCTGGCCGCAGTCCAGGACGATTTCCGCCTCCTCGACGAAGCCGTGCCCACGCGGCGCAAGAACTTACGCCGTCTGTCCAGCCGCTCGGAAGTTCGAGAAGCCAATATCGATCCGACCCTGTTCAGCGCTGAGCAATTCGAGGCTCGTGTCGCGAAGAGTAAGGCAGAACTGCAGGCACTTGAGATCCGGGTAGCGCAGACGCTGGACGAAATGGACGTCCTCGCCACCCTGACGGACGCTCCGTCAGAGCAAACCCTAAACCGCTTGATCGATACCCTTAGCACTTTCTCAAGTGAGTTGCTGGAACTCAAGCTCGCGCAGGCGAGCGCTCGGTTGGAAGCGATCGACTTCGAACCGGTTGATCTCTCCGCCGAGCAGGCACTGGCCATTGCCAGCAACTATCGTCGCGACTGGATGAACGCGCGGGCCAACCTGGTTGACTCATGGAGATTGATCTACTTTAACGCGAACGATCTGCGCAGTGATCTCGACTTGGTCTTCAGTGGCGACTTGGGTAACGTGGGCGACAACCCGTTCAGATTCCGCGACTCGCGCGGCAGTTTGCGGGTAGGGCTGGAATTCGACGCGCCGCTTACGCGGTTGGCGGAACGCAACGTCTATCGGCAATCACTGATCGAATATCAACAGGCGCGGCGAAGTTACTATCAGTTTCGCGACCGGGTGTACCAAGGCCTACGCAACACGATCCGGCAGATTCGACTCAACGAGATCAATCTTGAGCTGCGCCGAGCAGCAGTTCAAGTTGCCATTTCGCAGGTCGATCTGACCCAACTTCGACTGTTCGAACCACCGCAACCGGGTGAAATTACCCAGCTCGGTAACACGACGTCGCGCGACCTGGTGCAATCGCTTTCTGATCTGCTCAATGTACAGAACGACTTCTTGAGTGTGTGGGTCAACTACGGAGTGCAGCGATTGGGACTTGAATTCGATCTGGGCGTGATGGAACTCGCACCCAACGGGGTGCGGCTGGAAAACGACATTCCGCTAGAAACGTATTTGGTCGATTTGCCACTGAACTCGGGCGACTTGGGACCAATCGTCATGGAGAAACTTCAGTTTCAACAAGTGGACGCCGCGCAACCCGAAAGTGTTCTACCGGCTCCGTCGCAGGACGTGGAAGCTCCCGCCGACACAGAAACACTCCCTCTGCCATCGTCTGAGTCTTCCGACAACGACCCGCAAGCGGCTGATATCCAGCTCACAACGTTCACCACGCCAGTCCGGTCGGCTGAAACGCAGAGCGAACCAGAAGTGCCAATTACGCTCCCGCCCGTCGAGGAATGAATCACGACTAATCTCAGCGACCTCCATTGGAAGCTGACACAAGTATTCGTAATGCATATAATAACGAGGTCTCGCCAACGCTAGGCGAAGTTGGGGGCCTACCAGTATTCGTAGGGACTTACGATGGCTACAAAACCTCACTCTATCGGTTCCAGCAGCTTGCTGACCATCGTGCTCATTGCTGTGGTGGGTGTGGCAGCCTACTTCGGTGTCAACCGTTATTGGCTGACCCAGAATGATGGCACTACCGAAGTTAATGCGATCATGCACGAAGTCGAGCGCGAGGACTTCTTGCTCTCGGTGACTGAACGGGGGGAAATCGACTCCGCTGGCGTCACGGAGATTCGCTCACAAGTGAAGTCCACCGCGGGCTCGGGGACTGCCATCCTGCGGATCATTCCCGAAGGAACGAACGTCAAGGAAGGAGAGTTCCTGGTCGAACTCGATGCGACGGCGCTCAAGGCGGATCGCACCACTCAGAAAATCTCCTGTAATGCGGCCGAGGCAATCGTCATCGAGTCCCGCAATGTTTATCAAACGGCGGTGATTGCGAAACGCGAGTATCTCGAAGGGACTTATGTGCAGGAACGACAGACCATCGAGAGTGAGGTCTTCGTCGCAGAGGAAAACCTCAACCGATCGCGAGAGTACTTTGAGTACAGCAAGAAGCTTGCGACCAAAGGCTACGTCAACGACTTGCAGCTTGAGGCCGACAAGTTTGCTGTGGAGAAGTCGCAAAAAGAATTGGACGCAGCAAATACGAAGCTGAAGGTGCTCGACGAGTTCACCAAAGCCAAAACGATGAAGCAACTCGAAAGCGATATCCTCATCGCCAAGGCCAAGTGGGAAGCCAACCAGAATAGCTATCAGCTGGAACTGGACAAGCTCAAGGAAATCGAGGACCAAATCGCCAAGTGCACGATCGTCTCGCCGAAGGAGGGTATCGTAATGTACGCCCACGAGCGCGATCGACGTGGCGGCGAGGACTTCATCGTTGAAGAAGGAGCGACGGTGCGCGAGCGTCAGCCCATAATCCGAATTCCCGATTCCAGCGCGATGCAGGTAGAAATCAAAATCAACGAGTCACTCATCCAGTTCGTGAAAGCCGATATGCCGGCGAAGATCACGCCCGTGGGGATGGGCGATGTCGTGATGGACGGAACGGTGCTCAAAGTGAATCGCTACGCCGAGCCGGCTGGCTGGCGGAGGGCAAACGTCAAAGAGTACAGGGCATTTGTGAGGATTATCGATCCCCCTCCGGGGTTACGTAGCGGTCTCACTTGTTCGGTGACGATCGAATGTGCTTTTGTCCCGGATGCGTTGGTGGTTCCGGTGCAAGCTGTCTACGCCCACGGCGCGAGGTTTTTCTGCATGCTCCATGATGGCAAGTCCTGGGCGGCGAAGGAGGTCGTTTGCGGCCCCACCAACGACAAGTTTTTCGTCATTGAAGACGGTCTGCAAGACAATGATCGCGTCGCCATGAACCCACGTCGCTTCCTCGATCAAGTTTCGCTGCCCGAACTTCCACCCGAGCAGAAACAGCGTGCTATTCCACAGCCAAAACAGCAGCGCAAAGAGCTGATCAGCAGCAACGACTCATCCACCAAGAAGGCAAAACCAGCCAAGCCGAGCGCCTCGGAACCAACCAGCGCCGGTGGTTGATCAAGATTCGCTTCCTTCTTGGGATGCCGTGCCGGATCCCTGCTAGTTGCGGCGCGGCCGCACTGCAATTCTTCACTATTCGATCTGTAATCGCCGTGCCTGTCACTCTCGGTACAAATCTCGCCGCCAACGTTGATAAGCTGAGCAAGGACTACGTCCTCAGTGGCGAGACCGTCCATGCGTTGCGTGGCGTGAGTTTCGAGGTACCGCAGGGCGATTACATCTCGATCATGGGAGCCTCCGGTTCCGGCAAGAGTACGTTGCTGAATCTGCTCGGATGTCTTGATCGCCCCACGGCCGGCAGTTATCTGCTCGGAGGGGAAGACGTGGCCAAGATGTCGGACGATCAGCTCGCCGAAGTCCGCGCAAGTCGCCTGGGCTTCGTCTTCCAATCGTACAATCTGCTGCCCGCGCTCTCGGTGGTCGAGAATATTCAGGTCCCGCTATATTACAGCGGACAACTTACAGCCGAAGATCACCAGCGCTGCCACGACTTGGCGAAACTCGTGGGGCTCGATAGCCGCTTGGGCCATCGCCCGGCCCAGCTTTCCGGAGGGCAGCAACAACGCGTTGCGATCGCCCGCAGCTTGGTCAACGACCCGCAGTTCATTCTTGCGGACGAGCCGACGGGTAATCTGGACACATCGACCACACATGAAATCCTCGACCTGTTGGCCAAGCTCAACGAGGAAGGGCGAACCATCATCATGGTCACTCACGAGCCTGAAGTCGCGGAACGGACGCGACGCAATATCGTGCTACGCGATGGCCTAATCCTTTCGGATGAGAGGATCGATTGATGGCTACGTGGATCCGGACAATCAAACTCAGCATCAAGGGCGTGCTGCTCCACCCGCTGCGCTCGGCACTCACAGTGCTTGGTATTTTTATCGGTGTGGCGAGCGTGATTTGGCTGTTGGCGATCGGTGAAGGCATTGGCCGTGCCGCCCAGGAGCAGATCGCCAGCCTCGGTGCCCAAAATATCATCGTGCGTACGATTAAGCCGCCCGGAGACGAGGTCGGCGATGGTGCCTACGGACTCACTCGTGACGATTACGTCCGGCTGCTAGCGACCATTCCAACCATCGAAACAGCCTTGCCGATTCGCGTGATGACCAAGGAGTTTCGCTACCTGACGCGCGCCTTTGAAGGCCGGCTGATCGGCACCACACCCGACTACGCAGAGGTTACTCGTCTCGAACAAGACCAAGGAAGATTTCTCTCAGATGCCGACATCGACGGCGAGAGCAACTACTGCGTGCTCGCTGCTGAGACCGCCGATCGCCTGTTTCCCAGCGGCGACGCGATTGGGAAAACGGTCATGGTCGACACCGACTTTTACTCGGTTGTGGGTGTCATGGAATCACGTGCTCCTTCCGCTGGGATTGGCGGTTCGCTCGCCGCGGAGGACTACTCGCGTGATATCTACGTGCCAATCACCACCTTATGGCGACGTAACGGTGATACAGAATTGGTGTTGAAGCCTGGTCAATTCCAACGTGACACGACCGAATTGACCCAAGTCACGCTCAAGGTGGAAGATCGTAGCAAGGTGCTGCTCACGGCAGACATCGTGCGCAACACGCTTAAACAAAGTCACACGATTGACGATTTTGGTGTAACCGTCCCGCTGGAACTCATACAACAAGCACGGACGACCCGCTTGATGTTCATTCTATTCTTGGGGCTGATCGCGGCGATTTCGCTGGTCGTTGGAGGCATCGGCATCATGAACATCATGCTTGCCACCGTGACCGAGCGGACGCGTGAAATCGGTATTCGCCGAGCATTGGGTGCGAAGCGTCGCGACATTACGCGTCAGTTTCTGGTGGAAAGTACTGTGCTCTCGATCACAGGTGGCGCACTGGGCCTACTGGGGGGCATATTCTGCCGGCCGCTGTCGGTGTGGTTCCGGCAGCTGCTGATTGAGTGGTTCCCTGAACAAATGCAGACGTTGCCCGAGTTGATCCGTACGGTCGAACCTCTGCTCGTTTCCTGGTCGATCCCATTGGCGTTCATGATTGCTGTATTCGTGGGTGTCGTGTTTGGCGTCTATCCCGCGATGCGTGCTGCCCGTTTGGATCCGATCGAGGCGTTGCGTCACGAGTGATGTTCCGCGTGCGGCCACGTGTAGTCGGAAGTACTTTGCAGTGCCGAAGGTGCAGACTGTGACAATGGCGGATCGTTCCATTTTGCGAACTCGCCATCCCCATCTGCTGGCAGCGATTCTGGTTGCCGTTGATGTTTGTCTGGGTACGATCGTTGGCACGGTTCTCCGTAGCAAGAGCGATTTGTTTGGCTGCTGCCACTGCGGTGGTATACTGCGTGGTGTCGTCAAGAAATACGTAGCGACGGACAATGAAAACCGAGTATTCCGCGGCCACCTAGCTCATCGCGGCTAGCAACTAGTCAGAAATGCAATTGTTGGCAGAAGCTCTTGCCACGGAGAAAGATGATCTCGTGCACTCCAGGAGGCGCACGCAACTACTGACTCCGGACTCCGTGATTGTTGGTCTACTAGGGGTGATAGGGCTGCTGTTCTTGTCGGAGTATTTCCAATGGTTTGCCGTAAATGGGAAGAAGAACTATACGCTCCTGATTGCCGCCACGACGGCTGCCGCGACACTTGCATTGTTCGCTGCATGGTTCATAGCATTCGCGGTAGTTGGAAAGCGGCTCCAGTTCAGCTTGCGGTTTCTCCTATTGCTGACACTCGTCATTGCGGTGCTTTCCAGCTGGTTTGCCGTCCAAGTGCGACAGGCGAGACGACAGCGCGCAGCGATTTCGTCAATCGCCGCTGCCGGGGCACACACGCTTTACCACTGGGAAATCGGGGTGAGTAGATTTCAGACGGACCCACCAGGACCAGCGTGGTTACGTCAGCATGTGGGAAGAGATTTCTTTTCGCATGTTTATTGCGTCCAACCTGGTGAATTTGGTCGGTTATCGGAATCCGCTGCTATGCTCTCGGATATCGAAATGGCTGGTTTAAGTGAATTCACGAAACTGAACCTGTTGGCAGTTGAAGGCGCAGCAATCACAGACAAAGGATTGAAGAACCTAGCGGGACTGCATGAACTGAAGCATCTCGGCCTCAGCGGAACGAGAATCACCGATGTAGGGCTGCAGTTTCTCCAGGATTTGACAGAGTTGGAAACGCTTTACTTGACCGACACACAGGTCACAGATGCTGGGATTAACCACTTAAACGGACTTCGTAGTCTCAAGACACTCAGCCTCACCAGAACGAAGGTAACGGCGAAGGGCATCTTGGGATTGTCAACATTGCCGGCTCTTGATTCGCTAGCATTGCCACTGCCGCTGTTTTGGGAACGGTCCGCGATTCAAGACAATTTCAAAAATTGCACGATCACATATCGGTAGCTGCTGGAGTTGACACTGACCCAAATTGCGATCGGAGCGGCGTTTCCAAGCGTCAGCGCCGCACGCATCACGTTGCCTTCCGTGCGCTAGACTTTCGGTTCGAGTTGTCGTCGAACAGGGCGTCGAAGGAATCGTCGTCAGCGAACAGT
>JANQQA010000363.1 GCA_028285205.1 Bythopirellula sp. | reverse complement strand
CGACCTTCGTCGAGAATCGCCAGCGAATAACAGCGCTCCGCCTCGTCCATAAAGTGGGTAGTAACCAGTATCGTCGTGCCTTGATCGATCAAGTCGAACAGAAACTCCCAGAACTCTCGCCGACTCTCCGGGTCGACCGCGCTTGTCGGTTCGTCCAAAAACAGCAGCTCTGGTGAATGCAGCGTCGCGGCGGCTAGGGCCAGGCGCTGCTTCTGGCCACCGCTCAGCGTGCCGGCAAGCTGGCTGCTGCGGTCTGACAGGGAAAAGCGTTGCATCTGCTGATCAACACGCGCGCGTTGCTCAGTAGCTTTCATGCCATAGATCTCTGTCATGAAGCGCAAATTCTCGAGCACGGTCAGGTCGGTGTAGAGCGAGAACTTTTGGGTCATGTAGCCAATCTTGCGACGCAATGCCTCCGGGTCAGTGCGCACGTCTATGCCGAGTACCGTTGCCTCGCCTGCGCTGGGAGTTAGCAGACCGCAGAGCATGCGAATGGTCGTCGACTTTCCGCATCCGTTCGGGCCGAGAAACCCATAGATGCTGCCGACCGGAACCTTCAGATCGAGCCCGTCGACCGCCGTAATCTTTCCGAAATGACGGGTAAGGCCGCGCGTAACGATGGCATGGCTATCGGTCATTCCGCGATATCCGGAAAGGTCACTTCGACCGGCACGCCGATCGGTAGACTGTGGTTCTCGCCATCCACATCGACCTCGGCCAAGTAGCTCAGGCGTGAGCGATCGTGCTGGTTTAGAGCGAAATAGGGCGTAAAGGCCGCTTCAGCGGATATCCATCTGAGGCTACCGGCCATTGGCGCATCGCTACCGTCGAGCCAGATCTCCGCGCTCGAACCAGGCGACAGTTGAGCGCGCAGTGGCTCAGACACATGCACACGGGCGTAGGCTCTCCCGCTATCAAGCACAATAGCGACAGTCGCGCCAATCGGGGGACGCTCCCCGAGGTTAAATGGAAGTGATTCGACTAGGCCGACGACCGGCGAACGAAGGCGAGTACGATTGAGCGAGAACTCGAGGTCGGCCACCGCGGCCGTAGCCGCAGCATACCGGGCTCGCGCTTCGTCAATTTCCTCCGACCGCGTACCCTCGAGCAGTTCGTCCAGCGCTGCCCGAGCCTCAGCGAGATTCGCCACAGCCTCGTCGTAGCTACCCTGCGCCTGGTCCAATCGATTCTGCGACACGAGATTACGGTCTACCAACGCCATTGCACGATCGAGTTCTACACGCGTCGTGCGCACGGAACTCTCCGCCGCAGCGAGACGGGCTCGAGCCTGTGAGATCTGCTGGGAGCGTGGTCCCGCTTCCGCTTTGTTCAGTGTCGACAACGCCGCCGCCTGGTCAGCGCGGGCCCGATTGAGACTTATCTCTATGCGGGTAGTTTCCTGCTCGACCAATACGTCACCGGCTTCAACTACATCGCCCTCGCGAACCAAGATACGGGTAATTGGTTCACCCGAGTCTGCGACGATGCGAATGCGGTCGCGTTCCAGAGTTCCGAGCGAACGGACTTCACCAAACTCATCGCAGCCAGCCATCAGCAGCGGCGCGACAAAAGAAAGAATGACGAATTTTGTCGCTGTCTGAAAACTCGATCGTCTCACTGTGTCGCTCCCTGCAGATCTGCACCCATTCTAGCTACTCAGTTCTGTAAATGCGGAACGCGGGATCAGCACCGATGAGATCGCCGCTGCGAGGTGGCAACGTTGTCGTCACATCGTTGCATTGACCCAAGTGTGGCGCGGCCTGGTTTGAGGAATTGGCGTCGCTACTTTCTGGTCAGATACTGGCCGTGATTGACTGTCGGAGGTGGCCTTCTCGCTATGGAGGAACTCGGCGCAAGGAACTTAAGTCCTATCAATCCAGGCGCTGACCAAAGGCGCTCCCAGTTTGGCTAGACATAGAAAGACCGAGCCGATCGCAGAACGATCAGGCGCTGGCAGTCAGCGGTTCAGGCTGACCAAAAGCATCCTAGAGGGGTGCTTTCGGCGAATAGTAGCCAGTCATCCGCGCCGATAAGACTCAGTTAAGGCAGTCTACACAACTGAAGGTTTCGCCCGACGTTACTCGGGCCGAAAAGGCAGGTTGCTCTCTTGCACATAGATGCGCACATCGTCGCCGCGCTTAACAAAGCCGAGCGTGTAGTGCACCCTAATCTCGCTGCCCTCTAGGTCCGTGAAATAGTAGTCGCCCATAGCTATCGCGGTGTGGCCATTAAATACGATCCCCTCGTTATCGAAGCGAACCCGGGCCCAAGGCTTCGTCGCGAAACCACTGTCTTCTCTATAGACCCTGAGCTCGGCACGTTCCTCGTCACTGAGCGTGCCCAGAAATCGCACGGCGGAGTCGTAGCCCACGAAGTAGCTCAGAGCTCCACCAATCGTCGGACGATGAGGGTCTGTGGACGTCAGAGTCGGCTTAAAAAGCACCTCACCTACCTCGTAGTCATAGAGGTCCTCGATGTGTTCAAGCGCCTCGCGGACGTAATTGCCTCCGTCATTCTTGACTTTTCCGATTCGGACGATTCCATCACCCCAGCGCTTCTGAGTGTCAAGCACTTCGGCCTCACTGATATTGAAGTCGGCAACGGCAACGGTCGAAGCAACCATCGCTGCAGCAATCATAAGTACCTTTGCCAGTGCACTACTTGGTCTCATGAGATTCTCCTCAGCTCAATGGCGAGGAACGTAGCGCATAGGCAACTCACAGCAAATACACTTTTTTTACCGCCATACGTCGACAAAAACATACAACGGCAAAGAGACGAGTTCCGTTCAAGAGCGGCTGCCCAGGTTTCAGGACATACATTGCGTTCACGTAGATATAGGTAAAGAGGCAGTCCGCAAGACACCCCAACGCAGACGGTTCCGACTATTGGTAGCCACAGCGAGCTGACTCCCTGCTTGCTGCCGTCTGTCATGATCAGCATCAACAAGACGGCGGCAGAAATAAGCACATCAGCGCCAAAAAACGCACCGATTCGGGTGGAGAATATCTCCGACAGTAGGAGCGGGATACTGATACCGTTCTCGAAGACCCAGGGTAAGAAAAACGAACAGGGAACGACGGTCCCTAGGATGCAGAGGGCCAAGTACACGCGCGCCATATTTGCCTCTTGCTACACCCGACAGAGGGACAAGGGAAGATCGTATCAGGTGCGCATGTCCGCTTTGGGTCAGGAGCAGACTACCAGAGGCGCTGACACGACTGTCCTTTAATTCTGGTGAATACGGTTGTTCCCGATACGATGAGCGGCGAGGCGATTATGAGTAACGCGGATGCACGTCGTATTTCAAACAAACCGTCCTGAGTATGCTGCAACTTGCATGTGATGCCCGATAAGGCCGCGGCTCCGCTTTCTTGTTCACTCCTAGCACAAGTTCCTGTATGCGGTAGTCTCCTTGCTTACTCAATAGAGCTATCCGTAAGCTAAACTGATCTGCGCTTCTGCCACCCCAGCACTCCTAGGGCCGATCCGAATAGCCAGAATGCGGCGGGCACGGGTATGACCGCGATATCCCCGTCTCCGACTGCCCAGGCGTGACGCAACGTGACCTTCAAGCTCCCACCCTGGTTGCCGCCGAAGAAACCGGTCTGCGGGCCGAATCGGAACACCCAGGCGAGGTCACCGCCGGGGAAGTACTCCTGGCCAGCCCAAAAGGTGAATTCAGGCAAGTCGGTGAAAGGCCCCCGATTCGTCAGACCACCGCCGTCTTGTATCGAACAAATGTCGCCGGACGATTGCGGACCGCAAAAAGCCTTGTTACCCAGGGTCGTGTAGTAAAGGTGGGCCATTTCGCTGGCCGTAGTGCCGGCATTCAGAGAGCCGGGCGCTCCGAGTCCGTAGCCGCGATCGGTTGTACCGTCGTAGGATCTTGCGTATTGAAAACCCACGCCGTTGACTGGGGCAACCATCGGTAGCCGCCAGTTGTCGTAGCCGAGGTAGTTTGCCGCACCCATCGCCGCCACCCAGGACTGGGCAGTATCCCAGCGCATCGTGCCATTCTCGGTAATACCTGTGATGCCAAAGTCTTGCGTCGCACCCAGAGTAGAGCTTGCTACCCAGGTGATATCGAGCACGTCGTCATAGTAGGCCCGGAAATCACTGCCCCCGGGCGTCAATGGTGCGCGGCCAATAAGAGCCGCATCAGCGGCCGCCAAAGGCGCAAGAATGCAGATGGCGGCCAAAGCCGCACTGGTCTGAAGTCGATTCACCGGCTTCCCCACGATTCAGACAAGTTTCGTATCTAACCTGAACCGCCCGTCTGCCCGCGGTTCAGTCGTGGCAGCACAGTAACTATTTCACAATCGGGCGATGTATGTCGTTCGACATAACCGGTTTATAGATTGGTTGATGACCGACCTGCGCTCGAACGCCCAGGGGGACTACCCATGGACCCCTGAGGTACCTCGGCGTGCCGCCCGTATACGAATGACAGCCCCTGTGACGGACGGGCACTCTGCAGGGTCTCTAACAGCGGCTTCCGGCCATTAGGAGACTTCTGACGCCCCTGGGTACCTCGTCTCGGCGGCCAGAAGCCGTTGGTCGTATTTCCCGTTCGTGATGCGTCCGAGCGGCGCGCCCGTCTATCGAAAACGACCTCAGGTCTGCTATCTATTATCTGGTAGATCTGGGTTCGCCCATTGCCATCCTTGTTGAAATACACGGAGAACTTCCGATCACTCCCAGCCGCGCCAGACGTATCAGAGATTCCCGACCAGATTTGCTCAGTAGACGTCGCTCGCTCAATGATCTGATCAGCCGTGAGTTCGATCTCCGACCTTCGGAATTCGTAATACCCACCTTTACTGTTAAGCGAGGCTCCTAGAGCAGGTTCAAACGGCCATAGGCCTGCGCCTTCTAGTTTCTCGCGAATATATGGGTCTGTGGTCAGCTCTACGACAACCGCCCGATAGTCAGCGCCTCCATACAATGCCTGCGTGATGCCGAACATAAAGACTCCCCAGAAAAGCAGACCGCCGGCTAGTAGATAAATGAAACCTCGAGTACTAAGTACTCCGCTACGACCAGCTGCCTCCCAGTTGAGATCATCTCCTTGCTTGCCGTCGGCCAGCTCCCGCAAATTCTCTGCTGTGGGGTGCGACCACAGATACCGAAACGGCAGCCAATGCTGTTGCGCAAGAAAACTGAAAGAAACCTCCTCGCCAACCTCGCTGCGAGCCTTTACGGTTATATATCCTGGAAAGGCGTACGAGACACGACTCAGGTGGCGCAGCGGCACCAAGAACTCGCTTCGCCACCCCCAAATACGCAGGTGTTCCTCCATGAGCCAAACACGCTTGGCTGTCGCTCCCTTTATCGCAAACCAAACAAAGAGCGCGCCAAAAAGGATAGAGAACAGAAATGCACTGGATACATCAGTGTCGTTACCCCAGTTCCTAAGAGACGAAAACAAGGAAGCCGATACCAGGACCAGATACCCTACGCCTACGATTCGTAGCAGGAGTGTTCTTCGATCAGATATCTCTATGCCGTCGCTGGCGTCACTTTTCATTGATGGCCAATCGCTTGGAAGACCTTGGCATAGACTAGAAAATCTAAGGATCGGTGAACCGCCCTACAAGGGACAGCACTCGGCCAATTGCGGACACCACGTGGCTCAGTGTCACGCATCAAGACCGGCATTCTTGGCTCGCTGCACTAACCTTGTGAAACCAGAGTTTCCGATTAGAAAGGCAAACCCAATGACCAATCGGGTAAGGCCAAATACCAACTGAGAGGCTGATGATCCACCGCTCACTAGACGGTCCATCACGGATAAACCCGCGGCGGCCGACCGCGTATTCTCAAGCGCCTGAAAAACAGCTGACGCGAGGGACGGAATTGAGGCGGCAATTAGATAAACACCAAAGACAACAAAAACGACTCTTACGATTGAGTCTTCCGCAGGCATTGGAATCTCATAGTCAACGGATACACCCGTCAGCAACAGGCGGCTAAACGGTTGGGCGAAAAACCACAGAACCACTGCGCCCACCAACTGCAGTAAGTACGGCATGACGTAGATCATCGAAAAAAGCTCGGAGGAGTCCATCGCCATTGACGCCATAATCGGTAGCGCGACAAGTACATTCACTCCGAGATACAGCGCAAGAACTCGAATTGCTACGAATGCAGCTATTGATGCGGCCATAGAACCTCAATTCCTGAATCAGCCACTCAATACGGGCTCGCTTGTTCGGGGCTAGCTAAGGTAACCGCTTCGGGTCAGAACCAGACTATCAGACGGCCTCAGACCGCCAGAATCAACCTTTTAGGCGATCTGAAGGGCCCCTAGATGACACTTCTCGGCCAAGGGCGGCCAGTGGCTGGTTGCCTAAACCTACCGTGTCGCCATCCCTGTATGCTCGCGTTAGTCACACGTCAAATCGTGAGAAGGCAAGAGAATAGACGCGACCAGCCGCCCGCCCATAGCGAAGCGAGGAACAGTATTGGTGGTAGTGCGAAAACGGCAATAAGCACTAGCCGTGAAACACGATACTCATGAGCGCCAGCGGCGAAGATCGGAATGCAGAGCCAACTGGCCGGATAATAGTCCGTGATCACCCGCTCAGGCCAACTAAAAACTGCCCAGCTGGCTGTTCTCGGCCAGCAGCAGGCTCTCTCGACGGATAAAGAAGACCCGGCGCATGGCCGGGTCGTCAGGTCAGGTCAGGTCAGGTCAGGTCAAACAGTACCGAAACCGTCTATGCGTTACTCCGCTTCAGCCACCCGAGCAATCCAAGAGCAGAGCCGAACAGCCAGACGGCAGCGGGTATGGGGATGACCGATTCAGCTACTACGTCCCATCTGGTATCGCCGAGATGCGTCGTACCCCATCCGGCCTCCAAGACAATGGCGCCAATTCCAATTCCATCGCGAGCGATCTCGAAGCGATCCGAGAAAGTGACATCCTCTACAAGGGTTGCCATATCCGGGTAATCAAAAACGTTGATAGGGGGTATTTGGCCCACTAGCGATGATGTATTGCTCCAGTTACCAGAGCCCTCGAAATCCGGATCGTCAGAGCCGTCGACAGTGGCGGTCCAAGAGTATGATCCATTCAATATGACCGAGGTAACTGGAAGCGCACCACCAACACTTGCAATACCAAAACGGTCTACATCAAATCCCAGCCAGTCTGTGTCGTCCACCGTGAACGTCACCGCTTCAACGTTGGCGGCAAAGGCAATGTTCAGACGGCGAATTTGACCGGCACTGGTGGTTCCTGAATCATCTAGGGCACTCGTCGAGACCTCGAAGCCATCGAACTTCACGAGTGGCAGGAGAGGGTTGCTTGCATCGTCAATCGTAAATGTCAGCGATCGGTCAGTAAAAGTGACCATCGCAGCCGACGCTGATAGAGAAAAGGCGCCAAGTACCAGAGCCGCAATAAGGCGTGACATTCTTCTTCTCCTTTTAGTACATGCAGGTAGTGAACCAGTCCGACATCCAGCCGGTACTAGCACCCGGACTTTGGGTTATTGTTATTCTCTACTGCAATCGCGATTTGAAAAATTATCCGGAAACGAGCTTATCAGCGAGAAGTGACTAACTACCCTCAATTGGACATAAGTGGCGGTGGGGGAATACTTCATTGGCTTGCCTGTCACGTCGCTGGGATGCGAACTTTTGCTTCGGGTCAGATGCGACCTTACGGGTGCGGTGTGACGGTCGGAATCACGCAATCCGCCGACTTCTGAGTGTTTTGGGCGGCGCCTATCGACCATGCGCGGTCGCAGGCAAGTCACGTTTTCTCCGGCCGAAGCTCAAGAGTTGGGGAGTCAGGGTCGAACGAGATCCAATTCTCGCTGTCCGAATTTGGAATCGACGCATCCCATCTAAAGAGGAAGCCGATAGCCTCTAAGTACGCGTTGTCGCCAAACCTCGGGTCAATGCGACCAGTCGCCCCCTCCCGATTACCAATCAACCTGCTTCTTTGATCGATAAACCGGTGATGGCTGTGGGTCGAAAGACCGGTCAAAGTCCCGGTAGTAGCTCCTCGATTCGCGATGCGGATACTTTTCGATCTGCAGCATATGCTCCTGAATCATCTTGGTAATGCCAGGCCCAGCCCAGATACCATTCTGTGCCTCGTTCGGAAACCTCTCGGCCGGATCGTGGTAGAGGTTGTACACCTCATAGAAATGGAAATCCGGATTCGTCGGCTTGAGGTTTAGCTTGATCTGGTCCTTGCGGATTGCCTCAAGCTTCTCCCGGTTGTAGTGAAATATGAAGTCACGTCGACCCTTGCCTTCACCCAGCAACAGAAGACCCGACTGGTCGATGCCGTCAATCACACGGTCATTGGGTACGAGGTCTAACCCGCCGGCAATACTCACGATCGTCATGAACCAGTCGGTGATCTGAACGATATCCAGAGGGTCCTGATCCGGTTCAATCGTTCCCGGCCACCAGGCGATGGCAGGTACGTGAACACCACCTTCACGAGTCTCTCCCTTGGTTCCCGGAAGAAGCGAGTAGCCGCCATGGGGATGTACAGAGTACATCGGCCCGTTGTCTGACGACCATACGACCAGCGTGTTCTCGGCGACACCCACGTCCTTGAGCGTCTTGAGTATTCGACCCACGTTGTAGTCATGCTCGACCATTTGAGAGGACGTGTTGGTTTGAGCGGGCGTA
>JANQQA010000331.1 GCA_028285205.1 Bythopirellula sp. | reverse complement strand
AATCGATGCGCACGCAACCTGTTTGTCAGCAATGGTTTAAGGCAATTACTAAGACGGGATTAAAGGACACATTCGGGCCCTTGAGTCCGAAAAGTCTGGGCGATTTTCAAAGTCGGGATGTCGTAACTCCTTGCGGTGAAACAACTAGACGCGATCGGCGAAGAAAAAGCACCCGGAGTTTTGAGGCGCGCGGTGCCTCAATCCCATCCTGGGCGTGCCGCACCTAAGCTTCGAGCGCTGCACGCGTTCGGGCGACCAAGTTGTTGTCGGGGCTCTGGGAGCCGCGGAGCATGTACATGTTGGATGCCAAGTAAGTGTCGCGCCAGTGCGGCGAGATCGCGTAGTAGTCTTCCAGCACCGCGGAGCTGAACTTGTAGTCGTGGGCGTTGTTGCCCTTAAGAAACACGAGGACTCGTGCCGCGTCGATGACGTCACGCGCGCTGCCGGTTTGCTTGAGGAACGTTAACACCTTCGAGGCAGCCGTGTCGGGTGCGTCACTCAGCGCGGCGAAAATCTCGTCGACAGCCGGAGCACCCGATGCTTGCGATTGAGTAGATTCCAGCTTGTCGACGAACTTGTCACTCACGGCGCCGCGTTTGCGCATGGCCTCGCGGAACATGGCTAAGAATGCCGCATTCTGAAGCATTGACAGTCTGCGTGTTTCGTCTTCACCGCTGGCCGTGTAGGCAAAATGAATCGCGTTGGTGGTCGTGACGGCGTGCAACGCCACGATCGCCGGCTGTCTCATCAGCAACTCACCAGCACTTACGAACAGCGCGTCCCAGATGGATTGTGGAGCCACGCCACGATTTAGCTGCTCCACTACCAGATCACAGACGTCGTTCGGCGATCCGGTTTGGAGCCCTTCGACCAAGTCTTGTGTGGCCGCATTGTCGGCGCTGCCACTCTGCCAATCGGAACGGATGTTGTTGGCCAGTTCGGCGTTGCGGCGGAAAGGCCGATCGGCGTCGGCGTCACGCTTACTGGGGTTCTCACCCTCATGCATTTGCAGGGCGTACACAAGCGATCGCAACACTGGCTCTGAGTGTTGCCAGCCGATGCACTGCAAGGTGCGCCAACTGTTTGCGACGTAAATCGCCTTGTGCCCGATCGAACGAAAGTCGCGTATCCCGTAGCGGAACAGACGCTCGTAGACTCGCGACGCTCCTGCCGCGCGAGCGAACCCGACGATGGCGGCATCGGCGGCCGACGCGTCCCAACTTTCCATCGCTGCATCGAACTCCTGCAACGCCTTACCCGAGGTCGGGACGGCTGCCTCGTCGACGCGCTGCATGGTCCAGTCGCCGCGTTCCACCACATCGCGTGCGGCGGCGCTCTTGTAGTAGTCCAACGCCCAGAATATAGGCAGCCAGCGATGCTCGGCAGGTGACGACATACTGGCCAGGTGCGCGGAGTTCACTACCAGCACGGTATGGAACTTGTGCCCAACACTCGGCCGCGGCTCGACGTTTTTCACTCCGGACAACAGAAGCCCCGCAAGGAGCTCGCGGTAGCTTAGCCGACCAAGGTTGATGCGCGACGCGACTTCTTCCAGCAGTTGCTCGCGCGGTGTTTCTTCGATCAGGTGCACGACGGGAGCGATTTCCGGCTTGAGCTGCACGACATTCGAGTCGAGCGCCGCTTCGGCTGCCGAAACCGGTCTCAATTGGGACAGAAATCCGAGGTTGCCGAGTCCGAGCAATGCTCCGGTGGTGGTTCCCGACTGCAGGAAGGCTCTACGCGTTGGAACGTGCGACATCACTTTTCCTCCTCGAGTAAGACTATTACCGAGTGCCCAGCGGGCGATCGGGCCTGAACAACTCACCATGTGCAACAATCGTTCTCTGCATCTTCGCCGTCACTTCAAAAAACGGAATCCGGTTTCCTCGTCCGGAGATGCCATTCTGGCAACGCCATTGCACCCTTTGGCGCCGTCGCAGCGACCGCTACCAATCAGCAAGCGACCATCGCTCATACCCTCGATCCCGAGTGAGCAGTCGATCTCATAACGGCCAACTATCTTGTAATCAACGTCGGTGACGAGCAGGATTTTGGGGTCGCCATAGCAACCAAACCACCAGCGATCGTGCGCGAAGGTCGCGGTTTGAATTCCCAGATGCGTGTGGCCGCTCATGATGGTGTGCTTCTTGACGAAGTTCCATTGGTCGTCGTACTCGTAGACATAGTTTTCCACCATGCCCTCCGGAAGGCCACCAACAACATAGAAGTGCCCGTCCCGATAGCCGATGCCACCTGCTCCGTAGGACACTTGCTGCGTTTCATGCCGAGAAAGTTCCTCTAGGGTCTCAGCGTCGTAAGTGTAGACCCACGAATCTGCCTGCCCGGCGGGATCGTTGAACTTGCCGAGGTTCACGGCAACGTAGAGCATTCCGTCATTGAAGCAGAGATCGCCGTGGTGGCTAGCGACCGGAATCTGCTTCAAGACAATGCCTTTCATGTCAGTCTTTACCAGGGCCGTTGTAAACGACCAGTAGATCGATTGCTGATCCGAGCAGATGCCCTGCAGGTGATGTTTGTAAGTCCCTTCGCAATTGATTTTGGACATCCCGCGGTAAGGTGCCCTAACTTTGATCCATTCGACTTCAAGCTTAAATGGTCCCGGTCTCTTATCGCCCAGTAGAAAGCCAAGACCAGCCACCCGACCGGGATCAAGCCTCTCATTGGGAAACGATCGACCTCGCCAGGTCGCGACAAACTCACGGACGGGCAGCTCGACTTCTATCCATTTGCCGTTCACGGTTTTGAACGACTGTCGGTAGGAATAGCCTCCGAGGTTCCTTTGCGTGTAGACGTTGAATTTGTACTCACGACCGTCGCCTCGGACTTTGGCAACAATCACACCGTCTTTCTTTAACGCAAGGTTTCCGCCGCTGGCGCGTACGGAGGCGAAGCCGCCGTCGTTCGCCAGCGACAACGTGCCGAAGAACTCCATCTTCTTGTCGTCGTTGATCCGAAAGCGACCGACAGATCGACCGCCCATCACACCATCGTTGACGGTTCGCCACGGCTGAGCTGATTGCGGCTGGTCGAACCTAAAGAGGACTCGCTGTTCGGCCTGAGTTGCCGAGGACAAGAATACGAGCAGGAGCAGTCCAACAGTCGATCGGAGATTCATGAATTGTCGATTACCGATTGAGGACATCGTATGCGTTCGATCGCTTAATCGCGATGTCGCCTTGTTTGATGCCAATCCATGTCCGTCTGCATCATAATCCTATGGACATGTACGCTCGATGTGATTGGCGTATCCAGCACCCATAAGGCTATCATGTTCCAGATTTGGCAGGAAGCCGCACGCGCAATATCCGACCGATGCCGAATTCCCAGTCGGGACCAAGTGAATCGCCGCGCTGGATGAATTGCCACGCTGGCTTTGATTGGTGTATGCTGGCAATTAATATAGTTGTTTGAAGAAGTCCGCTACGTCCCTACTTCGATTGGCAGAAACGACCCGGGCACCAGTTACGTCCGACTGTCGAAAACTCTTACACAATGCCCAGTATCAGTCGCTCAGGTTCATTCATCGTGCTCTCGCATTGCGGCTTGGCAATATGGGCTGCAATTGCCGGGATTTGTATTCCAATTGACGCCCACGCCGCCGAGGCAGTCGTCGAGGTTGCCATCGCTCGACCAGATGCAGAGAGCGCGACTGCGGCGAGCACAGAGCGAGTCGATTTCGCCACGCAAGTCCTGCCCATCCTGTCGAACAAGTGCTTTGCCTGTCACGGTCCCGACACGCAGCAAGAAGGCCTCGTCCGGTTGGACTCGTACGAAGCCGCGATCACTGACTTGGGCGGATACAAGGCGCTGGACCCCGACAAGCCAGGCGAAAGTGAACTGCTTGCACGCATTCATGATGAAGACGCACCGATGCCACCTCCTGAGGCGGACAAGCAATTAACCGCTGCCGAGCGCGAACTGATCGCTCAGTGGGTAAAGCAAGGCGGCAAGTACGCCAAACATTGGGCGTTTGTTCCACCGACCAAACGGTTGCCTGAAGACGTCAAAAAGACAGCTGCGATCGATTACTCAATCGAGCAGCAGCTCAAGAGTCGGGGGATAGACTTTGCACGAGAAGCAGATCGCGCGACTCTGGCGCGACGGGCGTCGCTCGTGCTGACCGGGCTCCCGCCGGAGCTCGACGCACTCGACGACTTTCTTCATGACGACAAAGCGGACGCGTACGAGAGATTCGTCGAAACGCTGTTCAA
>JANQQA010000298.1 GCA_028285205.1 Bythopirellula sp. | reverse complement strand
TCCGTGGCTGTTAACTGTTCCTCAGCGACAGCCAAACGAGTGACCTCGTGCTCCAGACGGCGTGTGTGCTCCTCCAGGTGGGCGAGCTTATCCTGCTCTTCGCGCAGCCGTTTGTCGGCTTGCTTGCGGAGCTGTTCCAGCTGCTGGGAGCGGATGCGGAGCTCGTCCAGCTGCTTAGCGAGTTGCGCTAGCGCTTCGGTGTCTTCGCTGGCTGGCTGCTCGATGCCAAGGGGTGCTACCGTCTCTTGCTCGGCTTCCGCCAACGCATGTTCGGCGGCTCGCTGCCCGAGAACGATAAGCAGGACTAACAACGCCCCCATCGTGCAGAGTAGGACCGCGAGAAAAGGAAATAGACTGACCGTGTTCCCGCTGTCGCTGGTCACACGGTTGTTCATGCTGCCTTACTTTGCGTGGATACGGACTGTTGCTTGTGGGCGAGTTCGATTTCTTCGGCGGTCTCCAGCGGCTTGCCCACGAGGTGAATGCTCATGAGCTGCAGCGCTGCTGAGAGTCCAGCTGCTGTCTGTTGGAAATTGTGTGCGCCTGCCAGTGATTTCAGGTTGCTATTGAGCGCCTCCTCCAACTGCTTCACCTGGCCAGTCGCTTCAACGACCTGAAGCAGAATATCCCCTTGCTTGTTGAGCTGCTCCTGTTGCGCGACGGTTGAGCCTGCAGATTCGAGCAGCGCGACCTGCATCTCTTTGAGCAAGGTCTCACTCTGTCGAATCAGTTTTTCCTGTCGGTTGGTTGCCACGAGCATCGCTTCACCCACGGCGGCTTCGACATCGGCCAGGTGACGGCGATTTTCTTGCGCCAGCTGCTGTTCTGCCTCGGTCAGCGCGACCCGATGTTCCTCCAAGCCTACTGAGAGAGAATCGGTGTATCTCTGCAACCCTTCGTCGATTACGGTCGAATGCCGCTCCAGACCTTCATCGATTGCGCTCGAGTGATGCACGAGGCCTTCGTTCAAGAGCTCAGCGTGACGAATCAGCGTCTGTTCGAGATCCGTCGCCTGTTTCCGCACACCTTGGTTCAGTGCGTTTGCATGGCGGGTCATGCCTTCCAGCACGGCTCCCGAAAATGCCTCATCCAACGTCGATGCGGTGTCAGCGAGTATCTCAGTCCACTGCTTACTCGATCGATCGAATGCCTGCTTCATCAGGCTGGCCTGCTCGACCATGCCGTTTTGCACGGTCGTCAACAGTTCCTCTGACATGCGGCGCACCGAAGCCAGGTGGGGATCGTTATCCGCACCATATTGACGGAAACGCCCAATCAGCATCCGCGACGCGCTGTCGTTTACCGCCGTGAGCAAGCGAATCTCAACTCGCTCGACACAGTACTTCAGGAACAACAAGATCGTCGACAGCGACAGCGCGAGCGCCGTCGTGTCAAACGCGACACTCAGCCCATTGACCACCGCTGGCAGCGATTCATCCAACGCTTCGCTGGAAAGATTGAGTTTTGCGATCGCCAGCGTAATGCCAATAACCGTACCCAAGAAACCCAAAATTGGAATCGTCGAGAGGATAATCCGAGTCATCGCATAGCCTTGATGCATCTGCGAGTAGTCGGCATCCTCCAAGTGCCGCAAGTGTGGCTCGAGCGAGTCGGCCGTGCCTTTACTCTGCACATATTGAATCGCATTACGTAGCCGCCGCACGATGTAGCTTTCTTGCACAGCGGGTGACTGCTGTTCAAGCTCGCTCAGTAGAGCGGGAGCATCATCGGTCGTCTGACCACTTTCCCCAGCTGGCGAGAGCTTCACTCGTTCGATGGTGGCGAATTGCATCAACACGCCCATCATCTTGATGGCTAGCGCCGCCACGCCCACGAAGAACAAGGCGGTCGTGCAGTAGGCGACCTCATGCCCGGTGAAATAGCGTCCCCAAAAGGTTGCTTCACCTGCGTTGCGAACCACTAATGCATAAAAGGCCAAGCAAGCCAAGCCGCCCCAGACGAAAGCTTGGCGTAGCAACCACTCGGAAAAGGAAGTGACGCGAGACACGGTAAGCATCCTTTCACAACGCAAATTGAAGAGCACGGCGCAAACCCGGTACATAGTGGGTCCGCAACACCGTCAATCCTTACAATCGGCGCAGGCGGTAAAGTTTATGAGACGAATTGCCAAAAACCCCTTCACTGCTAGCAGAATCAAAGGCAGTTGTGGTGGCTGCAGGAATCTCAAGTGTCGAATACCGCAGTTGCGACGGCAAAGTCAGGGCAATTGGCAAACTTTACCGAAGCCGCACCGTGTGAAGGTCGATATAGGTTGTGCTCGCTTACTACTGGCGAGCAGACAGCAGCCGCGCGAATTCGAGGTTGCTGGCACAATACACCCAGGGGGGCTAGCAGCCCGGGCGAACAAGCTTCGTTCGGGCTGCATTTTTTTGACTGACGAGCCCCAGCTGTCGAAGCGTAGCTGAGATCAATCAGCCTGAACGATTGGCTTCGATAGGAAAAGCGTTTGGCGTTCCGTGCTATCATCGGCGCGTGGAAGGAACCCGGTCACCTGGTAAGCACGTCGTGCTCTGGTATTGTCCTCGAGCACTTCGAGAGTGACTTTGCAGCAAGACAGTGCCTGCGCCTTGGTCTCCACTGCCTCAAGCAATGCCCGGCCGATCCCCTGGCCGCGAAATTTGGCGGCGACGGCCAAGTCGTGAAGGTTCAGCAATCGCTTGGCGGCGAAAGTGGAGAAGCCTAAGAAGCACACCGCGATGCCGACCGCCTGGTCATCGACAAATGCCAGCAACACCTCGGTCGTTGGATGCTGCTGTAGCCCGGCGATCAACTCGTTCCGCACACTGGCAGCGAGCGGCTTGCCGCCGATGATGGGCTCCTGAGAGTATTCATCCAACAACTGGATGATGGCGTGTTGATGTCGCGTGTTGTGGAGGTCGGCCTCGACAATTACCACCTCTGCCATAGATTACGCTCCCCGTGTCGCGCTCAACTGGGTGAATAAGTGGCGAAGCAGCGAGGTGTTTCCCACAAACGAACTTCCACGATGGGCACACCGGCCGAATGATTCGCATCATAAATGAGCTTGGCGATGTTTTCGGCCGTTGGGTTTTGATCGATCAAGTACAATGGCTCGCCCATCTCTTGCAGGATCGGCACGACCGGATCGGCTCGATTGAGAATCATGCGATGGTCTAAGTTCTCGTCGATCCAGGTGCTCACCGCCCCTTTGATATCTGCAAAATCTAACACCATCCCGCGATCATCAAGCTCCGGCCCTTCGATTGATATCACCGCCCTTCCGTTGTGACCATGCAGATGACGACACTTGCCGTCGTAGTTCAGCAGACGGTGCCCGTAGCAAAAGTCGATTTCGCGTGTGACTCGAAACATTGGGATACGGCTTTCTCTAATCGAAACTTACTAGGCTTGCGTTCGCGTACTGGGTCGGATCACCACCAGGGAGTGTTTGCAACGCGCGGTTGCGTTCCGCGCACTTGTTGCAACCGCCGCAGTGCAGACCATTTTGGGGGTCCAAGCAGGAGAAAGTCAGCTGATGGGCGGAGCCAAACTCAAGTGAGAGAATCTCCGCTTTGCGTTTCTCTGCGAAGGGTCTCACGATTTCAAGCGGCTTGCCAGTGGCGATCTCGATGACCGCCTGAAAGTGCCGACAGAACTCAGACGTTGCGTCTGGGAATGGATTATCCGCCAAAGTCGCCACAGCCAATTGGCCAATCCCATGCGTGCCGCACCACAATGCGGGCTTCAGTAGCAGCAGCGGATTGCGACCCGGCAGGAATACGGCTTCGTCCGCGGTGGTTTCGTCGGGCACGTCCAAACCGGTGAGACTCCAGTGGCAGCCATAAAGGTCTTCGCTCGGCATCGCGAAATCGACGATGGGGCTTACGTCCAGGCTCGACAGGTCCGCCAGCAGTCGATCGATTGCCGCCCGTTCTTCGATCTCCCATTGGCAGCCCGCCGCGACATAGAATGGCTGAACGCGATAGCCGTCTTGCACCAATTTCATTAGCAGCAACGCACTATCGAGCCCGCCGCTGAGCATGAGGCCAATTGTTGTCGCATTGCCGGAAGCACACTGAATCATCTAATTCAGCCTATCAAAATGGGCCTTGGATGCAATGAAGGCCTGAGCAGAATCACGTGACTCGCAGACTCAGGTAGCGGGCGTGCCCGCTTGACCGTATGCTGGGTGACTTACCTCGTGCTGATTTCGCCAACCTTACGGGATACCACTTGGCGTCAAACGCCCTCGGATACACTTCCATGACACGTTTTGCAAAACGGCGGGATAAGCTGCGCAGCCAACTCCGCAAAACGAAACTCGAATCCTTGCTGATCACCAACGCGACCAACGTCGGCTACCTGACGGGCTTCACCGGCGACGACAGTTACCTAATTCTCAGCGCGGACCGCTGTGTGATGCTGAGCGATCAACGATTCACCACACAGCTCGAAGAGGAATGTCCCGACCTGGATGTTGAGATTCGCGGACCCGGCAAGAAGATGCTAGACAGCATCGCTGCGGTGCTCAAGAAGCTGAAGCTCACGACGGTCGGCTTCGAGGCCAGTTCGATGACCGTCGCGCTGCACTCGGCGCTCAAAGCAGCGCTGGCGAAGTGCGAACTCGTCGAGACGACAGGCTGGGTCGAGCAACTTCGCATGGTCAAAGACCGCGACGAGATCGATCGCACGCGCCGCGCGTGCCAGCTCGCGCGACGTGCGTTCGAGGTTGTGCGCGCCACGTTGACGCCCGAGATGACCGAACTTCAGGTCGCGGCGGACTTGGAATACCAGGCGCGACGGTTTGGCGGCAAGTGCATGAGCTTTCCTTCCATCGTTGCGGTCGGGCCTCGCTCCGCGCTGCCTCATGCCAACCCCACTGCGCAGCGTTTGGGTGCTGATGACTTCGTTCTGATCGACTGGGGAGTCAACGAAGCACTGTACATGAGCGACTTGACGAGAATTTTGGTGACCGGTAAAATTTTGCCCAAACTTCGTAAAGTGTATGGAGTTGTGCTGAAAGCGCAGCTGGCAGGAATCAAGGCGATTCGACCCGGCGTCACCGCCGAGGCGGTCGATCAAGCGGCTCGCAGCGTGATTGCCAAAGCTGGTTACGGAAAACAATTTGGCCACAGTCTCGGACACGGAGTTGGGCTGGAGATCCACGAGGCCCCGCGCTTGGGCGCGGGACGAGACCTCGTACTGAAGCCGGGCATGATCGTGACCGTCGAGCCCGGGATCTATCTACCAGGTTGGGGTGGCGTACGAATCGAAGACGACGTGTTGGTCACACGCGATGGGCATGAGGTGCTGAGTTCAGTCCCCAAAGACTTGGATCAATGTGTCGTCGGCTGACGCGGTTCGCGCGCCGGTCGGCCGCTGTTGGCGAACTCGACTGAGGTACACCTCGGAAATGTGAAATCCAACTGACGGGCATCTGATAAGTTCTCGTCGTTAGCAGGTGGAGAAATCAATGGCTAGTGGTGGTTCTGGCGGTGGAGACGTTTTCGATGTACGCAAGGTGCGTCGGCTCGTCGAGTTGATGAAGGAATACGAACTCTCCGAAGTCGACCTTCAGCAGTCCGATCACCGCATCCGCCTCAAGCGCGGTGGCGAGGCGATCATCGCCGCAGCGCCCGCGGCACCCGCTCCCGCACCGGCTGCACCACCGGCCGGTCCTCCTCCGCAAGCTGCCGCGCCCGCGTCTGCCACCGGCGATGATGCCGCCGACGAAGCCAACGTCACCTACATCACCAGCCCGATGGTGGGCACGTTCTACACGGCCGCGAGCCCTGACGCGCCGCCATTTGTCAGCGTGGGCGACCAAGTCGGCGCCGACACGCCCGTGTGCATCTTGGAAGCCATGAAGGTGTTCAACGAGATTCCCGCCGAGTGCTCCGGAACCATCGCGGCTCGACTCGTCGAGAACGGCGACGCGATCGAGTTCGGACAGAAGTTGTTCAAGGTTAAGACCAACTAGCTTCGCGAACGCTCGCGTTCCGGCGAGGCGGTTGCCTCTCGGTTACCACATTCCCGGCTCAAAGCCCACAGCCAATAGCGCAAAGCCTTCCCTCCATGTACCAAAGAATTCTCGTTGCTAACCGCGGTGAAATCGCCCAACGGATCATTCGCGCTTGTCGCGAGTTGGGCATAGAGACGGTGGCGATCTACAGCGAAGCCGATAAGGATGCCCACTATCTGCAACTGGCCGACGAAGCATTCTGCGTCGGCCCCGCGCGCCCTGCCGACAGTTACCTGAAAATCGCCAACGTAATCAGCGCCGCCGAAGTCGGAAACGTGCAAGCGATTCACCCCGGCTATGGATTCCTGGCTGAAAACGCTCACTTCAACGAGGTCTGCCGCAGCTGCAAAATCGATTTCATCGGTCCACAGCCCGACGCGATGGCGAAACTCGGTGACAAGAACGAAGCGCGTGAAATGGCCCGGGCCGCCAACGTGCCCGTCGTGCCGGGGAGTGAAGGGCTCGTCGAGTCCGCGGACGAAGCATTGTCGTTCGCCCACGAAGTTGGTTTCCCCGTGCTGATCAAGGCCGTTGCGGGCGGGGGCGGCAAGGGCATGCGTGTCGCAGCAAACGACCTAGCGCTCAAATCAGCCCTGCAACAGGCGCAGACGGAAGCGGAGGCTGCCTTCGGCAACGGGGCCGTCTACCTCGAAAAGTATGTCGAACAGCCGCGCCACGTCGAAGTCCAAGTGATCGCCGACCATCACGGCAACGTCGTCCACCTGTGGGAGCGCGACTGCAGCGTCCAACGTCGTCACCAAAAGCTGATCGAAGAAAGCCCCAGTACCTGCATCAACCAAGAGACTCGCAACGCGATGTGTGAGGCCGCTTGTCGCATGATCAGGCAGGCAAACTATACCAACGCGGCTACGGTCGAGTTCATCGTCGACAAGGAAGGCAATTTCTACTTTATCGAAGTGAACGCGCGCATCCAGGTCGAGCACCCCGTCACTGAGATGGTCACGGGCGTCGATCTCATCAAGCAGCAGATTCTCGTCGCTAGCGGTGAGCCGTTGCCGTTCAAGCAGGAAGACATCACGCAAAACGGCGCATCGATCGAGTGTCGCATCAACGCTGAAAACCCAGCCAAGAATTTTCAGCCCTCGCCCGGACGAATCGATCGTCTGTTCGTCCCCGGCGGCTACGGCGTGCGCTGGGAATCACACGCCCACAGTGGCTACATGGTTCCGCCCTACTACGATTCGATGATCGGCAAATTGCTCGTCCACCAGCCCACGCGCCGCGAAGCGATCGCCTGCATGCAACGCGCGCTGGCTGAACTGCGAGTCGATGGGATCCACACCACCAAGCCGATCCATCAAGATATCCTCAGCCACACCGCGTTCGTCGAAGGAAAAATCGACACGACCTTCGTCGAGCGGGTCTTCTCGGCAGACTGACGATATCGCCGTCCGGAATTGCACTAGCGCCTAGTCGCAATGCTTCCGGGCCGATCGCTCGCTCCGCACCGTGCTGCCATACCCAGTACGGCCCACGCCTTGATAATCATTTGCGGTTTGAGGGCCCCGTCCGTAACCTGCACAGGACGATGCAGCTGGGCTGAGTTGCGAGCCGCAGCGATGACACTGGGCTACCACTACTTCCCGCGTGTGAATTCGATTACAGTTTGGCGAAATCGCACCGGTTGCTCAATCCACATGATGTGAGTGGCCCCTTGAAACACAACACGTTTTCGCGAGGGTACCGGAATCAAGCGTTCGAGTTCTGGGTCCGTGAACCTGGCAGTGGCCACGCTCTGGCTTCCAGACAGAATGAGCGTTGGCACGGCTAGACGTCGCACCTGCTGGCGAGCCACATCCGGATAACGATCCTCTGAAAGCAGAAACGCCTTCAGCTCTAAGATGTTTCGCTGGCATCTCTTTTTGACAAATTCTGGGAGTGCATCAAACTTTCCGTTGCCACCAATAGCGTCGAACATCGCTTTGATGGCCGCACGATCATCACCGGACTCAATCGCCAGCTTTGCCGAATTGACACCTTGGTTCATGAGCTTTGCCAACTGTGCCTTGCCAGCCTCTTGTTGGTTGGTAGGTAGATCGATGAGCCACGGGACAATCGGTGCCTCTGCCAGCGTGACAGTTCGAGCCTGGTCGGGGTACTTGAGAGCAAAAAAGAGCGTCGTGTACGCACCGTAAGAGTGTCCCACGACGTGAACTTTTTCCAAATCCAATTCATGAACCAACGCTGAAAGGTCATCGGCTTCGAGCGAAGCAGAATGATTTGGTCGAATTCGATTCTTGTTGGGATAGTTGTGTCGTCGACTGTAAGCAATCGCTCGATAGCCCTCGCCGGCGAATCCCTGAAGCTGCTGCAGCCAAGTAGAGTACTCGTCTAGCAAACCGTGTACGAAAACGATCGGTTCGCCGTCTCCTTGCTCGACACAGTGGAGTGTCACGTCATTGGCAATAGACACCTTTTTCGGAACGAGTCCTTGGCCGTGCCCGAGAGGGTGAATCAAGTTGAATTGGACCAGCAGGAAAGCGATTACGAATTGCCATCGAATTCGGTAGTTTCTGAACGTATGCATCGAAGGCTCTCCGTGGCTGGGCTAGCAAACCACTACAAGGACGGTGAACAAGGCGAGATAGGATTTTACTGAAGTGGCTTTGCTCCGTCATCCAAATCCGTACAGGACACGTGGAGCAGGTAAACTCTGGATTCAAGCTGCCAAGAGTGTAAAGCTGAGGCAGCTCGGTAAAACGCCGACTCGACGATCGAAAAGTCCAGCCGATGCACGCAACTATTGTGTTGGACGTACAAGTCTATATTTTCTTGAGCCAGATCATAAACCCCGGACTCGGTTCTGGAGTTGACTCGTAAGTGCCGTTTGGTGACTTCTTGTTTGCTCTTTGCTGGAGAAGGACTATTGGTCCTTTCGGGTCGACAGATTCTTGCCCCTTGCTTCCAAGATGACGGACATTCTTGGATGGTATCTCACTCATCCATTTCATCGCGTCGCCAGGTATCGTTAGTGTCACTCCAGACATCTGGTTCCTAGAATTGGCAATAAACGAGTCAACTGATAGTCGCCAATCTCCATTGCCAACTGGTCTTAGATATGCCGAAATCAGTACTTCATTTGATTTTTCCCAATAGGGCTCGTTCGAATAACCAGACATACCGCTCACGGGAAGTCCGTCTCCAGGAATATTCGAATGGGCGGCATTGAAGTCGTACTTGTGTCCTTTCGGTATAAAGACCCGCCATCGCCAAGTGTTAGGCTCCTCTTCCTGGATAGCTCGAATGTGAACTTGAGTTTGGTCTTCGATGTGCAGTTTGCCTAGAGTATGACCAGCTTCATCGCGAATAACGCTCAACTCCAACTCCGCCCGAAATGCTCGTCGGGAGACAATCAGCAACCCAGCAGCTAGTGCAATCACAGTGATAAGTAGCAACAGTTCTCGAAGTCTAAACCTTGCAAACTGACGCATGACACCACTCCTAACTCTTGCTCGAGTGAGAGCAACGGCTACGCCGGAATTCCGGATTCTAGTCGAAGACGACAGCTCGCGAGACAGCCGCCTTTCTATCGTACTGTGCAGGATGAGAACGGGACTCAAAAATCGATGGGAGTGTACATCGATTCAGCAGTTTCAAAAGTGAGCTTTCCACACGTTGAGTGAACCACTGAATGATGTTGCCTCCAGCAATATCACTGTAAACTCATAAACTGAATGTTGAGTATAGTGCATCTGTTCGGGGTAGCTCATGGTTCGGTACTTCCGTTTAGCAACGTGTGTTGGACTACTGCTCGTCGCGTGTTTGTTAATTGGTCTCTGGATTCGTAGCCACACTTCAGCAGACCGTTTACACGGATGTATTTACGGACGCAAGTCATTTCTTCTTGGCTCAAAGCAAGGCAGGGTAGTTTTTTTATACTTCAAATCACATGGCCACGCCAATTGGTGGAAGTGGGAGACACGTAGTTATCCGGTTGATGATGAACTGTCGTTTCCCGGTGGTGACCCACGGCGACGAGACTCAATTGCCGGATTCAGTACGATCAACAATCCAATCTACTATGTCATGCGGCCCACGTACCAGAGGCCCGATGGTACTACCGTAATGATGCTCGGCGCAGCGACAGCAACACTCAGAGGCTCGGGAGTCATTCTTCCATATTGGTTCTTAGTGCTCTCGGCTACTTTGCTGAGCGGTATGCTGATGTTGAGGCGGCCATGGCAATTCAGTATTCGCACTTTGCTAATTGCGGTCACGCTGTCGGCAACAGTTTTTGGATTCGTCGCGATATTGGACCAGTAGTGTCGGACGCAAGAAAGCAGAGCTGGTGCCGCCGCCCGAGCCGAAACTCGATGATGCCCATACAACGGACGAGAGATAATTCTCCGCCGGACTCTGCTTGCAGATTCCGAACTCGGCGAGTCCCTACTCTGGTGGAATCTGTCCGAACCCATGCCCAGGAAGAAGGCAGTATTACCGCTCAGTTCATAGTGCATGATGTGGCTCACGCTGACCCCTGTGGAACGGCACGTACCCTCGTGCAGACAGTATCCATCTTTGCGTCAAAGAGTCATGGGCTCAGCGGACTTCGTAAAATGAATCAGAGGCGACAGTGGTGTGCAATCCTCGGTATGACTGCACAAGAGCTGAATACACCAATTAGCAACATACACAAGGCAGAGGTTTCGGGAACGCGAATTACGACAGCCCACGCTTCTAGCTGGCCCTGAGGGTTTACGCCACCGCCAACGATTACATGGCCATCGTCTGAAATTCCGGAAACCCTGGACAGGCTCCATCCGTCAAGACTTAGTCCATACTGCGCACTCAGAAATGCTTCCAAGTTCTGAGTGCCTAGCTCTTGGGTCCAAATGAAAGAAGGAAAGCGTTCAGTCGGGTCCGTGCTGGCGTGTGTGGTGCCGACAATGACTGAGCCATCTGCAGTCAGGTCAATTGGATAAATCGCGAAATCGTTTTCTTGAAGGAAGGGAATCGGATGCATCCCTCGAGCTGCATCCCAACGCCAACCTCGACCGCTTGCGTTTCCGATAACTACCTTGCCATTTGATGATAAACCGTTGACGAAAGTATCGATGTGTCGCCCAGCAAGTAGCCCTAGGTCTTGAATCGGTGCATTACTAGTGTAGAGGTACGGCTGTCGCACTCCTTCTAATTCGCGACTACCCGCAATGACAGAACCATCGGCGGAAATTCCGGCGACCCCACTAGACCCTTCAGAATCAGATATTCCGGGCAGTACTTGAATACCATCGTCCTCTGTCCACACGAACGCACGATTCGCTGACGAACCTCCGATTACTTTCCCGTTATCCGAGATTGCTCCAGGATAGCTAATTGGCAGTCCTTCACGTGGCAAGTAGCCAATTGGAGTTGGACCAGTTTCCTCCGTCCACCTGAAAGCATCCACTCCAGCGGCTACACCGACGGTGCCACGTCCGATGATGATACTCCCGTCGCGAGATACCGCTGCCGCACTCGACCATGTGTCCCCGTCTGGAAGGTCTCCAAGACCTAACATTCCGCTTGCCAGTGTCCATCGAAACGCTTCTGAACCATTAGGACTATGCGAGCGACCAACTACGACGTTGCCATCGGCTGAAACGTCGGTGGCAAAACTCGAAGCGAAACCTCCGGGGATATGGCCCAGTGGTATGAATTCTGCACTCTGTGCTGCTAGACTGTTTGCCAGAATTGCGAAGACACCTATAGCCAGCAGAACTTGTCCTAGGAAGCTGCAAGAAGTGGCCAAGCGAGAACGGCCAAAATCGACATAGTGACGAAGTGTCGAGCTTGAGACTGGGTGCTCTTCCATCATCAAACCTTCTCAGTGAAGGCAATCGCCTATTCCCATATCCCCTTCCCTTAATCTATCAGAAGAGAACACTCGCTAACATAGAATTCGCCCGTCAAATCGCAGAATACTGGACTCGCCAATGTGTGCCGCGTTAATCTGCCCGCGGTAGGTAATAGATGGACCTCAGAAAGGTTCAAACTGTGCATGAATTCAGCTAATTCCCACTCCGAGATTCCACGCGAGGTGTGAACCTCCTACCTTGGAACCTGTTCGCGTTGCAGACGTCGATCAGCTTCGGCGCTGAATCCAAACTGTTCAGGAATTGTGGTCAGGCTGTTCCTAATGTCGTTGCCTGTTGGAATGCATCTGGTTCTTCAGGCCGAGCCTGACCTACTCGTTTGATAGCGATGGAGAGATTTAGTGGCCGACGGAGAGTATTTCGGATAGTCTTTGTTCCCGAAGGGGAGGCAGTTAGGGGCCAGGGATTCCTGGAGAGCTGTGGCATTGTCTCGGTAACTTGTATTATCGGCAGCAGATTCGATGAATCGCATGACTTGTAGCGTGGTGGCGACAGGCGGGCTGATAGCGGCTTGCTCATTTTTCTGTGTGTCGAAGGCTCGAGCAGTCGACTTCTTCGTGGATCCCTCTGGCAGCGACGCTGCCGACGGCAGCGCCGCAACGCCCTGGCAAACGTTGCAGCATGCCGCCAATCAAGTTGGCGCAGGCGACCGCGTCAACGTGTTGCCCGGGTTTTATGCCGGCTTCCATCTAACGACGAGTGGCACGCCGGACGACCCGATTGAATTCCTCGCTCAACCTGGCGCGTGGATCAACCAACAGAATCCTGTGACGCCCGACGGCATTAATCTTGAGGGCGCATCGCACGTAGTCGTCGATGGCTTTACCGTGGTCGACATGCCGCGTGCGGGCGTTCGCGCGGTGGGATCTGTGGGCGACTTCGCTGAATTCGTGACGGTACGCAATGTGATCGCGCGCGACAACTACAAGTGGGGAATCTTTACTGGCTTCGTTAACGACCTGTTGATCGAGCGGAACGAAACGTCTGGTGCCGATGACGAGCACGGTATCTATGTGTCCAACAGCGGCGACCGGCCTGTGATTCGAGAGAACGAGATCTGGGGCAACAACGCCAACGGAATCCATATGAATGGCGACGCAAGCTTGGGCGGCGATGGCATTATTTCCGATGCACTGGTCGCCAGGAATGTGATCTACGACAACGGCGTGGGCGGCGGGAGCGGCATCAATATGGATGGTGTCCAAAGCTCACGGATTGAGAATAACCTGATTTTTGATGCCCACGCCAGCGGGATCTCGCTCTATCGCATCGACGGCGGCGCTCCATCGATGGGAAACGTCGTCGTCAATAACACGGTTCATGTCGCTAGTGACGGCCGTTGGGCGCTGAACATTCAAAACGGAAGTACGAACAACGTTGTTCGCAACAACATCTTGTTCAACCAACACTCGTTCCGAGGCGCTGTCGATATTTCTACCGACAGCCTTGGCGGATTCGATAGCGATCATAACGTTGTGATCTCACGATTCACGACCAACGGAGGCGATTCCGTCTTGGACTTGGCAGAGTGGCAGTCGCTTACCGGCGGCGACGCCAATTCACAAGTCGACGTCCCGGAAGCACTTTTTGTTGACTGGACCACGGGCGACTACGACATTCTGCCCAACTCTTCGGCCGTCGACACCGGAGCTGCGGACGTAGCCCCGCTCAACGACCTGGAAGGAAGACCGCGACCTGTCGGAGAGGGCTTCGACATCGGAGCTATTGAGTTGGGAGTGTTTCGGGCGGACTTCAACAATGATGGGACGGTCGATGCCTTCGACCTTGCTCAATGGCAGGGAGACTACGGTATCAACAGCTTCTCCGATGCCGACGACGATGAAGATAGCGATGGGCGAGATCTGCTGATCTGGCAATCGGAATACGTGCTTGAAGATCCCGCAAGTAGCAACGGAATGGCAATCCCCGAACCGTCAACCGTTCTACTGGCACTAGCCGCACTAGTAATGAGATGGCGGGAAATCCGCCGCAGTACTCTCCGTCTTGCGTAGGTCGCTGATCACAATTGCCTAGGAATCGTAGGCTAGGCTGTGCCTCACATCGCTGTATGTTCGAGTTCATCGGGTTCTTCCAGTGGAGCCGGAGCTACTCGCTGCTATTTCGTGTTGACTTTGCCGTTGCCCTACTCTCGCAGTTAGCGTCGCTCCGTTCCCCTATCTCGAGTCTGCAGATGTGAGGTATGCATCGATATCTTTGTCCAAATAGTAGGCTTGATCATTATTGATTAGGAATACATAACCGGCCTTTATCCCGTCGTAGACCACCATGTTGCTTGTGAAGCCCGTCCTGGTTCCGCCATGAGACAGTTTCAGCCCATGAGAGGTCTCTTCCACAACGATCCCAAGCCCGTACGGAAGTTCCTCAGGATTTGCTGCGTCCGCAATCTCGAATTGTTGCCGCAACATTTCCTTGAACGTGGTCTCTTCCATGCCGTCGCGTTCCATAATCCCCACCAGCAATTTGGCGTAGTTCGATGCGTCAATGTGCAGGCTGTAAGCCATGAACGGCTCAGCATCGATGGTCTTCGATATCGGCGTATTCCCGTGCCTGTGCCCGCTTGCCGTGCGAGCGGCATAATCGGAGTCCTCTTCCCAAGTGAGATAGGCGTTCTCAATGCCAAGAGGCACGAATACCTCATTATGAACGACCTCTGATATGCTCTTGTTTGTGACCTGTGAAACAACCATTGCTAACCACTCAAAGGCTTGGCCGGAGTATCCGAAGTTCGTGCCAGGTGTGAACTGCAATTCGTAGCCGTCCCAGTTTGTGAGCCCCGTCCTGTGAGCAAGCACATACCTCGCAGTAATCAGCTTGTATCGTTCGTCGTCCGGAAACTTATCAAGCACCTCAGGCCAGTATCTGTACAGCGGTACGTCTAGATCAAGAACACCTCTTTCAACGAGTCGATTGACCGCGTATGCGAAGACAACTTTCGTCATCGAACCAGCTTCGAAGAGAGTATCTGTCGTTACGGGTTCCTTCGTGAAAGCGTTCTTGTAGCCGAGGGCATTTTGGTAGATGACGCGTCCGTCTTTCACCACTGCAATCGACATGCCGGGAATCTTGTAGTACTGCATGTGAGCTTTCAGAAAACTGTCGAAGGTTCGGGGCTCGAACGTACCGCTCAGGAGTGCTCCTTCTGCACGACCAAGATTCGGCTTTGATGGCTTTGATACCTGTAAACTGGGTGCGTCTACTACGGCGCCGGCTCTCACAAAGCAAGTAACGTAATCAGTTTCCGCAACTCGCAGGTCGAGAGCATCGACAGGAGTAATTTTGTATTTGCCTTCAGGTAGCTTTGCCGAATACTCACCGGACTGGTTGCACTCGACATGTGCCCAAAACTGTGTTGCTGTAGTTGACTGCACAAGCACTCGCGGAAACTGGTCTTTTCTGTCAAACTCGTCATCGTTCAGGATAATTTTCCCACTCACGCGCCCCAGTTTCAGGTCATCACCGTTCGACAACAGGAAGAGATCGCCAATCCGCCAGGGGAAATAGGCCTTCTGCGTACCGTTTCCCCAGGCCAGCCAAGTAGAGGACCCGTCAGCGTCTTTGTCGGTGACATCTAGGTCGAAACCGAGTAGGCGGCCAGGTGACAATGTTTCGCCCGGCAGATGAATACACCACTCATAGACGCATCCATCTTCTGAACGCGCAGTCTTCACTTCCACGTTGCTAGCTCGCGTATTGAATCCCTGGAATCGAATCGATTCGCCGCACCTAGAGTATTGCTCGACAGCGCTAGCATCTCTGTGAGGTCGTCGATCGATATAGATGGAACAACCATCCTGAGCGTCCCAGGCGCCTTCAATGCTGGGGTCGACGACTAACGAATCGTCAGTTACCTCGATCGCAATGTATAAAGCACTGTTCGCCGGGCTGTAGCCGACCCTAAATCGGCAATTCAAGTCATCAGGGTTGGTGGGCTTATCGCCCTGAACAGCCCCGTTCGCCGCAACGGCAACAGCATGTTTCGGCCAATCATCGAGGCTCCCGTCGATGGTAATGCCTTCTAAGGGGTAAGCACACACAACAGCACCATTGTGCCCTTGCGACATGGGCGTCGAGAAAACAAAGAATCCAAACGACATCAGAGTCTGAAAAACGAGACTTACGATACGGTCGAACACGGTTACGTTCCTCTGTCACAGGTTGGATCGGGGTCGCGTCGACTGACTTTCGCCGAAATGCCGTAGATCTTGACAGGAAGGTGAAGATTTATCGGATATTTTTCTTCGAACTGCGATCGAAGCTACCGAAAATCGGCCTTAGGATATGCGTGATCTGACCGAGGTGCCAATCCGTGGTGTCCTTATGGTCAAACCGAATACAACCGATACGGCGCCTAAGTTTCAATTCAAAGGATAGAGGGCTACAAGGTTCCGTTTCAATCAGAACCCGCAGGTATTGGAACTCCGCTACCAAGAACTGCTGGCTGCGAATTTCGATCCGCGTCGTAGTCTTTGCCGAGTTGCACCGTCGCGACTCGCCAAACTTTGTTCCTGAAATTGGGCCACTCGGTCTGGTAGAATAGGTGTTCGCTACAGCAGCGCCGCACTTGGATTGGCAGACCGAACGCTGTGTAGCGAGGACGAAAACCCTCGGCACGCTAACGGCGAACTTCAATGGAGTGATGCGGGTCGAAAATGCAAAAGTCGGTTGTTTTTGCACGAGCCGAATTTCGCAAACGCCTTGGTAGCGGGGTCCTGCGAAAACTTGACGCCGAAAAAAGGTCGACTTTTGAGTTTAAAAGTGTGTTTTCAGAGTACAACCCAGGCCGCAATACTCAGCAAAAGTCGGCACGAGGCAGGCCATTCCCGACACACGGAGTGAGCGGAGGCTCTGCAGCTTCAGCGACGTCGAAACTGGCTCGGATACGCCGTCAACACTGACAAATCCGCCTGTTTATAGCCAGTTGCCTGGAATACCGCGGAGTTTACAATAGTCGGCAATGCTCGCCCTGGTCACGACCTCCCGGGCGGAGCCTGAAACCGAGTCCCCCACCTACCCACCCCCCGATCAACGACCACTATGTCCGAAACGCTTTCCAGTCCTCAGAAAAAACAACACAATTTCCGCCGCGCCGCGATCCTGTTTGCCGGCGGCCCCGCGCCTGCCGCGAATGCCGTCATCTCGGCGGCTGCGACGTCATTTCTCCGCAACGACATCGAGGTGGTGGGCATCAAGCATGGTTACTCGCAGCTGATCGATTTCGACGGCAAAGAGCCGCTGGTCGAGGGACGCGACTACGTGCTGGTCGATCACAAGATGCTCGGCCGCACGCGTAACTCGCAGGGCATCATGATCGGCACCGCCCGCGCCAACCCGGGCAAGAACGTCTCGCATCCTTCGCACCTCAACGACGAGGAGAAGAGTGCCCCGCTGAAGCGCGTCTACGAAGCGCTACGCTCCATCGGCGTTGATCTGCTGATCTCGATCGGTGGCGACGACACGCTGAAGACCGCCAACAAATTCAAGATGTTTCAGGAACGACTGCCCCTGGACGCGCATCGCATCCCGGTCGTGCATCTGCCCAAAACGATCGACAACGACTATCGCGGGATCGACTTTACTTTCGGCTACTTTACGGCCGTTGATTTTCTGGCTGGGGAAGTTCGCAATCTGTTGGCAGACGCGGAAGCCAATCAGACATACTTCCTAGCCGAGTCGATGGGACGTAGCGCGGGCTGGCTGGCATACGGTGTGGCGATCGCAGGCGAAGCGAGCTTGGTCGTCAGTGTGGAAGACATCGTCGGCAAGTATCGCGACATCGAGGAAGTCGTCGATCCGCAGACGGGCGAGAAAACGACGCGACCGGTGATGAATATGGACGAAGTCATCCCGCGCATCGTCGCGACGATTACCACACGTGAGCGCGAGGGCAAGCAGTACGGCGTGATTGTGATCGCGGAAGGCCTGGCAGAGTTCCTGCCTAGTAGCTACCTCGAGGGCGTCGATCGCGATGATCACGGCCACATCAACATCAGTGCGATCAATCTGCACGACGTGTTCGCGGACTTGATCGCCAAAGAGTACAACCGCCAGACCGGACGCTCACGCAAGATTAATGCCTTGCAGCTTGGATACGAGGCGCGTTGTGCGAAGCCTCACGCCTTCGACGTGATGTTGGGCAGCCAACTGGGCGTTGGCGCCTACCGCGCGTTGGTCGAGCAGGGGCTCAACGGGGTCATGGTTTCGGTATCGGGCCAACTGCAACTGGAATATGTGCCGTTCGAGCGGCTCGTCGATCCCGAAACACTCGTCACGGTCGTGCGCTATATCGAGCCGGAAAGCGACTTCCAACGGCTGACGCGATTCCTGGAAACGTATGTAGATCAAGGTGACGAGCACCGCTAGGCGGACGTTCTGAATTCCCTCCCCAACGCTTAGCAACAAGGCTGTCATGGGTTTCCCATCACCGTTTTACAAGTGGCGTCCGCACCCGTGGCACGGATTGGACGTCGGTCCTAATCCGCCTAGCGTCGTCAATGCCTATATCGAGCTGACACCGTTTGATCGCGTGAAGTACGAGTTGGATAAAAAGACCGGTTACCTGCAGGTTGACCGACCCAACCGCACCTCGTCGTTCTGCCCGACTTTGTACGGCTTCATTCCGAAAACGTATTGCGGTAGTCGTGTGCGATCATTGATGCCAGGAGCAAAGACAGGCGATCATGACCCACTTGATATCTGTGTGATCAGCGAACGCCCAATTAACGTCGCGGAAGTGATCCTCAAGGCACGCATTGTCGGCGGGTTGCCGATGCTCGACAACGAAGAGGCCGACGACAAGATCATCGCTGTGCTGGTGAGCGACGCGATGTGGGAGCGGGTCGAAGACGTGTCGGAGCTTCCTGAAGTGATGGTCAACCGGTTGCGGCACTACTTCAGCACGTACAAGATGCTGACCCCGGGCGATCCGAAAGTGGCAATCGACTCGGTCTACGGCCGCGAGCACGCAGAGCAAGTCGTCCAGGCGGCGTTGGCCGATTACTCGGAGGAATTTGGCGAGTAGCTGCTAACTGTCCAGCGTGCCTTTGGTGCTCGGCACACCGGTCATGCGTGGATCGTCTTCAATCGCCATTCGCATTGCCCGCGCCGATGCCTTGAATACCGCTTCGGCGATGTGGTGACTGTTTCGCCCATAGTGCAAAAGCACGTGCAGGTTGCACAACGCGTTGGCAGCTGTTGCTTGCCAGAAGTCTTCGAGCAGCTCGCTGTCGAAGTCGCCGATCTTCGCCGCCGGCGTTGGCGCGTTGTAGGCCAGTGCGTAGCGACCACTGAAATCGATTGCCACCGTGACCAAGGTCTCTTCCATCGGCAACGTAAAGTGGCCATAGCGGCGGATGCCGGCTTTGTCGCCCAATGCCTGACGAATCGCTTGCCCGAGGCAGATGCCGGTGTCTTCGACGGTGTGATGCTGATCGACGTGCAGATCGCCCTTGGCTCGAATCTTCAGATCAATCACGCTGTGCTTGGTGAACAGCTCAAGCATGTGGTCGAGGAAGCCAACGCCGGTCTCGACGTCCGCCTGACCCGAGCCATCGAGATCCAGCTCCAGCGCAATCTGCGTCTCGGCAGTCTTTCGATCGATAGAGGCAGTACGCGGCATATAAGTGCGATACCAGTCGGGTCCATAATTGCTGCAGCGCAGTGCATCGTCGCATTGCTCGGCAAACAGAGTTCTCCACTCTACCACGGACACGCTCACCCGACGAGCGGTTCGACCTCTCTCGGGCCCCGGTGTGGTGTGATTCCTAGCCAGCTAATCGGCTCGTTTGCTATAATCCATACGTACGGCTGCCACAGCAATCTGCGGATCGCACTTCATGTAGGAGGATCGTGATGGCCCCGATGAAAGTCCCTAGTCAGCACGAACCACACGACGGGCGTGATGACAGCTACTCACTCACCCACCTCGCACATCGTTGGGGCGTCACTCGCAAGGCGGTTCGGCAGTTGATTCTAGATGGCGAGCTCTCGTTCTTTGAGGCTGACGGGCAGATTCGCGTGCCGCTCGCCGCGGTTGAACAAATCGAACGCATCAAGCCTCGGTCGGCCTAAAGTGTCCAATCCGGGGCTCGCACCCGCACAAGTTCCGTGAGCCGCAACAACGTGTCGACGTCGAGTTGCTCGGTGCGCGTGTCGGGCGCAAACTCCATCTCGGCCAGCACCGCGTCGACCTCTTCTTTGGTCAAGTGTTGCTTCATCGCCGCGACGACGTTCGCTCTGAGGAACTTCCGACGGTGAATGAAGATCGCTTTCACGAATTGGTGAAAGTAGCGCAGGTCTGGCACCTGGCTGCGTCGGTCTTTGTTCACCACGATTCGCACGATGGCTGATTCCACTTTTGGTGGCGGCCAAAACACACTCGGAGGCATGATCCGCACGATCTCGGTATCTGCCTGGCACTGCATCCACACACTCAGCGCGCCGTAGTCCTTCGTCCCCGGTTTGGCTACGATCCGATCGCCCAGTTCCTTTTGAATCGTCGCCACAAGCGAGTGGGGCACGTACGGACTGCTCAGCAAATTCGATAGTACTGGCGTGGCCACGTTGTAGGGGAGATTGGCGACCAGCTTGAGTCGTCGCTCGTTGTCTTTGTCGAGTTCTCTACCGATCGCCTCCAACACGCGCGAATCGAATTGATTCTTATTCTTCAAAGCATCGTGCTTGAGCATCGTGACGTTTTCGAAGTCGAGCAACAACTCACTCGCCAACTCAAACAGATGGCCGTCAATCTCCACGGTAATCACCGCACCGGCGCGTTTGGCCATCAGCGCCGTCAGCGCGCCCGTGCCTGTGCCAACCTCCAGTACGACGTCGCTGGACGATAGGTCCGCAGCATCGACGATCAACTGCTGCAGGTTGAGGTCAATCAGAAAATTCTGACCGTGCCGCGTGGCCGGTTGAATGCCGACCTCGCGGAATCGCTCCATCAAGAAAGTCTTTGTTTGCCGTGACGACATAAACGCCTTTGTTTGCTCGCTTCGCCGCAACTTATCAAGCTGGCGGCGAATGGCCCTAAACCTTCCACTCCAATTGGCGTTGTACGTACTTCGCCAGCAAGTCAGTTTCGAGATTCACTCGATCGCCAACCTTGCGTTTCCCCAGCGTCGTCACTGCCAGTGTGTGCGGGATCAGCGCTACGCTGAATCGATCGTCTTCGACGTCGACCAACGTCAAGCTCACCCCGTCAACCGCGACCGACCCTTTGCTCGCCATCTGTCGCGTCAGCTCTCCTGGCACTCGAAACCAGATCGTCGACCACTCCGCGTCGTCCACGCGCTGGTCCACGCTGCCTACACCATCAATGTGTCCGCTGACCAGATGTCCGCCCAACGAATCGCCCATTCGCAGCGAGGTCTCCAGGTTGACTCGGTCGCTCTCCACGAGTTCCCCCAGTGTCGTGCGCTGCAAGGTTTCGGCACCCGCGTCAAACTGCATCGACACCTCATCCTTGGCGACAACAGTGAGGCAACAGCCGTTCACCGCGATGCTGTCCCCCAATGCCACCTCCTGTGTGATCGCCGGTTCCGCGATCGTCAGTCGCACGCCAGGACCATCGGAGACAATGCTCCGCACTTCGGCCAAACTCTGAACCAATCCTGTGAACATCGGCTAAACCGCCCCGCTGGTACGTCCCATATCCTGTTTCCGCTTGGCCACTGCCAACCAGATTGCCCTCAACGCCGGAATCGCCACGTATCCGCAACCCAGAATCGGAATGGCATACCACCGCACTGTGAACAGTCCAATCATTGCCACGACGATCATCACGACATGTGCGAAACTGCGTCTGCCGCGCAACAGTTGGGTCACCACGTGCGGGTACGGCACGCGGGACACCATCAACAGTGCGACACCGATCGAAAATATCGGCAGCAACCGTTGCATCCACCAGTCGAAATCGCGATAGACCTCGAAGTTAATCTCGTTGCGAATTGTGTACGACAGAATCGCGAAACTGGCAATCACCGCAGCGGCAGCAGGCGAAGGCAGCCCCGCGAACCAGCCGTGGTCGTCGTGCTCATCCGTTTCGACGTTGAAGCGAGCTAATCGCAATGCCGCGCAACACGTGAACAATGCCGCGATCGACCACACTGCTTCGCGATGCAGCTCAGTGAACTGTGGGCACATCTTCACCAACAGAAACGCCGGTGCGACCCCGAACGAGACGACATCGCACAAGCTGTCCAACTGGCCGCCAAAGTCGCTGGCTGTCCGCGTCAGCCGGGCTACCTGCCCGTCGAACATGTCAAACAGCATCGCCATGATGATCAGCGCACCGCATAACAGCAGATTATGCGTCGGATCAACACTGCCCCAAAGCTGCCCGGCAGTCTCCAGCCGCGGCGCTGGGACAACATCCACCATCCCGGGCTTCGCAATGCGTGAAGCCACGACGATTGCGAAGAACCCACAAACGAGGTTCCCCAGCGTAAACAGCGTTGGCAGCACTGCAATTGGTCGGACAGGACGCATTCAGAATTCCCGAAAAAACAGCACGAGCCGGCGGATCACCAACACGCTCAAACATACCAAGCCAGCACGGAACTGCCAGCCTGTACTTTTTGGCCGACTTCGACGTCTATCCGCACGCTGTCGCGCGGGAGTATGAGTTCCGTTCGCGAGCCAAGTTTGATCATACCAAATTTCTCGCCGCGCCGGACCTCTTGCCCAGGCTTCAATACGCAGACAATGCGGCGCGCAATCAGCCCCGAAATCGCTCGTACGGCCAGCTTGCGATGCGGCGCATCGACTTCAGCTAGTCCAATCCACAGGAACTCGTTACGCAGCGCGCTCTCCGGGTTCATCGCATTCAGGAACTCACCCGGTTTGTAATGCATGTCGACGACACATGCCCGGCGTGGAGCTCGATTGACGTGGACATTGAAGATCGACAGGAAGATACCGATCCTAACGGCTGGACCGTCGAGGAAATCGTAATGATCAACCTCCGTCACCTCCGCAATCGTTCCATCCGCCGGTGAGACGATCGCATTGGGATCTGACGGAATCACTCGCGTTGGATCACGAAAGAAGTAGACCACCAGTCCCAGCGCAATTGCCGGAGCGATCGCCAGCCACCGCCACGGACCACAAAACGTCCATAACAGCACGGTCACAAACAACAGGGGCCAGCCCATGAGTTGCAACTCCGCGAGCCCCCAACGGGCAAACGGAATTGATTCGCGCCAACGAAACGGGTCGTCCTCGGGCGACCAATGGGCCGTGCATAGATTGCAGCAGTACTTTAGGTCGCGCGGATCGAGAATCTCGTGCGGCGCTCCCTCGGTGTCACCACGACGCGAGGCCGCCATCCGCTCCACGTAGCCACTTCGAAACGTCTTCAGGTACCATCGCCGTAGACGCCCCCAAGCGAGCTCGATCTCATAACACCGGCCGCCCCCAGGCTGAACACTGCGGATGTTTTCAGGAAGCGGAGGGACGTCGTTCATGCAGCTTGGTGTGATGCGATCCTTGATAAAATGTATTGAGCGTCAAGCAGCTAGCCAGCAGCGGCGGTGGTCGCTTCTAGTGTGGAATAGGCGCTCAACAGCAACTCTTCAGTCTCGTCGAAGGCGATGCACCCGTCAGTGATCGACACGCCATACTTCAGTTCGGAAAGGTCCAAAGTTAGGCTCTGTTTGCCGGCGTTAAGATTGCTCTCAAGCATCAACCCTACGATCTCGTCGTTGCCAGCGGCACGTTGCGCGACCACGTCGTTCCATGCGATCGATTGCTTGGCGTAGTCCTTATTCGAGTTCGCATGGCTGCAATCGACCACGAATCGCGGCGGCAACTTGGCTGATGCCAGCTTCACGCTTGCGTCAGCCAGACTCGCAGCATCGTAGTTGGGCCCGGTCCGTCCGCCACGGAGAATGAGGTGTCCCATGTCGTTGCCGCGCGTATGGACCATGCAGGTCTTGCCCGCGTGATCGATCCCAAGAAACGTATGCGGCGTACGTGCAGCTTGCATCGCGTTCATCGCCACTTCCAAACTGCCTTCCGTGCTGTTCTTGAAGCCGACCGGCATCGACAACCCGCTTGCCATCTGACGATGCGTGGGCGACTCGGTCGTTCGCGCGCCAATCGACGCGAGCGTCACCAGGTCAGCAATGTATTGCGGCGTGATCGGTTCCAGCATCTCGGTCGCTGCCGGCAGACCGACCTCGGTAATGTCGAGCAGAATCTCGCGTGCCAGCCGAAGTCCCTCGCCCATCTCAAATGTGCCATTGAGATGCGGATCGTTGATCAGTCCCTTCCAACCGACGGTGGTGCGTGGTTTCTCGAAGTACACGCGCATCAACACGACGATGCGGTCGTTGACCTTGTCGGCCACGGGCTTGAGCTTCTCGGCGTATTCGATGGCCGCATCACGGTCGTGAATCGAACAAGGCCCGACGATTGCGATCAGCCGACGATCCTCACCGCGGAGTATGGCTTTGACGGTTTCTCGCGCCTGATAAACGGACTCGCCGCCTTCGTCAGTGAGGCAGAATTCCGTCTTCAATTCCGTGGGAGCGGTCAGCGACGTGGTGTCCAGGATATTGATATCCTGGAGCGGATGGTACTCGGTCATTGTTACTTGATTCGGGCTGCGGGGCCTGGCGCCATGGAAACTGATTGCAAGCTGTACCTGACTGGCCCGCTGAAGGATTGGGAAACTTCTAGCTTATCTAAGATGCTGCCAATTGTCGAACCGCGAATCTTGTGGGTTTGCCATCGACACGTGCGACAGCTCTGCCTATTCTAGACGCATTGCGAGCCGTGCTGCTCGTGCCTCTGCTTCGGTTTTAGATGCCCCGCGCCGGTCGATTGGGCTAACGGCGCCTCTCGATGCAAAACTCCAAACTGCGGCGTCAAATCGCCTGGGAAGCGGCTCGGCTAATGTACGAGCGGCAAGAGTCCGAGTACTACAGAGCCAAAATGAAAGCGGCTCGCAAGCTTTGCCAAGGCTGGGCCAAGCCGGCCGATCTGCCAAGTAACACTGAGATTCGCGACCAGGTTCAGATGCTGGCGCGGCCGTACGAAGGAGATCGGCGGAGCGAAAACTTGCAGCAAATGCGACTGACCGCCCTGGCGCTGATGAAACAGCTGGCTCCGTTTCGACCGCGGCTGATCGGCAGCGTACTCACCGGACACATTCGCCAAGGGAGCGATATCGACCTGCACGTATTCTCCGATACGGTCGAGGCAGTGACGCACCAACTCGATCAGCTTGGCACACCGTACGAAGTTGAACGCAAGCAGGTGCGCAAGAATGGCGAGCAGCAAACTTTCAATCATGTTCATGTGCAAGGTGAGTTCCCGATTGAATTGACAATCTATGCAGCCAATCAAGCTCACTATGTATTCAAGAGTTCCATCACCGGCAAGGCAATCGAGCGGACGAGTATTCCGCAACTTGAGCAATTCCTCGCCAATGAGTATCCGGACCTTGACATCGAAACAGCGCTGGTCGAAATCGACGAGAAGATCGATCGTTTTCAAATCTACGAATCACTACTCCTTCCGTTAGAGAACGTTCAGCAGAACCTCAAGTATCACCCGGAAGGTGATGCGCTGTATCACAGTTTGCAAGTCTTCGATCACGCCCGCGACGAACAGCCGTACGACGAAGATTTTCTCCTCGCAGCGTTGCTGCACGATGTGGGCAAAGCGATCGATCCGCTCGATCATGTTGCCGCGGGACTGGAAGCACTCGAGGATACGATCTCCGGGCGCACCGCCTGGCTGATCGAACATCACATGCTCGCCCACGGCATCGCCGACCAATCGTTAGGCCGACGCGCCCACCGCCGCTTGCGCGAGTCGGACCACTACGACGACCTGGTGCTACTCGGCGAATGCGACCGCGCCGGTCGGCAACCCGGCGTCGAAGCACCAGAGGTCGACGAAGCGATCGAATACCTCCGCGACCTCAACCAGATGTGCGGGTAGCGGTTTATTCCCCCTCCCTTACAGGGAGGGGCTAGGGGAGACCTGGCACGTGCTTCACCCTCTTCCCGCTTCACCCGCACCCGTACCCTCTCCCTGAGGGAGAGGGGGGCCACGCGAAATAGGTATCTGGAACCAATAATTGATCATTAGCTCCATCCCCCACGCAGCTTCCTATTCCTGTGCCTCTTCTGTCTTCACTTCTGGTTCTGCCTTCGCACCCAGCCATCGCCCGACTGCGTTGGAGGCCTGGCCCAGCAACCTCCCGGAGAGAAGATCCTCGGTCAACGTCATGCTATCTGTGGAAAAATTCTTCCAGACCGCATCAACGTAGGGTTTGCTCGTGTCGGCCAACGTCGCGTAGTAGCCTTTCGATTCCAGATCGTTGAGCGCCGCACGGTAATGATCGATCACGTGCCGATCAAATAGCCGTCCGGCAGCACGCGTGGTGGACAGCGCTCCCTTACCGACCGACGCGACACGGTCGAGCGAGTGCAACGCCATCGCGCTGGACACCTCGAACATGCTCACGTTTTCTGCGCTGGCGATCTGATGCATCTCGTTCCACATGCGTTCCATCTCGGCCTGCGGCAAGACCTTGGCGGGATCGATTTGACTGACTGCCAACTTCGTTTCGTTGATCGTTTCATAGAGCCCATCCAACGAAATCGGTGGCGTGTTGAACGCGCTGGCCGCCACGCTCGAGGTCTTGCTGACGGCGGACAGCAAGTCGCTCGCATGGTCGATCGTCGAGTCCTCGCTGATCACCCCGTCGCGTTTCAACTCGTCGGCGAGCTCATGCAAATAAGTCTGCGAGCCGTACGCCACATCGCTCACCACCGCCAGCAGCAGCATCGGCGATACATGGAGCGTCGCCATGCCAGCCATCTCGACGAAGTTGCCGACCGTCTTTCGCGCGACGAAGTCCTCGACCACGGGTCCTTCGACCCCACGGACATCCGCCTCGACGCCGCCGACATTCTCGCATAGAAAGTCGAGCGTCTGCCCTACCAACGACTCATAGGTTTTGCTGTTCTGAAACGCCTGCGGGACCAGCAATGCCGCCGACTCACGCACGACGCCACTTGCCGCGCCGGTGGTCGTGCGAATCGCACGCTCAGGCAGGCTCAAGGTGTAGAGTAGGTAGTCACGCACCGATTTGGTAGGTTGTCCGTCTTCTGCCATGACTGCTTCCTTCTCGTTGAGTCGGGCTCCCGTGTATCTTTCGACAGGCAGTCAGTTATAGCACATTGCCGGATACATTTGACTGCGATCTCCCCCGGGGTACACTCCGCGTCGGCGGAATCCTACTTCTCCGCCAGTCGTGGCCGCGTATGGGGGAGAGGGGCCATCCCTGGAACGAGTTGAAAAAAGCTGACCGCTAACCGCTGAGAGATTCCGCCTACCAATTCGCCACTTGGTAATCCTTCAAAAATTTCCCCCAGACGTGCTCGCCAGAGTTGATTCCTGAGAAGATGGGGTCGCAGATACGCGCGGCGGCGTCGATGAGATCCAGTGGCGGGTGGAAGTCGAGTTCCTCGCGTTTGCGCTCGGTGATGTGGGCCGGGTCTTCGTCGGTGATCCAGCCGGTGTCGACGCTGTTCATGTGGATGCCGTCGCGGGCGTAGTCTTGGGCGGACGTGCGGGTGAGCATGTTCAGCGCAGCCTTGGCCATGTTGGTGTGTGGATGCTTGTCGGTCTTGTAGGCGCGGTAGAAAACGCCCTCCATCGCCGACACGTTGACGATGTGCTTGTCGGGCGTGGGTACGCGGAACATAAGTGGCTTTAGCCGTGCGTTGAGAAGGAACGGCGCGATCGCGTTGACCAGTTGCACCTCCAACAGCTCGACGGTTGAGACTTCCGCCAGGCGCAGACGCCAGCTGTTGATGTCGCGCAGGTCGATCTGCTGTTGGTCGCTGTCGTACTGCCCGACGGGGAAGAGGGCAGCGCCGTTGTCCTGGTCTTCGGGGGCGAGCTGCAGCTGCGAAAGCTCGGCGGCTTGGGTGATGCCAGCGATGCTTTCGCGAGCCAGGCTCAGCGAAAAGTCGTCGGAGGGCGAAAGCTGCGGCGATTCGCGCTCTCGTAACGCTTCGTGCGCGGCCAACAGTGGGTGTGCTTCCGCGGGCAACGAATTGAGAAGCTGTCGCTCCCCATCCATCAGGTGCTCGTAAAAGCCCGGCGGACGTCGCACGGTTTGACAGGCGTTGTTCAGGAGAAAATCTAGCCGTGGCAACGTCGCGACAAGCTGATCTGCGAGCGCTTCGACACTCGGCGTGTGACGGAGGTCGAGTCCGTGGATCTGCAGTCGGTGGTGCCACTCGTGGCTGTCCGCTTCCTCAAGAAATCGCCGTGCACCGTCGCGCGGAAAGCGTGTCGTGACGACGACGTGGGCGCCCGCGCGAAGCAGCTTGAGCGCTGCTTGATAGCCAATCTTCACCCGTCCACCGGTGACCATCGCGAACCGCCCGGTCAGGTCGGCTGTCTGACTGCGCTTCGCCCAATTCAGTTCCGCGCAATCAGGGCACATCGAGTCGTAGAAAAAGTGAATCCGATCGAACTCGCGTTTGCAGATGTAACACGTGCGTGGCACTTCCAACTGGGGCCCGAAATGCTCGGCGGGATGCTCCGCCGTAGGAGGCAGCTCGGGCTCGAAAGGTTCCGGCGGCGCCGCCTTCTTGAGTTGTCGAATGCTCGTCTGAGCGCGCATGCCTGTCTGGGCGAGCCGCTGTCGATCAGCTTGTCGCTTGCCTTCCAGCTCTGCCTGTCGCGATTGGCGTTGCTTGCGTTGCAGTAGTCGACGAGTAGTTCGATCGGGATTGGCAAGTTGGTTTACCGCCTGCAGCAGGCGTTTGCGCTCCTCGGCGGGCATCGCGTCAAGCAGACTACGATCTGCGGCCAGACGCTGCAGTTGCTCCGCGAGTCGAGCGAGTTCCGCCGCCGATAGTTCCTCCTCCGACAAGTCTGGTTACCTCGAACACTGAAGAAATTGCTATGAAACGCTACGCCTGGCGGCTCTCATCCAAGTAGCTCTGAAACTTTGGATGGGCGAGAATCGAGAAACGATCGAATTCTGCTGAGAAATCGATAATCTTGGGCGGCTCCTCGCTAGCGCAGATGGGGCACAATGAAAGAGTATACGGGAACTTCTTTTTCACAACAATCTGCGTCGTCTCGCCTTGGTCTGCGCGTCGGAACAGCGCGGCGAACCAGCCAAGCGGTCCCAACATCATCAGGAATATAGACACCAGGCAAGATCCCATCGAGGCTGCGGGCCGTTCTTCGTTCACGAACACGTACTGTGACAGTTTGCGGCGCTGATCGGTGTGCATTCCGCAGACGCAGCAGATGTTGGGCAAGACGTCGCTAGTGTTAATCCAGCACTGAACGAGTTGGTCGTGCGAGTACATCATCGGCGAACGCGAGGGCTGCGGCTCAGAAGCGAATGGCGAATGTTATTCGTTCGTGGTGTCCTCATCAGCTGGCAGCTGGACGGACACACGTGCCAGTTCGTCGTTCGTAGTCTGCAGGCCGGTACCAAAGTCCTCGTTTGTGGGATCCGCTTTGACGAGTTCGGCGAAGACAGCTTGCGATTGTTCGAGTCTCACCTTTGCCTGCTCGAATTGCTCGGCGGCGGCTAAGAGCTTGCCGGCTTCGCGTAGGCTTTCTCCCAGATCGAGCTGAAAGCTCGTGACGGAGGGCGCTAAATCGGTAAGCTCACGCATGAGCTCGATGGCCTGGTCAAGCGAAAGAATTGCTGCTTCGCTGTTCTGCTGATTGGCCAACTCCAATCCCAGATGTCGGTAAACGCCGGCCAGATCGGAGGTGAATTCAAGGATGTCTGGGTTTTGGAATCGCAGCTCAACGAGCGTTTGCTTGGCGCGCTGGAGGTACTCAATGGCCTTTTCGGAGTCTCCGACCTCGCTTTGGAACTGCCCGACCATGCGATGGCAGACGGCCAGTTTGCGTCGGTTGTTCATGTCGGCGGGGTCAAGCTCCAGCAGTCGCTCAAACGCCTTGATCGCTGACAGGTAGTTATTTTCTGCCTGCTCCAAGTCATTAGCCTCGCTGTACGAGAGCGCCAGATTGTAGTAACCCATGCCCAGATCTCGCTGCAACTTGCTGCCGACATTCTCAGGATCGCTTGCGTGCGCGAGGCGGAGCGTCTGCGCCTGTTGCATTTGCTTGATTGCGGTACCGAAATCGCTGCGCAAGTAATGGGTGAATCCTAGGTTCATCATGCTGCTGGCAAGCGTGCGCGCGGCTTCGATATCGGTGGGATCGGCCTTGGCCTGCTGGTCGCGGATCTCGATGGCCTGTTGAAAGTACTGGTCTGCCTCGTCGATCTTGCCTAATCGCAGCGACACGCCACCCAGCGCGTTGAGCGTCGAGCCGTAGGCGGCTTGAACTTCCTTGGATTCGGGAGACTCAGCCAGCAGCTGTTTTTGTGTTTCGGCAGCTTTTTCGAAATGCGAAACCGCATCGGCTGGCGAATCGATCGCCTGGGTGATTTGGCCAGTGAAGAAGTTCGCCTGCGCGACTTCTTGACGCAGGTCGGGATCGTCCTGACGTTTGTCGAGAAAGCCTTGGTAGTAGACGAGGGCCTGGCGGAGCAGCGTTTCGCGTAGCGGCTGCATGCCTGGCTGCTTCAGGAGCGTTTCTTCGCTGACGGAAATGTAATAGTCACGTACCGCGTCGCGCGCGAGGCGGAAGTTGCGCTCCGCTTCCTGACGCTGGCGATCGGCCTCCTCGTAGCTCTCCGTCGCCGCGTCACGCGAGGCACGCACGCGTGTGTTCGCCGCGCTAAGCATCACGACACTCACCGACAGGGCGGTTAGCGTGACGGCGATCGCGGCGGCGGAACTATAGAATAGCTGCTTGTGATTGCGGATCCAGCGAAGCACGCGATCGGTTAGCGGTTCGTCGTAGGCCAGCACCCGCTCGCCGCCCAGATATCGCTCGATGTCTTCGGCCAACTCGCGGCTGGTCAAATAGCGATCCGTCGACATGCGTGACATCGCCTTCAGGCAGATCGCTTCCAACGGCTTTGGAACATTTGCATTCACTTCGCGCGGTGGCTTGAAGCGGCCCGTTTGCACGTTGGCGAGGACGACCTCTTCGGTGCCCTTGAACGGTACCTGGCCCGCGATCAAATGATAGAAGGTGGCCCCCAGACTATAGATGTCGCTGCACGGCCCGAGCGCATCGAGTCGGCCGGCAGCCTGCTCGGGGCTCATGAACGTGGGTGTGCCGACGACTCGACCCAGTACGGTCTTCGTCGTTGACGCGCTATCGGAGATCGTGACTGGCGCTTCCATGCTGTCTTCGGTCTCAAAGCCATCGCCCATCGACTTGGCCAATCCCCAGTCCACCACGAGCGTCTCGCCATAGTCACCGAGCATTACGTTGCTGGGCTTGAGGTCGCGATGGATCACGGCTCGGCTATGCGCGTATTCGATTGCGTAGCAGACGTCGATAAAACGGCTGAGCAACTGACGGAACTCAAGTTGCTTTTCTTCAGCGCTGGCCTGCTTTTCGTGATAGTCTTCCAGGGCGACCTGCAAGTTCACGCCGCGAATGAAACGCATCGCATAGTACGGTCGGCCATCCGCAAACTTCCCGAGGCTGTAGACCGGTACAACGCCCGGATGCTCCAGCGCACCCGTTATCTCGGCCTCACGGATGAAGCGTGTGCGGTTTTCGATGTTGTCAGCGTGCGCCGTGAGGATTTCCTTCAGGGCGATCTCGCGATTGAGCTCCTCGTCGAGCGCGATGGATACGCGGCCAAGGCCACCTTTTTGGTGTAGCCTCAAAACTTTGAATCGGGGGCTGGAATGATCGGCGTCGATCTGGTCCGGCAACTGCGTCGAGTACGGATCGTCGGACGTCATCGGCACGGTCGCGTACTCGACCGTGGAGCGCAGATCGGCGTCGTCCAGCGTGCCCAACGAGGCGCGGATCTCGTCGAACGCTTCGACCGCTTCCAGACTCCGCCTTGGGTCACCGTCGTTGCGTTTCAGGTGCTTCTCGACGACGTTTTCGAGCAGCTGACACTCTTCATCACTGAGCATGCCCTGCGCGACGAAAATGCTGCTGAGCGGTTGCTTCTTGTCGAGCACCCAACGGCTGGTCGCGGCAATCAGATCGTCGCGCGACACGAAATCCAGTTGCACGGCCAACACGCCAAACAGCAAATTACGATCGGCTGAGGCAGCAGGCATGGGCGAATTCTATATAGTCGATGACGGTTTCTGCGCAAAACTCCAGTTTACGACGTCAGACGTCCCGCTGCAAAGTGGCTGGAGCAGCGAGAAAAAAGCCCAGGGCAGTTGGACTATGCCCTGAGCTTGAGGGGGATGGCTGTTGGTGCAAGCTAAAACGGTCGTTGTACTTGCAGGTTGTATTCGAAATCGAACCCTCGGTTCTCGCTATCGGTCACCGGAGCGGACACACCGTGGGTAACAACAAGATTGCCCATATTAGCTGACAAGCCGGCGGTGAGATTCACGATGTGGATCTGATCGCTGAAGTTGCCGACGCCGATATTGTTGATGCCGGCAAACGCCGGGTCCATGAGGATCGGACTGCCCGGAGGGATTGTAATGCCATTGATCGCTACGTTGAGCGGAGAGCGACTGATATTCGCCTCACTGATCGTGCCGGTATAGTGGACTTCGAAGATACCGGTCAGTTTCTGAATCCAGTCCGCCTGATCGTTCTCGTGAAGCGTGTAGCCAAAGCCCAGGTTAAGCCTTAACAACACCTGAGGATGTAGATCTTGCGAGACGGTTCCCGACCCTGTGCCGACAATCGGCAATGGCGGCGTAGCGTAAGCGAGGGTCGTGTCTGTTGGATCGGTGAAATCAAAGAAGTCGTCACCGTTTGTGTCAAACGTAAAGAAACCCGCAGCGTTGGTGTGTACCTGCGAAGGGTTCGCCGCGACTTCCACTTGGAGAAAGCCCTGATGGAAGAACCGCTCGGTCGGTTTGTAAATCCATGACAGAAACGGGGCGAGGTAGATGGTTTCATTCGCGGCGATACTACTGATCTGCGCTACGTTCAAAGCATTCAGGCCGAAGTCGTCGACAATGGTGTCCACCGTGGCGTTATACGTGACGTCCTGTGCCGTTGGCAGGGTGACGCCCAGTCCGGCGGTTAGTGCAAAGTGCTCGCGCTCGGTGAGTAGTGCTTTGAAAATCAGCGAGATGTTTGCCAGTTCCATCTCACGGTCGTTGGTGATGGGGTCGAACCCGCGTGGGAAAGTGCTAGCCGGCGGTACGGAATCCACCACGTAGGTACCGATATCCGAAGACAGTCGGAACTCCAGGGGCATGCGGATTTCCGTGGACATCATGCCATCGAAGTACGTGCGTTCTCCGCCGAGAGTGAAGCGATCCAGATCGAAAGCTTCCTGCGTGCTGATGATGCGCGAGCGCGTCGCATTCTGGAAGTGGCGATAACTGGCGTAAATACGATCTGTCGGCAGCGGAGAGTTCGCCTCCGCGATATTCACTCGACTGCAACCCAACGTAGGATGCCCGAGCGCGACGAACGACACGCCACCGTAGGTGACGCAATTTGCCGCGGTCGTGTCGCCGATCATGAATGGCACACTGGCCAGATTTCGGTTTCGTCGCGCGACGGCTGAGCGCCGAGGCCGCTGTGCCATCTGGGTTGCCCGCGGCGCTTGCGGCGCGAGCAACTGCACCGGCTCGACGGCATCGTCGATCGTTTGTTCGTCGAGCTTGGGCGTCAGCTCGTAGAGAGACGTGTCCCACGGTGTGTAAGCTGCCTCCGCACTATTATCGTTGAGTTCTTCTGCCGCCGCTAAGGTAGCGATGCAACTAAGCATCACCGCCAGACCGTATACGAAAAAGTCATTCCCTCTTACCGACACCGTTTCCCCTCCCTACTACCGCTTCCAAATTGACTCTGCTCGTCGAATTAACACACTACGAATTAGTACAGCCGCTGCACCTGTAAGTTGTATTCCAAATCGAAGGCCCGCTGCCCACCTTGCGTGACTGGCAGGATCAGGCCGGAGGTGACAATGGTACGTCCCTCGCTGCCAATGTTGGCAGTCAGACCTGTGGCAACGTTAACGATGCTTGTGCTCGCGCGCTCGTTCCCGAACGTAAATGCTTCCGCGAAGAAGTCTGTGAACTCAGGCGGAATGGGAACCACCGGGAAGGTTGAGACGTCCAACGGCACGCTCGTTTGATTTGGGTCTTGAATCGTTTGCGTATAGTGAAGTTCCAACAAACTGGTCAGGCGTTTGATGCAGCTTGCTTGTGGGTTCTCCATCAGCACGTAGCCGCAGCCTAGATTCAATCGCATCAAAGACTGGGCGAAGATGTCCGTGCCTCGACCTTCGGGCGGAAGGTCGAAGAACAAGTCAAGAATGGGCACCGACGCGAGGTCGGCAAATGTGGACACGCCGCCACCTTGTACGTGCGCTCGCGACGGATTTGCCGCAACTTCGATCTGGAAAAAACCTTGATGAAAGAAGCGGTCATTCTTCTTGGGAATCCACTGCCAGGCTAGGAACGGGGCCAAGAACACCGTGTCGTTCGAGACGGTGACGCCGAAGTCTTCGATTGTGAATTGCAACGTGTCGGGGTTAGGAGCCCCGGGGAAGACCTCCAGCGAGACGACGTTGTCCAGGTGGTAGCCGTAAGTGAAATCGCGCGCCGTCGGAACGGTTACACCGAGTCCCGCAGAGAGCGCCCAGGTCTGTCGCTCCACAAGCAATGCTTTGAGCATCGCCGACACGTTTCCGAGTTCGTTCTGCCGTCCGCCAATGAACGGGTCGACGATGAACGGCGGATTCTGTACGGACACATTGCTGCCGAAGTTAGAAGTGAGTCGACGCTCGAGCGGAAGCCGCATTTCCAGTGACATCATGCCGTCGAAGAAAGTGCGTTCGGTGCCAAGCAGGTAGCGATCGACGTTGTAGTTGCGTTCAAATACGGTGAGTAATCGCACATCCGTCACGTTCTTGAAATGACGATAGCTGACGAAAGTTCGGTCCGTTGGCAACGCCGTGTTGTTTTCCGACACGTTCAGACGACTGCAGCTCAGCGTGGGATGCTCGATGGCAAACGTCTGTGGGCCGCCGATCGTCAAACAGGTGCCCGCACCCGTATCGCCGATCATGAATGGCACGCTGGCCAGGCTCTGATTCCTCCGCGTTACAGCCGACCGCCGGGGTCGTTGTGCCATACGCGGAGTTTGGCGTGCTTGAGGAGCCAGCATTTGCGCCGGCTCGAACGCCTCATCCTCGAAGATCTGCGCGAAGCCTGGTTCTTCGGGGGTCGCAGAGAGTGCCACGTCGTAAGGCGACCACAGCTCAAGTGACTCGTCGAACAGCGAGAAATCGACTTCTTGGGCATTCGCGGCTGGCACGATGCAACAGACCAGCGCGCAGAGAACACCTGCCAAATAGCGGTATGCATGGACCCCCACAGCGACTCCCTCCCTGGAACCGTTGATGACTAGCTGAACCGAGCATCCTTGCCGGTTCTGGTTTTCCCACGTTCAACGCTAGAATCGGTGAGACCGGTCAATCGGAACCACCCGATTGGTACGGTTGTACTGAAAAGTGGATGCTATCACGCACGGTCGTGCGGGTTATTCCGGTGGTGCCGAGTGGGCATCGCCCCAATAATCGGAACGATCGCCAAACTTTGCCACCCCACAGAGGTTAACTACCACCAGCGAGGGGCGCCCGGCCGATGACGTGATAGGTTGGACCATCGCGACTCAGCTCGCTGCCGTAGACGATCACCTCGTCGACTTCCATCATGCCGCCATCGAAGTCGGTCAACTCCGCCAAACGCCCGCTCAGCGCCGCACCCCCATGGCTCCCTTGGTGCACGCGGCCGATTGTTAGATGTGGAGTGTATTTCCGACGTTCCGGACGGAACCCGAGTTTGGCCATGCGGTCTTCGATGCCATCCTGCAACTGGCGCAGTTCCGCGCCGCCCTCTCCCGCGCCGAGCCAGATGGTGCGAGGTTTTTCGATATTGGGAAATGCGCTCACCACCAAACCGCTAAGCTCGAAGGGCTCGGTCGAATCGCACACCCGCGCCACATCGCGACAGATTTCATACAGCGTCACGTCCTCCACCTCGCCCAGAAACTGCAGCGTCCAGTGCAAGTTGTCTGGCGCCACCCAACGCACGTTGTCCGTCAGCGGCCGCAACTCGTCGATCGTCGCGAGCGCGCGGGCGTAGAGTTCGTCGTTAGCGGGGATAGCAATGAATGTACGCGTGGTAGACATTAGAAAGAAAGCGGAAAGCGGAAGAGGCGATGCAGGGCCGAACGTAAACAGCCAGGGGGCGTTAGCCCCTGGATCGGCTTTCCGCTCTCCCTTCTCCGCTTTGCGCTAGAAGCTCAGCATCTGACGGTAGTCACGCATGCGGTTTTCGATATCGTCGCGGGTGATTTCTTGCATCCGTTCCAGGCCAAAGCCTTCGACGTTGAAACTCGCGGTCAGCGTGCCGTAAGCAAGTGCTGTCTTGAGGGTCGTCGGGTCGAAGTTGTCTTGCTCCGACAGGTAGCCCATCATCCCACCTGCGAAGCTGTCGCCGGCACCGGTCGGATCAATCACGTTGGGCGTAGGAAAGGCGGGCAACACATACGTTTCGTGTTCGCTGAAGAACATCGCCCCATGCTCGCCCTTCTTGATCACGACGAACTTGGGCCCCATCGCGCGAACCTGGTGACCCGCCTCGACGAGGTTTTCCGTGTCGCACATCAGCTTGGCTTCGCTATCGTTGAGCACCAGTCCATCGAGCTGCTGGAGGAGCGCCTCCAGATCGTCGCGCTGCGTCTGAATCCACAAATCCATCGTGTCGGCCACGGCCAGCCGCCGACCGGGGACCTGATTGAGAACCTTCTGTTGTACGGCAGGCACCCCATTGGCGAGGAAAACGTACTTCGCCTTGGTGTATTGCTCGGGAAGTACTGGGTCGAACTCGCCGAAGACGTTCAGCTCTACTTCAAGCGTCTCGCGGTCGTTCATATTCGGCTCGTAACGACCCGTCCAAGTAAAGGTCTTACCGCCGTCAATCACCGACAGCCCGGTGGTGTCGATGCCCCGCTCGTCGAGGAATTTGGTGTGTTCCTCTGGCCAGTCTTCCCCGACCACGCCCATCAAGCGAACGCTGGTGAAAAAACTCGCCGCATAGGAGAAATGCGTCGCCGACCCACCGAGCAAATTGTCCCGACGCTCCTTGGGGGTCTCAACGTTATCAATAGCAACCGATCCGACAACAACTAAAGGCATAATGATCCAGCGGGAGTGAGGAAAGCGAGTGGCAAGCAAACGAAGAATTATGCACGCGCAAGCACCGCGAACACAAGGCCCGGGCACGGGCGAGCCCGCTTCAGCGGGCGGGTGCAGCGCTATCGGCGGCCCTGATACCGCTTATAGGGCACACCCTCAAGAAACGCATTCAGCTCATGCGATCGCTTGATCGCCGCTTCCAATTCAACATCGACCCTTGTGTGCGGATACTCGGGCCACTCGGTTACCAAGCTATGCCGAACGGCTTGTAGGAGCGTGTATCGATAGGATCGCCGTGCCTGCTTCTCATCACGAATGCAGCCGTCAAAGTACTCCTTACCCTTGGCGTCGCGCCAGAAGTTAGGCACTCGTTCTGGCTGCAGATCGTTGACCAGCTTTGCTACCGATCCATGCAAACGCTGCATGAGGATGGGGAGGTTTTTTCCGACCCGCAAGTAGCCCAACGTATGGTAATGGTTGCCAAGAAGTGAAGTGACCCACGGCACGAAGCCGTACTCTCTCGTGTAGTAGTCGAAGCGTTCCCAATAAACTGCTTTGGCTTCTTCTTGCGCAAACAGTGGTTGGCGATCGCGGCAGCGAGCGGTGATGAAATAGACTTGATTATCGATCAACCAATGTTCGCAGCGGTGTCGTCCACGGTATTCTGAGTTTGTACTGCGCGAAACTTTTTGGATTCGCTTCGGCATGTTCTTCAAGTTACCGCGGTTGGTTTGGTTGCTTACCCGCCCGCTGAAGCGGGGCTCGCCGAGCGGCTGGGCGATTTAGTCGAACGGTACGACTTCCCCGCCGGCAATGGTGAGCATGTGCCAGAACACGGTCGGATCGACTTCGTTACTTATGAATTGCACGTGGCCATCCGCGAAGCCGGCGAGGAAACCGCCGGGGTGGAAGCCATTGGCCAGGCCAGTGAGCGGCGTTTGCTTCTTGGGTTCAAAATCTTGCGGCTTGGTCCACGGCACGGCGGCGGTGTCGGTGCATTGTACGACCAGGATCGAGTTGGACAAACCATCGCGGAAGTTCGCGAAGCTACGACCCTTTGCACTTCCATCGAATGCTAAGCCATCGCCCTTCACGGCGAGATAATGCGTGTGACCGTCCTCGGTCGCGTACTGGGGCGAACTCGGATCGACGTACAACGCGGGCATCAGCGGAATCAGTTGGCGGTTGTGCTCGCTGTCCCAAGGCTCGTCGAGGTGGAACTGATTGTAGAGCGCCTGCTGCTCGACGTAGGGCAAGATATGCACACGCCAACTCAACAGTGGTTTGCCGCTTTCATCGACGTTTGCAGCGGCCGGAAACCCGCCGTGGCTGTCGTGATAGTTGTGCATCGCCAGCAGAATCTGCTTCATGTTGTTCATCGAAGTCGTCCGCCGCGCCGCCTCGCGTGCCGCTTGCACCGCGGGCAACAGCAAGGCGACCAGAACTCCCGAGATTGCCACCATCGTCAGTTGCGACTGTGAGCTGCCGTCGCTCGAGATTTCGAAGATGGTAAATCGCTCACCTTCGCGCGCAGGGACCAATTGCTCGCTCCACGTTGGTGTGATCCGATTGATGTAGCGGCCCATCGCTTGATCGACGGGGTCTTCGCTGGCTAGCATCTGTTCCGCCTGCGTGCGGGCTTGGTCGCGATACACGTTCAGTAGCAATTCAATCAGTTCCTCGACTCGCTCGGCCGAATCCTCGTCTTCAGCGGCGACCGACAGCTCAATCGGACCGCTGCCAGAGAGACTCGCTCGAAAGCGCGCTTGTTTGAGCAAATTGGGAAACTCGAGGAACTCGTGATACTCTGGCGGAATCTCCTGCCGCGCTTGGGCCAGGCCGATCTGGATCAGGGGACGCAGCCCCGTCAGGTTGACCAGCAGCGCCAGGTCGTCGTTCTCGCACTCGGCCAGCTGCTTGGCGAAGGCGTCACGTCTGCTGGAACTGCTGGAGAGCAACTGGTTCAGACTGTGCTCCGGCGCAAGCAACAGTGTCTTCTCCCCAACCCAAATCAGACTGGGTTCCTGTGGGTTTTGGCTCTGCAAGTACGACTCCCCGTCGCGCTCAGCGGGAATGGTGTGCCGAGTCAGTTTTGGAGAGAGTTTGCTGAGGTCGATGCGTTCTGTGAGTTCCACCAAGATCGCGTAGCTGGGCGGACCCGCAAGCGGCGGAATCATTGAGAACACGATGCGTTCAACTTTCAGCGGATCGAAACCCAATTCCTTCAAACTTGCCGCCTGCAGGACCTCAATTGGAAAGGCCTGGGCAGTTTCGCTCGTCAGCAACTGACGAGGTCGCGCAGACACGATTGCTGCGGAATACGGTAGGATGTATTGCGTCTGCTCGGCAGCCGCTGGCGTCTGGGCGACGAGCGTGGCCGACGGGGCGAGCGGCGTGACGATCGCCATCAGATAGCAAACAAAACGGAACAGCGATTTTCGAGAAGCAAACATGCGCAAGACCCCATGCAAAGTAGGAAGCGGACAAGTCGTCCATCAACCTACGGCGCGCACCTGCGATCGTCAATTAGTTGCCTAGAAATCGCCGAAAAGAAAGCTCGTTACGCCACGAGGTAAATGACCTGCTTGCCAACAATCAGTCGTCATTGCGGCTTGGTCATTCCTCACCTTCGTGCTCTCAGCGACTCCGTGGTGAACTACTTCCCTTTAACCTTCGCCCAAGTATCACGCAGCGTCGCCGTACGATTGAACACGGGCTTCCCGTCGATTGCATCAACGGGGTCAACATAAAAGTATCCCGTCCGTTCGAACTGGAAACGATCGCCCGCTTTGGCCTCGACGAGTGACGGTTCCAGCTTCGCTGTGGTGACCACTTCCAACGAGTTGGGATTGAGGTTGTCGAGGAACGTGCCGCCCTCTTCGGTCTTGTCGGGCGTTTCGCTTGCGAACAGGTGATCGTACAGCCGCACCTCCGCGTCGATCGCGTGCTTGGCACTGACCCAGTGAATCGTGCCCTTCACCTTTTTGCCGTCGAACAAGGCGGTCGTGTCGGGGTTGAACGAGCAGTGCACTTCGGTTACTTCGCCCGCCTCGTTCTTGACGATCTCGCCACACTCAATAATGCCAGCCGAGCGAATCCGCACTGCCCCGCCCTTCTTGAGCCGGAAGAACTTCTTCGGTCCGTCCTCCATGAAGTCGTCCTGCTCAATGAAGATCTCGCGCGTGAGCATGATCTTCCGCGTGCCCATCTCCGGATTCTGCGGATGGTTGGCTGCTTCGCACTCGATCTCTTCGTCTTCGCCCACGTTGGTGAGAACGATCTTCAGCGGGCGTAGCACGCCCATCGCACGCGGAGCGCGCTCGTTGAGGTGTTCGCGTACCGCATCCTCCAGCCATGCCATGTCGATGGTGCTGTTGAACTTAGCCACGCCGATGCGTTCACAAAACGCGCGAATCGACTCGGACGTGTACCCGCGTCGGCGCAGGCCGCGGATCGTGAGCATGCGCGGGTCGTCCCAACCGTCAACGTGCTGTTCGTCGACCAGCTGCAGCAGCTTGCGTTTGCTCATCACGGTGTACGTGATGTTCAGGCGTGCGAACTCGATTTGCTGCGGATGGTGAATACCCAGGTTCTCGCAAAACCAATCGTACAGCGGTCGATGATTCTCGAACTCCAGTGTGCAGATTGAATGAGTAATCCCCTCGATCGAATCGCTCTGGCCGTGTGTGTAGTCGTACGACGGATAGATGCACCACTTGTCGCCCGTGCGATGATGGTGGGCTCGCTTGATGCGGTACATCACCGGATCGCGCAAGTTAATGTTCGGCGAAGCCATATCGATCTTCGCGCGTAAGGTCTTCGACCCATCGGGAAACTCGCCCGCCTTCATCTTTTCCAGCAGCTCAAGATTCTGTTCGACACTGCGGTCACGATAGGGCGATTCCTTACCCGGCTCGGTGAGCGTGCCGCGATACTCGCGCATCTGCTCCGCATCGAGATCGCAGACAAATGCCTTGCCGTCTCTGATGAGCTGAATCGCCCATTCGTAGAGCTGATCAAAATAGTCCGACGCAAAAAACAGCCGATCTTCCCAATCGCCGCCCAGCCAACGCACATCGTCCATGATTGAATCGACGTACTCCTGCTCTTCCTTGGCGGGGTTGGTGTCGTCGAACCGCAGGTTGAACTTGCCGTCATACTCGCGCGCCAGGCCCGAGTTAAGGCAGATGCTCTTGGCGTGCCCGATGTGAAGATAGCCGTTGGGCTCCGGCGGAAACCGCGTATGCACGCGGCCCTCGTTCTTGCCCGCGGTCAGATCGGTGTCGATGATTTGCTGAATGAAATTCCGCGAAGGTCGCCCATCATCTGGGGTCGTATCGTCAGTGTCTTTGGTCGGTGCTTGGTTCATGGATTCACCCTCTTGCCGTCCTCATGGTGCGACGGCCTATTTTTGAACCACGGAGACACGGAGAACACCGAGGAGAGGTCGATGAGAAACCTCTCCGTGCCCTCTGTCTGTCCGTGGTGAAATATCCGTTGGTCAGGTCCAAGTGACAATTTAGCAAATCCAGCCCGATCGCTGTACGGCGATTGATCGTAAAACGCCGGGGATCGGCTTATAATGGGTTGATCATCGCGTCCCGCAACGCCAGCCACTACGCGTGAGCGTCCGTTCTGTCCGACCAACTGGTGCCAACGCCCGCCGGTTGACCTACCTTCAAGATCCGTCATGCCCAAACAAGTTCGCGATCGCTCGGCAAATCAGCGCCGTTTACGCATCGAGCACCTGGAAGACCGCCGGTTGCTGGCAGTGCTCACCGTCCAAAACGATCGGGACGACACCATCGCCAACCTGGCGGGCGACGGCGAGTTGAGCCTCCGCGAAGCGATCGAAATCGCCAACAACCCCGGCACGGTGATCGACGGGTTTGTGAGCAACGATGTCGAGGACACGATTGAGTTTGCGCGGCCGTTTTTCGATCAGCCTCGGACGATTTTTCTTGAGGACGGGGAACTTGAGATTAGCGAGACACTAACGATTGATGGTCCGGGGCAGGAATTGTTGGCGATTGATGCGCAGAGGCAGTCCCGGGTGTTGAATTATTCCGCTGTCAGCGGAGACCTTAATCTCTCTACTATCACACTACAGAATGGCAGAACGGCTAGTGACAACTCGCCTCCAGCGACGACGTATAGCGGTGGTGGGATTCGATTTAATTCGGCGGGCGCGCTTAACGTATTACATGGCACACTTCTGGGAAACGAAACGCACGGAGAGTATGCGTCCGGCGGCGGCGTTTTTGCAAGAGCTGGCTCTGTTACTCTGTCAAATACTACTGTTGCAGAGAACAGGACTTCTGGACCATTCGCATTCGGTGGCGCAATTTTTACCGTCGGTGGAACGCTCAGTTTCGTTGACAGTGTGGTTACCGGTAATGGTACTTTGGGCGACTTTGCATATGGCGGAGCGATCTACAACGGGAGTGGCCTAGTCTCCGTCACGGGCAGCACTCTAAGCGGCAACTACACTGAGGGTGAACGCAGTAGAGGCGCGGGAATTTACACTTTTTCGGGCGCTCTTCACGTTACTGATAGCATCATAAGTAGCAATCGCACCGCAGGGATAGCTGCCCTAGGCGGAGGTATTGGTGTTGGAGCCGGTAGCTTGAACTTGGCCAATAGCTCTGTTAGCGGTAACACGACGGCCGGTGAGGATGCAACTGGCGCGGGGATCTCAGTGGGACAGGGTAGTTTGTATGCCGAAGGCAGCGAAATTAGCAAAAACAGGACTATGGGACCTTTTGCTGATGGTGGAGGCATTTATCTCTCTTCAGGTACCGCTACTCTGTTGTCCAGCACTGTTAGTGGAAACAGTACCGAAGGTAGTTTCACACGAGGAGGCGGGTTTCACACGAGGAATGGCCAATTGTCAATGTTTGGCAGCACAGTCACTGATAACTTAACGGTTGACGCTGGAGGCGGGATCTTTATTGATAATCCTCCGTTGTTTGGCGACCAGCCATTGACGGTTGTAGATTCGTTAGTCGCTAATAACTCTGACAGTGGCATCGCGCCGAATCTAATGGTTGATCCAGATGGACCCTTGGTTATTAGTTACAGCATCATTAGCAACACCGCAGGCTCTGGTATCGACGCCACCACCGGCGTCGGCAACCTCCTCAACGTCGACCCACTCCTCGGTCCACTCGCCGACAACGGCGGACCAACACAAACGCATGCGTTGCTTCCCGGCAGTCCTGCGCTGGAAGCAGGAGACCCTTCGATTGTTTTTGACCCCGGCGAATTCGATCAACGCGGTGCTCCCTTTCATCGCGTGGCGACCGGCATGCTCTCGGGCATTCCGCAGCAGCGGATCGACATCGGGGCTTACGAAGCGCAGACGCCACCGTCGGCCGACTTCGTCGACGACGATCACGTCAATGGGCAAGATTTTCTCGCCTGGCAAATTGGCTTCGGTATCACCGAGAATGCCACCCGCGCCGATGGCGATAGTGACGGCGACGGCGATGTCGACCTCAGCGACCTCGCCGCCTGGCGAGTGAGCTACGGTCAGACGGAGGCTCCGCCGCCGCCGTTAGGGGCCATTGGTCAGGGGGCAGTGGCCAGTGATCCAATAGCGGCGTCGTTGGTGGATGCGGTGTTAGGTGTGATGGGGAGTGAGAATGAAGAACAGGTGGTGGTAGTTGCAGATCAGGCGTATGTGGAGGTGCTGCCTGAGGACCACGGAGACACGTTCTCGCCGATCTTAGCTGCTCAGGTGGAATCCGCTGAGAGTCCCATCGACTCATCGGACGCGCAGCTTGCGCTCTTCGCCGAACTTGCTGAGGATCTCTTCGGCTGGGGTTTGTAGGGGATTACCACGGAGTCACGGGGAACACGGAGGATGTTACGCGAGCAACGCCAATCTTCGCTAATCGAGCGCGTTACGCCGGGCTCCCTCTCCCCAGTGGAAGTGTTTGCATAGCTACTTGGTGAATTCTGAAGCACGAACGCCTTTGGGGAGAGGGTTGGGGTGAGGGGCAAGCCCACAATAGAACGTTCCCCCTCACCCCGCCCTCTCCCCCCAAACAACGCGCCGCGCAAAGTACCTTACTGTTGGCAGTAGGCAGCGCTGCTGGGGAGAGGGAGCCCGGTGTTTGCAGCATCGCGTCGATTCAGCACGGATCAGTGTTCCTCACTCACAGAACCACTTCTCCGTGCCCTCCGTGACTCCGTGGTGCAATATAGGTGTCAACCAGCGCGGCCAAAAATCGTTGCTGAATCGACGCCGCAGATCGATTAGATTGGTAGCGACCACTCCCCTGCCCTCCCTCACGCAGGAGAGGTGGCCCCGTTGGCCGTTGCCAAAAACCGCAAATGGCAAAAGTGGTTTGTTTTTGCCAGGCAATGGTTCGGGAAGTCCCTACTTGGAAGACACTTGCGAATTTGAGCGGCTGCAAAACGGAGGACTTTTGCGTTAAAAAATGCGTTTGCGGGAACCGTGCGAAAACGCAAAAAGCGGCAAAAGTCCGTAGGCCGACGAGGGTGTGAACTCCTTGTTCGGGAGTGTGTCCCACTGATGGGTAGCTGCCTGTGCCGAACCGAACTCGAAAGGACTGACGATGAATGCCTCACCTGTTCACTTGAGTACCGAGGAGCTGGAGCAGACGATGAGCGAGGTGCTCGCGTCGCCGACTGACGAGGGTACGCTGCGGGCGATCTTTGTCCGCCCTAGCGAGGACGAGCGGCGGTCGCTCGACGAGGCGGAGCTGTCACAAGAGACCGGCATTGTCGGCGATCGCTGGGTCGACGATCATTGGCAGCGGCTGCCCGATGGCAGCTCCGACCCCGACACGCAGGTGTCGCTGATGAACGCGCGGATTCTGGAACAGATCTCCGGTGGCTCACATGAGGCGATGGGCCTGGCGGGCGATAACCTGATTGTCGATTTCGACTTGAGCGAAGAGAATCTGCCCGCCGGCAGCCTGCTGAAGATCGGCGCTGATGTGGTGATCGAGATCAGCCAGCAGCCGCACACGGGATGTCGCAAGTTCGTCCAGCGCTACGGCAAAGCGGCGCAACAGTTTGTGAATAGTGAATTGGGTAAAAAGCATCACTTGCGCGGTGTGCTGGGAAAGATCGTCGGAGCGGGGCCAATTCGTATCGGCGACAAGGTCAGGAAAGTACCTAGTCCCCCTCCCCTGAAGGGGAGGGGTTAGGGGAGGGGGGAAATAACCTGGTGCACGCTCTACCCTCCCCTAGCCCCTCCCTGCAAGGGAGGGGAACTATCATCGAAGCATCGATCAAATCTCATGACCAAACAAGTGCTCATCATCGGTGGCGGCTTCGCGGGGCTGAACGTGGCGAAGACGTTGGGCAAGGCGGCCGGCGTGGAGGTGACGATTGTTGATCGGCAGAACTATCACCTGTTTCAGCCGCTACTGTATCAGGTCGCGATGGCCGGTTTGAGTCCGGCTGACATCGCGGCGCCGATCCGTAGCATGTTGTCGAGCTACGACAACATTCGAGTGCTGCAAGGCGAGGCACAGCGCATCGACGTCGACGCGCGCCAGGTGGAGTTCGACTTCGGCGTGCTTGGATATGACTACCTCGTCGTTGCTTGTGGGGCGTCGCACAGTTACTTCGGCAACGATCAATGGGAGCAGCACGCCCCAGGGCTGAAGACCGTCGCGCAGGCAACGGAGATTCGCCGACGTGTGCTCGCGGCGTACGAAGCGGCCGAGCGCGCTGACAACCCCGACGAGCAGAAGCGGCAGTTGACGTTCGTGGTGGTAGGTGGCGGTCCGACCGGGGTAGAGCTTGCCGGCGCGATCGGCGAGATGAGCCGGTTTACGTTGGCCAAGGACTTTAAGCGAATCAACCCGCGGCTCACGCGCGTGATTCTGGTCGAGGCCGGTCCAAGGATCTTACCGATGTTCAGCGAGGAGTCGGCTAGCCGCGCCATGCGCGACCTAGAGAACCTGGGCGTACAGATTTGGACGTCAACGATGGTCACCCGCGTCGACGACGAAGGCGTGGTGATGGGTGAGGAAAACGTGCGAGCTGCCACGGTATTGTGGGCGGCTGGCAACGAAGCGGCGCGGCTGGAGTGGTCTTCACCAGTGGAGACCGACAACCGCGGGCGCTTAGTCGTCGCGGCGGATCTTAGCTTGCCGAATCAGAGCAACGTGTTCGCAGCCGGCGATCAGGCGAGTTTCCTCCATCAGACGGAGCAACCGCTGCCGGGCACGGCTCCCGTGGCGATGCAGCAAGGGCGATTCATCGGCAAGACGATCCTAGGCGAGATCGCCGGCAAGCCGCGCGAGACGTTTCACTTCGTGGACAAAGGTCAAATGGCAACGATCGGCCGCAGCCGCGCGGTGGTTGAGGTCGGCAAGTATCGCTTCGCCGGTTGGTTTGCGTGGGTGACGTGGCTGGTAGTGCACATCTTTTATCTGACGGGGTTCAAGAATCGCTTCTTCGTGGTGCTGTCGTGGGCGTGGTCGTATATGACCTTTCGACGAGGCGCACGCTTAATCGTTGAGAAGGAGTGGCAGAAGGAAGCCGGAGGCGAACCCGCCGCCGAAGCAATTCATGCGGAATGACGCGGAGGTGGGTATGACTCCGGCTATTGCTCGGGCAGCTTGTACTTGCGCAGACCGGTGAGTTGCATGGCAGCGCGCATGATGAAGAGCGGATTGTTTTTGCAGTAGCGTTTCCAAAGCCGCCGCGGTTCTTTCATCATGCGAAACAGCCACTCTAGGCCGGAGCGTTGCATCCAGGACGGCGCTTGAGGGATCAGTCCGGAGTGAAAGTCAAATGCGGCGCCGACGCCAAACATGATCAGCGGTGAGGGTAATCGCACCGAGGCGTCGGTCGCGTTAGCGCCGAAGCGTGCGAGCAAGTCGGCCATAACGCGTTCCTGTTTGGGTGTGCTAAGGCCGACCCAGAAACAGTTGGGTTGTAGTTCGTTAAGTTCGCGGAGCAGCGCTTGCTCTTCGTCCTCATCAAGCGGACGAAAAGGCGGCGTGTAGGTGCCAACGATCTCGGCGTTGGGGAATCGCTCGAGGAGTTTGTCACGCAGGAGTTCACCAACTCCTTCACGACCACCGAAGAAGTAGTGACGCAAGCCCTCGGTTTGGCCGCGCTCCAGCACTCGCAGCATCAGGTCGGGGCCGTAGACGCGGGTCATCTGCTCGGCACCGACACCTTGCAAGCGACCCATCCAGGTGAGCGGCACGCCGTCGGGCGTGGAGAGGAGCGATTCGTTGTGGATCCGCCGCAACTCGTCGTCGGACTGACATTCCGAGACGCCGTGCACGCCGGTCACCGTGACGTAGCCCTGTTGATTGGTTCGCACCGCCTCGACGACCGCCTCCACTGCCGAGTCGAGCGTGAGCGTACTGATACCGACGCCGAGGACGTTGATTCTGGGAGGGAGATTCAAAACAGTTGGTCAACCGGAAAGAACACTACACAAGGGGCGTCGAAGCCGAAGTCCATGATAATTCAAGTTCATGAACATGTGATGCGCCAGGCTATGAAAGCCGGGATTGCAGGCCTATTCCACCGCAATATTCCGCACATCTGCTACGGCTCATCGTCCGCGTCCGCCGGTACCGGAAGCTCGTCGGCGGCACCGTCTTCCGTGTGCGTAATCGACCCCCAGTCGGCATTGAAGTCGTGATCACACTTCGGACAACGGACACTCTGTCCCAAGAACGTATGGGGAACATCTTTGTCGAAATCGCATTCGGGACACTCGATGTGGAATCGGAGCGACTCGTCATCAGCCGAACGTTCGAAGACATCGTCGGGAACCTTCTTGAACTCGATGTCCTCGGCTTCCAGAGTTGTGAGCTGCTCGACGGTGAGGTCAGTGATGTCGGCGATGCGATTTGCCATGCGGCGGATCGCGTGCTCGAAAACGTTACGCGAGGTGCGTCCATTGCCAAAGTGTGGCCCACGCCGCTGGTACAGATAATCGAGACCGACGATGACTTTCGCGCGTGCCAGAGGTGTGAGCTTGTAATGATTCTTATCGCACATCAGGCCGAAGATCTGGGACAGCTCCAACGGAGTGTAATCGACGAACTCCAGGTGCCGACTGAACCGCGAAGAGAGTCCGGGGTTGGAGCGCAGCAAGGCTTCCATTTCACGAGGATAGCCGGCTAGAATCACCACGAGCCGCTTGCGATCGTCTTCCATGCGTTTGAGCAAAGTCTGCACTGCTTCGTGACCGAAGGGGTCTTCACCTTCGGCAGAGATGAGCGTGTAGGCCTCGTCGATGAACAGCACGCCGTCGAGGGCTTCGTCGATTTTCTTGTTGGTCTTGGGGCCTGTCTGACCGGCGTACTCGGCCACGAGCCCCGAGCGATCGGTCTCGATGAGGTGGCCTTTGGTGAGTACTCCCATCGCGCCAAACACCTTGCCCACAATGCGCGCGACGGTGGTCTTGCCAGTACCGGGGTTGCCATTGAACACCATGTGCAGACTGAGCTTCGTGCTGGGCAGTCCAGCCGACTCGCGTTGCTTTTGAACCTTGAGGAAGTTCGCCAATGTGCGAACTTCGTGTTTAATGTTGCTGAGCCCCACCAGCTTGTCGAGTTCGGCGAGTGCTTCTTCAAGGGTCAGCTTGGTTGGTTCAGCGGCCTTTTTATGCTCGGCCGTTTCGATTTCGACCTTCACTTTGGCCGGATCGGTTTGGGTGGCGGTCGACTGAGCGGGTGTGGAGGTTGCGCCCGAATTGCTGGCGTGAGTGTCGGGCAGCTTGTTCGCGTCATGGAGGATCTTCTTGATTGCTTCGATGCGGGCTTCGTGAGCGTTCTCTCGCTGCTCCACCTCGTCGATGGGAATCTGGCGGAGGTGCAAGAACAACTCTTCTTGAATCATCTTGATGTGGGCCGCCTCGCCCTCACGGATTGGTCCGTCGGCCCGTGCGATGATGTTGGCCAGACGCGTGACGATGGTCTCTAACTCCCCGATGCGATCGCGGAGCGGGGCGATTTGGTCGAACGGGCGAACCAGCGCATACCACTTCAGCTTGGTTGCCTTCTCCGACATCTGAGCGATGGCGGCCTTCAGTGGTTCGTCGTTGAGCCATTGGCTCCAGAGGTGGAACACCAACACCTCGGCGAGGAACTTCTCGTTCTTGCTCCAGCGGCGATCGGCCTCGCAGATCGTGATGAAGATCTTCACGACCAACGCCCGATGCAAGTCGTCCATCAATCTGATGAAGTGATCGGGCGTCTCCGGCAACATGTCGGGGTGTTCATTGACGATCCGCTGCGCGCTGGATACGTACAGGTCGCGGCAATCACCCAAGAGTTGCCGAAAGTGAGATGGGAGATCGGGGAATTCGAACTTAGCCATGCGGCTCATTATCGAATTCTGAGCAACAATAGCAAGCGAACGGGAGCCGTGCGAGGGGCGCCCGCCTACACGAGACCCTTGCGCACCGCCCACACGGCGGCTTGCGTACGATCAGAGACGCCGACCTTGCGCAGGATGTGCTGCACGTGTTCCTTGACCGTTTCGTAGCTGATCGACAGGGCGAGCGCGATTTCCTTGTTACTCAGGCCCAGCGCGAGTTGCTTGAGGACTTCGCTTTCGCGCTTGGTCAGCGGTACTTCCAGATCGACCGAGATTCTCGGTGTGGAAAGGGCGCCTGTCACGCGCCGCAGCTCCTCGCGCGTCCAGATTGTCTCGCCGGCGGCGACACGCTGGATGGCTGACAATAGTTCGTCGCGGCCGGCAGTTTTCACCAGATAACCAGCAGCACCCAAGGCAACCGCTCGCGCCACATAGGTCGGGTTGTCAAATGCGCTGAACATCAGCACGGGGATATCAGGCATTTCTGCGCGTAAACGCCCCAGGCAAGCAATTCCGTCGCTTTCGGGCATACGCACGTCCAGCATGATCACCGTTGGGGAACAACGGGCAGCTGCCTCGAGGGCTTCGTTACCGTTGCCCGCTTCCGCCACGATCTCGATTCCACTACCGGCAACCATGGATCGCAATCCCGCCCGCACAGCGGGGTGATCGTCGGCAATGAGCAGCCGAGTAGACATGCGGTGTTCTCCGCCTCGACTTTCGAGGCACGAAAAGGACGATCTGACTGACTTGCAACAGATACGTTCGCGTCGCGATGCTTGCTTGGGTAATATTCCGTTCGCGAAACAACCACAAGCAAAGCAGCCTTGGTGGCGGCGCCGTGTATCTGTGCCTTGAATCACCAGTGCCCACAGCCTGATCCCAGTCTGCGGTGATCCATCCCCATCAAGAAGGTGGTATGACAACCCCCAGGTATTGCACCCTGGTCGCCCATTCACTTGGTTGAATAGCCAAGCAAAAGTGGTTGGCTCAACTCGAGCAACGGCCTTCTCAACGGCAACCGTACCTGCTGATGCGGCAACCCACCTTCTCAATACAACTTATCACGAATTGACTACCGAGCAAGAGGGGTGAGCAAGAAAAACGTAAGCTCACTCATGCATATGCGCAAATCAGCAACACTCCAATGCCGCGTTTTCGTCGGCAATGCTAGCAGATTATAGAAGTAGCAGTCTCCGGCCGAGTCCAGCTTTACAGTCGCGGAGCATTTTCACATACTCATCCGTTCGACTAAAAAATCGCTTTGCGCATCGCAGTCTTCGTATGTCGCAGGGAGATTAGTCCGATCGTGTTCGAGGTCCGTGTGGGGTGACGACAAGTCCATTGTCGCCACGAAGCTGACAGCAGGGAAAGCCACTAATAATGCAATTGCCCCGACTTTCGATGAGCGAAGTGACCACCTATCGTTGGTCGTTTGCCGAGGATGTGAGTAGATACTGCGAGGCCGGGTACGAAGCGATCGGCGTTTGGCGACAGAAGCTCAGCGACTACGGCGAAGAAGATGGCATCGACTTGCTTGCCGAAAGCGGCTTGAAGGTAACCAACCTATTGTGGGCAGGTGGTTTTACTGGGAGCGACGGTCGCAGCCTGGAGGAGGCAATCGACGATGCAGCTCACGCCGTGCGCCTAGCTGGTGCGATGAACGCGAACTGCTTGGTGGTCTATACAGGCGGTCGTAACAATCATACCTTTCGTCACGCCCGCAGGCTGTTGTTTGCGGCCATCGAGAAACTGCTCGTGCTGGCGGAAGACGCTGAGGTCACTTTAGCGATTGAGCCCATGCATCCCGCATGTGCCGACGAATGGACTTTCTTGACCGATCTGCGTTCTACGATCAACCTCGTTGAGAGCTTTCGTTCCGAGCACCTCAAGATGGTGTTCGACGTCTATCACTTCGGGCATGATCGATCGATCTTAGAGAACCTGGCCGAGATCGTGCCCCACACAGCGTTAGTGCAACTAGGCGATCGATTAACGGCTCACAACATCGATCAAGATCGTTGCCAACTCGGCTGTGGAGTCGTACCGCTGTCGGAGATCATCAACGGTCTGCTGGAGGCCGGCTATGCGGGTGATTTCGATGTGGAACTCATCGGACAAGACATTGAGTTGGCTGACTACGACAACTTGCTGACCAATTCGCGGCTGGCATTCAACGATTTGCTTGCACCGGTTGGCAGGCAGTAAGTGTTTTCATGGCCCGCGCCTTAGTCGTCGACTCTCGACTGCAGATACCCGCCAACGAATTCACGCTCACGTTCGCGCGGAGTACAGGGCCGGGCGGCCAGAATGTGAACAAAGTCAACACGAAAGCCGTGCTGCGCTGGAATTTGGACCAAAGCTTGAGCGTGCCAGACGAGGTCAAAGCTCGCTTCCGTCAAACGCATGCCCAGCGACTGAACAACGTGGGTGAAGTCGTCCTGTCGAGCGATCGTACACGGAATCAGCTGCGCAATATCAACGACTGCTACGAAAAACTGAGACAGCTGATCCTCGCCGCGATGGTGGTGCAGCGGCCACGGAAAAAGTCCCGTCCGTCGCGCGCGGCCGTGGAGCGTCGCCTCCAATCGAAACGCCAGTCTTCGGAGCGAAAGAAACGTCGTCAATTCCGCCCCGGGAGGGATGATTAGCGCAGTGGGGCGAGGAATTAGTGTTCGTCGCGCAAATCCAGCGATGCCAAGGAGTTGCGTCCGGGACTCGACGAACGTTGGTTACTTCTGGTGAGGGGAAGGATAGACAGGCGACCGCAGCTGAAGGTACTCTTATGGTACTTATCTGGTGCCAACGCGGCGGCCGCTTCATTGATGCACATCATTTCTCCGCTTCGTGGAATTTGGCACTGATTTCCCGTGCGCTGGCTCGCCGGTCAGCAAGACGGAAGAAAGCTCAGAGGCCGCGGCGGACGACCCACTGGCGAGCACAACCGTGTGCGGGGTGAGCAGGTGGTCGAGGCACGAAGATCGAGTGGGCCGACAAGCCTGCGCGACTGACGCGACGGTGGGGTGGGGTGTAGCGTTGGCATCGCGTAATCTTCGGATGAGTGCGAGTGTCTCCGACAGGCGGTGGCACCGATGACAGGATTGGCACTCACGTGCCTATCTCCAGCTTTTCAGGAGGGCATGCAATGCAAGGAATTGATACACAATCCACGGCGAATGTCGCATGGATGGAACACCAGATTCTGGACCACGTCAAAGCAGCTTTGCGTGTCACGCTAGGCTGGCAAGTTCCGACCGTTGGTCTGGCGCGAAAACTGTCGAGTGTGCAGTTTACGCTCAAATCGTTTCAGCGGCATCTGGAACGTTTGATGGATATCGAAGAGCGAGACGGATACATGGATTTCGTTATTGATACGAAACCCCAATTGGCAGAACGAGTTGAGCATCTGCGCCGAGAGCACGATCAGTTTCGTTTGGAGATTCATCACCTGGTTCCTCAAGTGGAGGTCCTCACGGAATTCCAGCCAGATTTGTTCAAGCAACTCTGCGAAGATATCACCGCGCTGCTAGAACACGTCGATCGGCACGACCTCGAAGAGGTGGAGTTGCTGCAGGAATCGCTGCTGTTTGATGAAGGTGGCGAAGGCTAGAGTGGTTCGGCTTTGGGAGGACGGCCGCGTACGCTGTCCAAACCAAAAATCTCGGTGTCAATGCGATCTCCGTCGCTTGGACGGGTTGACCGGCCGTCTGATCGTGCTATGAGCCTCGCCAAGTCTGCGCATAATCGGACGATGTTGTGGTGAGCGCTATTTTTCACCCGTCGAAGCTTGAGTTATAATTGAAGAGCCCGCTGCAGGCCTTTGATCTTGAAGCTTTCGACGCACTATGTCCGACCGACCACAGCACATCGACGATTTGCTCAATGACTGGCCCTTTTCCACAGGTCAGATTCTTGTGCGCCAAATCCAAGGATCAGACGGACGCGAACTGTTGCAGATGCGGGTCGACATGGGCATCATTCAGATGGAAGTCAGCGGACGCCCTGACGGCGCGAGTTTCGAGGGTTCAGCCACCTACTACGATTATCTCGCGGCACTCTCGTTTGCGGAGGGCGAAAAGTTTCAGCTCGATGAAGATCGCTGCATCGAAATTGACCGCGAGTTCTATCAGTTCTACCATCGGCGGATTTGCTGGCTGACGCTCAAACGCTATGAAGAGGCTGCCAAAGATGCGCAGCATACGCTGTCATTGATGGACTTCAGCTCAGCCTACGCGCCCGACGACGAATGGGCATTGTTGCACGAGCAGTACCGACCATTTGTGCTGTTCCACAAAATACAGGCGCTAGCACTCATTCAGCTTGAGGAGTCGGATCCCGAGGCGGCGATCAATCTGATCGATCAGGGCCTCAAGGACATGGAAGCAGTGTTCGAAAAGCATGATGCGGCCGAGCACTTTGAGGAGGACGCCTTCGTGATCAAGCTGCGCGAAATGCGCGAGTCGGTCAAAGAACACTACGAACTGGGCCCGACCCTCACGGAGCAGTTGGCCGACGCGATCGCTGCAGAACAATACGAACTCGCGGCAGAGCTTCGCGATCGGATTGATCATCACGGCGGAAAGTAGTGAGTCCACGCCGGGCTTAGAGACCCTCTATCTTGCCTAACCGCCATCTCTTTGCGGAAGAGTTACAAAGTCCTTGGTAAATGTTCACCACTTGGGTGTACATGCTGGCAATGCTGGTTTAAACGTAACTCGTTAGCCAGCCAATAAATGCGCGACTCACGCGGATTCGCTCGCACCTTTGGCATGGGCTATGCGTACTGTCTGTGCGTGTCAACGTGAGGACGAACCTAATCGACCTCCAAAAACTCTTTTCTTGTCGGAACAGAAAAGAACCTTCTCTCACCAACCAAGGGAGTGTGCCATGTTGGTATTAACACGGAAGCAAAGCGAAAAGATTCGTATCGGCGACAACATCACCATCACCGTCATTCGCATGAAAGGCAAGTCGGTACGACTGGGCATCGAAGCGCCCAGCAGTGTGAGTGTCTTGCGTGGTGAGCTGGCTTTCGATAGCGGCCACGACAGCGCCGACATCCATTGTGACGACCCGGAGGAAGCGGTCACCGCCGACCAAGCGGCTTCCGACACGATCATCGAAGGCCGTATTCCCCGTTCGTGTCGACCTTCACTGACCCGAGTGATGGATTGACGTGGCAAGTCACTGGGTGTTCGTCGCGACGGGCGCTTGCATCGCAGTTGCGACCGGGGGCTGAGCAGGTGGCGCGGTTACCGAGGCATGTTGCACGCCTCCGTTGTAGGGGAAGGTGTTCAACTCGGCCAGATGCTGCATCAGGATGCGACGCACTTCCAGAATGCTCTGGGGATGGCGGTGTACCTGGCTATGATCGGCCTCCACGACGATTTGTGATGTCGCATTTTCCAGTTGGGCACTGGCTAGGGTAACGACACCGTCACCACGTTCACTGGAGAACCACTCTTTTATGCCACGCTTGGGTACGTCGCCCGCAACATTGTGAAAGCGCACCCAGTCGCCCGTTTGGGCGGTGAGCAGCACCGGCAACAGTGGTGAGTCGGGCACGAGGGCATCGATGCTCGTGGTAATGTTCAGCGGAGCATCGGGCCGGAAGAAATCTGGATTGCGTGCGATGAGCTGGTGACGCCCTTGCATCAGCATACTGGGAATCTTGATGATTTTTCGCCCCAGCCAACGTGTCGTATCGTTGGCGAAATCGCTGCCGCGGTGCGGTGTGCCCAGCGTGATCACACGTCGAATGGATGGGTTGGGGTCAAAGAAGAAGGTGCGCTCCAGTCCCGCGCGGAGTACCTCGTCGGCTTCGACTTCGGTGAAGGGGCGTTCGCTGAGCGTATTCCAAAAATCGTTGCCGCTGTCGACGGTTTGCAACTTTGAAACGAGTCCACCCATGCTGTGGCCGACGAGAATCATTTGGTCAAGCGCGGGTGCCCTACCCTGTGGATCGACGACGTGCCGCATGCGCCCTAAATCTTCACGCATCTCAGCTGCGCTCATCCAAAACGGCTGGCCGGTTGGATAGAGGTAGAACCAAAACTGGAAGTTCTGACGGACGAGCGGATCGCTCCGCAGATCGTTGAACATTTCCATCCAAGTCACCGGACTAGACCATAGCCCATGAACCATGACGACCGGGATTTTCTCCGGTCGATACGGTTCGAGCATGTACAGGCCGCGAAGTTCCTTGGCTTTCTCCGTATTGAGCAGCCCGATCGTCGACAGTGTATTGTCATCCAGCGCGGGCTGCGCCAGCGTGTGCGCGAGCGGCGTGCTGAGATCAGTTTCCAGTGGTACATGCGCGCCGGCAACTTGAATCCTCGGTTGATTCAAGGGGTCATACAGTTCAAGTACCGCATGCCCTGTCGCTTCGTTGGTATTGGGGTCGATCTTGACCCGCATGAACGCAGTCACTGGGAAAGACAGGTCCGCCGGGTAGAATTCTTCGTGCGACTCTTCTTCATCGTGACGTTTGTGCACGGCAATCAGCGGCACGCCCAAGCCGAAGTTGTGGTAATGATTTCGTAGGCCGTGCACCTCGTAGTCGCTCACGAACTCGAAGTGATCGAAATCGCCCTCATGCCAATCCTGGCTCTTCAGCAAGATATCCAGCTGGCAATTGTGATTTGCTGTCTTGATAACCTGAGTCGTCCCTGGGCGTAAGTTGCCCTTCGTCTGTACGATCCGTAGCGCGCCCTCCAGCGCAGCGTTGTACAGATCACAGGCGCGGCGGAATTTTGGATCGTACTTGTTGGATGGATCCGCATACCTTTCGTCAAACAGGTAACGGTACGAGTGGACGACCGAAGAGCCGTAAAGCTCCAGCGCTTCGTCGATGTTTTTGGACTGTTCCTCGCGCTTTGCTCCAACATACGCCAGTTCAGCCAAGGCGTAGGCGTTGACCCGTCTCGGCTCTTGTTGATCGATCTGGTTAAGCCGCGCGAGTAGTTCCGACCGATTGGCGGTGAGATCCTCTTCGAGGTTGTAGCGCCGCAGCAGTTGGATGGTGCGTTCGGTCGGTTTGGGACCTGACCGCGCGACAAGCCCGAGCGTTTCCGACAATGGGTTGCGGGGCGTGGCTCGTAGTGTGACCCACTTGTTCCGCGACGAGACACAGCCGGCGGGCAAACTCGCTACGATTAGCGCAATCGCCAGCAGGTGAAGGCGAGTCGCTCTGCAGTCCAAGCTCAAGCGCGTGGAGGTAGCCATGCTCGTGGTTCGGAGATCGAGAGAATGATCGGGCATCACGCAAAGCGCGACGCCGACAAAACCGGGCGGGGAGAGTAAGAGATCTGCCAGCGTGTCGTCAAGACGGGACCGCCGCTAGCAGGGCTAGCGCCGGCGGAGTTGAATTCCGACCGAGTGGCTTACCCCGTCGAACTCTCGTAGCGATGCGTCGGTTCTGGCCGGCCGGGTCGGAAGTGCTGCACCTCAGAGAGCTGGCCGTTGAGATCGTTTGCTGTGGCGACCGTATCGACGGCGGATTCGACCAGAGCCGCGACATCATCAGGATCGCCGTGGACACGCACATTGACGAGCGCGTCGGCGGCTGTGACTTCCACGTTTGACGCGACGCTCAGCTCCGCGGGATCGTCAGAGGCGACCCAATTCGCGACCGCCGTTGCCTGATCCGCAGATGCCAGCACTTTGACGTGCCCCGGCTCCATGCCCGCTTCGAGCAAGAGGGAGCTAAATTGCGTTACTAGCTGTAGGACCAGTGCATCAAGCGACCACGGCTGGTCGGCGGAGAACTGCACACCACAGTTGAGCCAGCCCAGCGCCGCTTCGCCTTCCGCATAGGTATCGTAGTCGATTTCCAAGGCGGCCTCTGTGTACGGGTGATTTGCGTCGAGGACGCGGATCAACTCATCGAACCCTTCACCGCTGGTGCTGCTGGTCGCCAGGACGGTCTTGTCGGGAAAGCGATCGCCGATTAGCTGCAACAACTCGGTTTGCTGCTCCTCACTCAGCTTGTCTACCTTGTTGAGGACGATGAGCTGCGCTTCTTCGAGTTGCTTAAGGAAAATATAGGCTGCTTGAGGTGAAAAACCGCCCGCTCCGCCGCCTAAGATTTTGCGGCCATGCTCAGGTTTGCACAGCACGGCCAAGGGGCCAAGTTCGTAACGATCGTCAAACAAGTGATTGAGCGGACGCAGCACGGTCGCCACGAGGTCAGTGCAACTGCCCACGGGCTCGGTTAGGATGATGTCAGGCTGTCCGTCAGCGCCGAGCGCGGCTGCGGTGTCAACCAGATCGTTGAATTTGCAACAGAAGCAAGCTCCAGGGACTTCGCCAACGTCGAAGCCTTGGGCACGCAACGATTCGGTATCGACCAGGCCATACGCCTGATCGTTGGTGACCAGACCCACGCGTAGTCCTTGATCGGTATAGTGGCGTGCCAGCCGCGCGATGGCCGTCGTCTTGCCGGCTCCGAGGAAACCGCCGATCATAAGAAAACGCGTCTTGGGCATGGGGAAGATCCTGGGCGAAGACATAAGGGAAGGACATGAGGAAAGCTCCAAAGATTATACCGTCTGGCCGGTCAGATCACGAGGTGCCGTGATGCGTGTGACTGAGGGACCGTTTGAATGGCCGTTGGCGGACGAAGAGGTGCGAGCGGCGCTGGACGCTGCGTTTCTCGATGGTAGTTGGGGACGCTACCACGGACCTCACGGCGAAGGGCTCTGTGATGATCTCAAGAAGCAGTTCGCTTGCGAGCATGTCTTGCTGTGCGCTTCGGGTACGATTGGCGTTGAGCTGGCGTTGCGCGGCTGTGGCGTCGAAGCGGGTGACGAAGTGGTGCTGGCTGGCTACGATTTCCCCGGAAATTTTCGCGCCATCGAGGCGGTGGGCGCTCGCCCTGTGCTGGTCGATGTGGAGCCCGAGCGCTGGTGTTTGTGCTCGCAGGACCTCAGTGCATTGCGCCGCGATCGCGTCAAAGCAGTGATCGTATCGCATTTGCATGGAGGTTTGGCTGATATGCCGACGATCATGAGCATTGCCCGCCAGCGCGGTTGGTTGGTGGTCGAAGATGCGTGCCAGCAGCCTGGGGCGACCATCGAAAACAAGCCGGTTGGCAGTTGGGGCGACGTCGGCGTCTTGAGTTTCGGAGGCAGCAAATTGCTAACAGCCGGACGCGGTGGGGCTGTGTTGAGCCACGATGGGCACTTTCATCAGCGGATGAAGGTCTATGCGGAACGCGGCAATTGGGCTTTCCCGCTCAGTGAATTGCAGGCAGCGGTGCTACGCCCACAATTGGCGAAGCTGGAGGATCGAAACTCCGTGCGTGCGGAAAATGTCGCCACGATTCTGGAGGCCTGCCAAGGGCTCGAACAGTGGCTGCGACCAGTAGCGAGTCGAGAGAATAGCTGGCCGGCTTACTACAAGTTGGCCTGGTCGTTGCTACCAGCGGAAAGTGATCCGAGTATTCGCGAGCAGTTGATTGCTCGTCTGAAGGATGCGGGCGTGCCAATCGACGCTGGTTTCCGAGGCTTCACTCGGCGCAGCCAACGCCGTTGTGAGCAGGTGGGTGCGATAGAAGGTAGCAAGAAACTAAGTCAATCAACGCTGCTGTTGCACCATCCGGTGCTGCTGGCAAATAAAAGAGCCGCCCAACAGATCAGCCAGGTCTTGGACCACGAAGTCCGGTCGCTAGCGCACTGAGCACTGTACTGGCTGGAGTAGGGTAGTGATTGTCGGCCAGGACAGTGGGGCGGCTCTTATGTCATGTTTCTCACGAGTGAACGATTAACGAAGCTCGGCATACTTCGACCTACTTTCAGTTAGCGTGCTCAAGTGGTCTCCGTAACAGGGGCATCGCTACTGCTGACGTGGTCGGTCAAGTTCGGGGGCAATGCCGCCTCCCGATTCATGACAATCGTGTCGATACCAGATTCGCACGTTGCTTCTGCGGGCGAATCGTCGAGAACCTCGAATGCACGAGCGGCCTCCATTAGTTCACCGCGGAGGATCCGCACGTTCTTGGGAGCATTGATGGCTAACGTAACCCGATTGCCGGCGACGCGACGCACTTCGATGAAGACGTCGCTTCCGATATGAATACGTTCGCCAACCTTGCGACTCAGGACTAACATGTGTGACTCCTTCCAATAGAAACGATCAAAAGTGTGATGGGGCAGCCCGATGTTGGTGAACTGCCATCGCGTGTTGCGACGTGAACACTGATTTGCAAGGTGCGTGCCATTGCCGATTTTGTGACGAAATTGGGCCTTCGATGTCGACGCAAGTTGTTTTCAATTAATGGTTTATGAAAAAAAGGACTAGGCATTCGGCCAAACCTGATCAGCGGGTCAGACTATCCAATTCGGGTCTCGTAATGAGATTCCCGTCCAACAACTGGACGGAATTGTCTATCCAAACCTAAATGTGTTGGGATGACGGATCCCTTGCAGCAAGACAGCATTTGCTAGCGATCTGCTGCAAGCACCTACATTACGGGCGCCAACGCACGTCGGATGCGGAATCGAAGCTCCACGCCGGCCCTAAACGCGCGGATTTCAGCGGTCAGGAACGCAACGCAAGTCGTTCTTAGGGGCAAGACCGACCGCCAGCCAGTTGCTCCTCGAGATCCTATGTCTGTCCATTCGGAGCTAGCGTTTTTGAACTAAGCTAGCGGAAAGTGCTAGGGTCATGCTTCAGCATGCGGCGACGGGGCTCGATGTGACGTCATCAAATGGATTACAGCTGAAAAAGTCGCACTGCTATCGTTGCGAGCCGGATTCTCACTCGGCGGATCTCTTGACCGTGCTGCACCGGTCGCTATACTCCGCCAGCTTTTTTGGGGCCGAGTTCCAATCGCTTTGAGGGCAGCTGCGGTGCATCAAGGATTTGTCGATATCCACTGTCATCTATTGCCGGCAATCGACGATGGCTCTCCCGACTGGGAAACGACACTCGCCATGGCCCAAATGGCGGTCGCCGATGGCACGCAAACAATCATTGTCACACCGCATCAGTTGGGTAACTTCGCTCGCAACAAGGGCGACGACATTCGCGCGCGAACGACACAGTTGCAAGAAGTGCTCAATCAACATGGCATCCCACTGCAAGTAATGCCGGGCGGCGATGTTCGCATCGAAGATGGCATGGTCGAAGGTTTAGCTATCGGCGAGGTGATGTCGTTGGGCGATCGCCGCACGCATGTCCTCCTCGAATTGCCGCACGAGTTGTACTTTCCGTTGGACGGCGTGTTGTCGTCTTTGTCGCGTCAGGGAATGACCGGCATCCTCTCGCATCCGGAACGCAACCATGGCTTGCTCCGCGATCCGGCCTTGCTGCCCGGCTTGGTAGAGGCAGGCTGTCTGATGCAAGTGACGGCCGGCAGCTTGATGGGCACGTTCGGACCGAGGTCGCAAGAGCTGGGTGAGTGGATGCTAGCCAGAGGATTAGTTCACTTCATCGCGACCGATGCACATGGCATCAAATCGCGACGGCCGTTGATGGGGCGCGCTTTCCAGCGCGTCGCCGAGCTCACCGACGAACCGACGGCCGTGGACCTGTGCTGCAACTACCCGGCATTGGTGGCCGCTGGGCGGGAGGTTCCAGCAGGCCCTCGCGCCGTCGCCCGACGTGGCGGCTGGCGAAACTTCTTTTCCGCGAGGAAAGTTGGTTGATGCACCGCTTTTCCCGACGTCAACTCTTGGCCCTTGGCGGCGCTGCGGTTTCGCAGTTCGCGCTGGGCGGGATGCGTTGTCACGCGGCGAGTCCTTGGATCGATCACCAAAGCTACGGACCGTTTCAATGTCACGCGTCGTTTCCGCTGGGCAATCTGGAACCGCTGTTCCAGGAGTTGTCGGCACTGGAGCTAGAGTTGCAACGCACGCTCGCCGTGCCACCGGCTGCTCAGACGATCGACGTCTTTCTGCTGGAAGATAAGCGCCGGCATCAGGAACTGCTTCGTCAACTCTTCCCGCAGGTCCCCTACCGCCGCGCGTTGTACGTGCAGCGTGGTGGTCGCGGCAGCGTGTACGCGTACCGGCATCGCGAAGTAGCTGTCGACCTGCGACACGAATGCACGCACGCCTTGCTGCATACGAATCTGTCAGTGGTGCCGCTTTGGCTCGATGAGGGACTGGCCGAGTACTTCGAAATGCCCGCCGCCGATCGCGCCTTCGACCATCCGCACCTGCAGCGACTACGACTGAATCTGCGATTCGGCTTGATTCCGGAGTTGGAAGCACTTGAATCGCTCGAGGATTTGTCAGATATGGGCGGTGCGGAGTACCGCTATTCCTGGGCCTGGGTTCACTTCATGCTCCACGGCCCGCTACCAGTGCACCGAGCGCTGGTACATTACCTGGCTGACATCCGTCGTGGGAATCCGCCTGGCAAGTTGTCCACGCGTTTGCATCAAACGACTCCGCGGCTCAAGCACCAGCTGGTGATCCACTTCAAGAAGTGGCGGCGGTAACTGCGGCCGGTACATTTTCATCAGCCTGTATCGTCTGTCTCGCGCGCAATCTCGCAGACCGGGCAAAGCTCTCACGTTTTCCAGATTAGCGAAGCTGCGGGAGCGATACTGCTTTTTCCGGGCTACCGGTGCTGGTTCCGCTGGTAATGCATGCATTTCGAGTTTTCTCGGATATAGCTCTTGAGACGTCGCAGAGCCTGGCCGATACGCTAATTTAGTGAGGGCAGTTATAGGATCTGTCGGATGAGAAGCACTGCGACTTCCCACCGATCGCTCGCATGCTCGTTTTGGTTGAGAGCAAGTTTGCTTTCCCGCGCCGAGTGATGTGAGTTCTCTTCTCAACATGAAATGGAACAATTCGATGGTAGCCAAACGATTCGCATTCGTCGTCGCCGTGCTGCTGACATTCGGGATGTTGAAGCCGTCCGTGGCGACTGCTGCGCCTGGGGTTGGTCCCAACACGAACGAATCGAGGCAGATACGGGATGTCGCGCTGCATGCTGAGGGCACGCTCGCAGGGCAGCTGTTGGACGCGCAAGGCGTTGCTATTGCCGGGGTGGAAGTGGCAGTCGGCAAGGCCGGCAAGGAAGTCGCACGCGTACGAACAAACAAGCAAGGTCAGTTTCGAGTTGACGGACTGACAGGCGGTGTCTATCAGGTGGTGGCGGCAGGACGTATTAGTGCCTATCGGTTGTGGGCACCGAATACGGCTCCACCGGCGGCTCAACGGGGGCTGCTGTTGGTATCAGGTACCGACGTGGTCCGAGGACAATATGGATGTGGAGCCGTCGGATGCGGTACTCCCGTTTGTGGCTCGCCCGTGTGTGGGAGTGGCTGCGGTGGAGGCTGTGTCTACGGTCGCGGCGCGTGCGGCGGTGGCATCATTGGCTGGATGGCCGATCACCCGATAATCACGACAGGTGCGATAGCAACCGCGATTGCCGTTCCGCTGGCGGTGGACGACGATTCGCCGGCCACACCGTAGTGTGTTTTAAGGACAATCAAGAGCAAGCAGAAGGTAGGTGAAACTCGCACGCCAGGTGAAATGCTCTTGGCGTAGGTGCGGGATTTCGCTATGCTCCCCGCCCCTCCGGGAACTGGAGAGCCGAGAAGTGTCGTTCGCTCAGGCGTACGGCAGATAGATTTAATGTTAAGTTCGTTGCGTTCGTTTCTATACGCTGGGGGATGAAGGAGTTTTGGCAATGTCTTTGTATCGAGAGAAGATTATGCGGGGAGTGACAGCAGGGGTGACCACCGCTGCGATGCTCCTACAGCCGCAACTGCTTGGAGCAGGTGAAGTTACACCAGTGCAACCTCAACAGACGACACGCACGCTGCAAACGCCTAAGGACGTTGTGCTGCAAGGTAGCGGGACGCTGATTGGTCGCGTTGTCGACGCCCAAGGTAAAGCCGTGGCGAAGACGCCCGTCTCGCTGCAGGCTGGTGGCAAGGAAGTCGCTCGTGTCGTTTCCGACGAGTCGGGCCGTTTCGAAGCCAAAGGCCTCAAAGGTGGTGTCTATCACGTAGCCTCCACCGGTCACCAAGGTGTCTACCGAGTTTGGGCTCCTAACACGGCACCACCAGCCGCCGCCAAGGGCCTGAGCATCGTGTCGCGACCCGACGTGATTCGTGGTCAGTATGGTCCTGCACCAGGTGGTCCTTTCTCCGCCGCAGGTCAGTGGGTTGCTGAGCATCCGATTATCACCGCCGGTGCAGTGGCTGCCGCGATTGCGATCCCAATCGCTGTTTCCGACGACGACGACGATCCGCCTGCTTCGTGAGCCACGGTAAACGAGCATGCGAGGAATAGACTAACAGCGAAATCCGGAGGTCGACGATTCGGCCTTCGGATTTTGTCTTTTCGATTCTTCTATACGACAAACTTGATGCCTGGGGGGGCGAACGCATGTCGAGATTTCACTCGTCGAAGTTCGGATCTTGTTTTTCTCGGCTTGCTGCAATCACGCTCGTGCTGCAGCCTTCGCTTGCAATTGCCAGTCCGAACACCAGCGCGCACGACTCGACAGTCGTGAACGAGTTCCGTACGTCTTCCGCTGACGTAGAGTTGCGGCGTGGTGGGATCCTTGTCGGGCAAGTGGTCTCCGACTCGGGTGCTGGTGTGGCAAACGCCCGGGTTGAATTGTCCAACGGAAGGCAGACCTGGCGGACACACACCAACGCCGAGGGTTGGTTCCAGATTACCGAACTTCG
>JANQQA010000284.1 GCA_028285205.1 Bythopirellula sp. | reverse complement strand
CGGTGCCGGGATCGTCCAGAAAGGTCCCTCTTGGTATGCGATATACTCGGGGCGCTGCAGAACTCGTCGCTCGTCACGACGAGTCCATATCCGTGAGGTACGAAAAACTCGGTCTTTCTGCTTCTGCAATCGGCGGTCCCAATAGGTGCGATCAGCTCGCCTGATCGCCTCCAATAGCGGTGGTGACGAAGTCAGAATCCGTATCGCTTCCGCGTCACGATCAATCGCGCGTCTCAGCCGCCGCGGGACACTAATCAGCAGAGAGACATACCGTGAGAGCGGACTCTTTCCATCGGCGGTGATAACGGCGCTCTTCGAACTGGTCATTGCTTCCTTTCGGTAAGTGGCCAATTCCCCTGCGGAATACGTCCAAATGCGGTTTGCAGATCCGGTTGAATCGGATCGTAATAATGTACATATGCACCCTATTTCAACCGCTGCGTCAACTGACTGCCACTCGCTACGCTATGTCCATGCGTTTATTCAGCTGCAACGTCCACACACACATAGCAACGCTCATCAATCGAGCGATAGGGAACACATTTATACGAACTACGATGCAGCAGAGTGCGGATACCAAGCGACCACGGAAACACTAACTCCACGATGGCGATGGATTTAGGATTCAACGCACTCTCGCCTGGGATTGGGCCAAACCATACGACGAGAAGGACCCAACCTTACCAGGCATTGTGCGACACGCTACCCGTTAGAAACCAGTTCGGAGAACGCTGAGCACCAATAGGATCATGGCCGCGTCGTCTGGACGACGCAGCAGCAAGCGGCTCCATCACCTGCGGTCAGAATGACAACAGATCCAACGTAGTAGATGGGCGATCTAGATTGGCGTTTGGCAGCGGAACGACTTTGGAAGTACCTAGTCAGAAAGCGCAGGAGAAAGTCTCTGACGCAAGAATCTGTAGCGGCGCTAAAACGAGAATCCGACGTGCTTTTTGCGTTGCCTTATGACTCGTATGGAGTTTTCGTTACGCTCACTATCTGCCGACGGGGAAGACAACCGCTGAGCCCTTGATCGCTCTTGACCTGAGTGAAGTCGATGCATCCGCGGAGACTTCAGAGCGCAGAATCTACCGTCGTAATGGCTTATTCCATGTCCTTGCTATTTCCGATAACGTCAGGTGGCACCGGATCTGCGTATGCCCACTTCAGCGTTGGCTAGATCAGGAGCTTTAGCGATGGTCGTGCGCGTGGTCATGTCCGTGGGGTATCGACAGCGTATGATCGCCCGTGCGGTTGAGAAGTGCCTCTTTCAATTCCATAACGCTCCCGTAACTCCGTTCATCATCGCGCAAACCGACCGGCTCCTTTATGATGTCTGGGAGAGGTGATTTGTAGGTGAAACCTTCAGTGCGGCTGTCGAAGTCAGATTGCACTTCTTCGCGGAATTCCGCGTCAGTCAACACATCCCATCCAACAAGGGTCAGAACATGCGCTGCTGTTATTGCGCCCTTTTTGCCAATCGAAGTGCCATGGCTAGCGGTCGCAGACCATGTATGGAGGCCGACACCCAATGGCATCGTCGCTACCGAAAGCCCCATGGTTGGAATCTGCCAACTGACGTCCCCCACATCGGTGCTACCACCGACAGTCGGCTCGTCAGGAAGGGGAGCAACTCGGTCCGTCAAGCCAGTTTGCTCAATCTCGTTCGACTCTTGGAGCTTCTTTGCAAACTCAATCTCTTCATCGGTAAACACGGGCGACCCAACATTCTCAAGGTGATGCTGCATTCTCTCGGCCAGGGGTGTGTTTGGGAGAAGATCGTACATCCCGTAATAGGGGACCACAAACTCCTTCGTTTGCGTCATCAAGCCTGCTCCCTTTGCCATATCCGTAATCCACGCGACTCCATCTTCAACGGCCTTGCGGCTTTCCTCCCTAAACGTAAGCTGAACCGACGCCTTATCCGGAACGATGTTTGGTGCCTCACCCCCATTTCGAATGACATAGTGAATTCGAGCAGTTGGTCTCACGTGTTCGCGCATGTTGTTCACTGCATGTAGGAAGAGTTCGACAGCGTCGAGAGCACTGCGCCCGAGCCACGGAGTATTCGCGGCATGCGAGGTCTTGCCAGTGAACTCAATGTACATCTGCTGTTGTGCTGAGCTTCTAACATTGGCCACGCCGGTCAATGGTGATGGATGCCAATGGAGCATCGCGTTTAGATCATCAAACTTTCCTTCTCGCGCCATATAAACTTTTGCGCCTTCGGTTTCTTCGGCGGCCCCGCCATACACCCGGAGTGTACCCTTCGTGCCGTTTGACTCCATCAGATTCTTGAGAGCTAGCGCGGCCCCTATGGCTCCCGCTCCAATCAAATTGTGTCCGCATCCGTGTCCGGCTGTCACACCGTCTTCCCTAGGCTGCTTGAAAGGCACGGCCTTGTTTCCCAAGCCGGGCAAGGCGTCATACTCAAGCATGATGCCCAATCGCGGCTTCCCAGAGCCATACTCTGCAATGAACGCCGTTGGCACGCCCGCCGATCCCTTTTCAATAATCTTGAATCCGTTCTTATCGAGAATGCTCTGCAAATAAGCCGTTGACTCTTTCTCTTGCAGGGAGATCTCGGGCTTGTCCCAAAGTGTTTGGGCGACTTCGCCAATCAATGCTTCCTGGGTGCTTACCGCCTCAATCACATCGGGATTCGATTCTTGCGCGACGCCCCAAGTCGGGACGACAGTAGAAATAAGAGCTACCAGAGCCGAAACGGATGAGAACGTGAATCCTCTGGACTCGATTGTTGTGGTCATTTTGGCGTTGTACCGCAGTGGTTCAGCGAGTGCTGAGGTGCAGACTTGAAATTGAACTCAATGCATACATGAGGGTGAGTTGATTGTAAGGCGGCACAAGGTTACCGTAAATCAGGCTTTCGATCCGGTCCGAAATCTTGCGGAGTGTGAGTCAAAGCGATTTCGCTATCTCCGCGAAGTCGAAGCAGCTGAACGCATGAAGAACTCGCTCTTCGTGCTCGCGGTGTATTGCACCACCGTGCCCAAGAGGTGGCCCCGCGCTGATTCGCCACGCCAGAGGCCCTTCTTACGGACGTGTGCTCCAAGAACTCGTGGCGGGCAAGGTCGCGCCAATGTAAACTTAACGGCTCGCTCAAGCTCCTGGGTTGAGCTTCGCGGTGCCTTCACTCACATATATTTTTTTCAATCATGCGACTTGCATTCGTTGGCACCCGAAACGGAAAACCGACGATAAACTGGTCGTTCGCGATGATTGCTGCGGTTCTCCTGTGCGCTGTTTGTACGGGTGTCGCGTTGCTTCTTGGCGCACTCATACCAGACATGCCGATGGCGCGCACCATCGGCGGGGTAATATCAACGCTGATTCCACTCACGATCTTGATGGCAAGCGTGGTGCGCGGTCTGAACACGCCGCCAGACCAGCTTCCCAAACTCGACTGAATTGAAGGTCTGCAGCGGAACTTGTGAAAGGACCGTTTCTCGATGCGATAGGTCAGCTTGCTTGGTCGTCAACGCCATCGTCGATCTGGTCGACCGCTGGCGATTCGCGAGTTCTGGAACTCACAGCGGCTGGAACAACACCGTATAATTGGTCAGTCACCGGAGGTACTTGAGTCGAAGCTGCTGCAGACCGGGTTGCCGCCAGTGAGCTGCTCCGCGGACAATCAGCGTTCCATTGACGGGCCAAATGCTGAACACTTGTCGAAAAGTTTACGCTGTCTATAAACCATCATTCACTTTGTCTGCATCTCAAATTGGCACCTGAGAACTTCCAATGGCTGATAGCACCTACCGAAAGACTTGGTTTTTCCCGACAATCGCTGAATCATGTTGCGGCCGGAGGCGCAACACAACGAGGTTCACCACAGATATTTTCGCTACAGCCCTCGCCGCCAAGGCCCCAGAATCCGAGCAGTCATCACTCGTGCCAACTGCCTATGAAGCGCAGGAAGCACTCGACGTCCTCCGTCGACTCGCTGCCAACGCGCCGGCGGAGGCAGCGGCGCTTGGGTTGTCAACGTTCGTCGGTAGCGGGGACCTGACGCTCGATCGCAACTATTCTGCGGAGTTCATTGCAGATGCAGACTACAAGGCGACTCTGCCGGATCTTCAGAATGGACCGGAGAGCCTGATCAAGGGGGCCCGTGCGACAATTCAACACGTCGGCATCTCGAACTTTTGCCTGCCCCTCGACTACTGCAAGCGAGATGGCGGGCTGCTCAACCTCGAGACATCCATTACCGGGTCGGTCTCTCTTGATGCCGCTAAGAAAGGAATCAACATGAGCCGCATCATGCGATCCTTCTACGGCCATGCGGGGGAGGCGTTCGATTTCGACCGGATCGAAGCCGTCCTCGATAGCTATCTTAAGGACCTTGAGAGCAAGGATGCGCGAGTGCAGCTTTCCTTCCGGTTTCCAATGATACGACCGTCCCTGCGCAGTGGCTTGGAGGGCTATCAGTACTACGACGTCTCCTTGGAAAGCGTTCGACAAGGCGATGAAAGCGTGCGGATTCTACATCTCGACTACGTCTACTCGTCGACCTGCCCATGCTCGCTGGAGCTTTCCGAGCATGCGCGTGTCTCCCGTGGGCAGATTGCGACCCCTCACTCGCAGCGATCTGTCGCCCGCGTATCGGTTGTCGTCGACGGGGAGCGTCAACTCTGGATCGAGGATGTGGTGGGGCTATGCAACGCTGCAATCCCGACTGAGACTCAGGTCATGGTCAAGCGAGAGGACGAGCAGGCCTTCGCCGAGCTGAACGCATCGAACCCGATCTTCGTAGAGGACGCTGTGCGTTTGCTCTGCGAATCGCTCGCGGGAGATGAGCGGATAGGCGATTTCCGTGTGGTCGCCAGCCATCAGGAGTCGCTTCACAGTCATGATGCGGTGTCGATTCTCACACGCGGTGAGACGTTTTCGCAGGCAAGCTACGACCCGCGTCTCTTTGCGTCGCTGATCCACACGAGTTGAATCGGGAGTGCACGGCGAACTAAGTCGTCGTCACCTGTAGAACGAACGGATCGACGTCGACGGAGCTTATTTCGCGCCACCACCGCCTGCCCCTCGGCGGTCGACCCCCTCTCGCGGTACACAGACCAGACCACTGCTGGGGAGCGGCAGCAGGCCCATGACTGACGCGACGCGTAGGTGCGACGAACGCACTGCTCGAAGCAACGGCGACTATTTGTGAAGTTGGGTGCATCGATCACCAGTTCGAAGCCAATTCCGTTTGGCGTGTGCAAGTTGTGATGGTCTGAATCTAAGTTCGACCATCCGCTGTCACTTGCCACCAATACACGCGAGGGTACAATACCTAGTTGCGTTCCGAACGAGCCGTTGCGTCGGCGATGAATCTTGTGTTGGGCTGCGGCAACACGGCTCCCACAGAGTCGCGCCAACGATTCAGTTTTTCCATAAGGTTGTCACTGATATCGGTGTGCTTGTCGGCTAGATTCTCTTGCTCACCGACATCTTGGCGAAGATGATAAAGCTCGACTGCAGCGTCGCCATGCCAGTCGATCAATTTCCAGCTACCGTGACGAATCACCGAACCTGGCCGGCCACCTTGATTCCCGTAGTGAGGGTAGTGCCAGAACACCGCGTCGCGAGATAGCTTTCCACCGTTCAATGCCGGCACTAAGCTTATCCCATCAACATGCTGGTGAGGCATTGCTGGAATGCTTGCCAATTCCAAAATAGTTGGCATGTAGTCGGTGCTGGTCACGATTTCATTGCTTTCGTGCCCCGGCCTGGTGACTCCCGGAGCCCGAATGATCAACGGAACACGTATTCCGCCTTCGTACAGCCAGCCCTTACCAGCTCTCAGAGGTGCGTTGCTGGTTGGCCAGCCTTGATCGGCGCTAATTCCACGATCCCCTGTCGAAAGTCCTCCATTGTCCGACGTGAAGACCACGACCGTGTTGTCCGACAGATTGAGTTCGTCGAGCTTATTCAGCACTTTGCCGACTGCTTGATCCATCGCGTCGATCATAGCGGCGTAGATGGCATGCTCCTGCACCATTCGCACACGCAGGGCGTCCTCGATTTTCCAAATCGGCGTTGCCGTTTCGCCAAACGGGTTCCGCTTGCGCTCATACTTCTGACGCAGGTCTTCCCGCGCGACCAGAGGCACGTGCACCGAATAAAACGAAAGGTACACGAGAAACGGTTTGTGACGGTGCGCCTCGATAAATCGGACCGTTTCGGTCGCCAAGCGATCAGGAAGGTGCTCACCTGGCGGTCCATCAGGTAGTCGTGGATTTCCATACGGCGGAAAGTACTGCTTTCCGCCAAAGGGACCGCCTTGCAACCACCCGCCGACATTGATATCGAAGCCTTGGTACTCCGGCCAGAACGTATCCTGCGACCCAAGGTGCCACTTGCCAGCGAAAAACGTCGCGTATCCATGATCGTGCAACGCTTCTGCGACGGTCGATTCTTCGAGAACAAGGCGATCAACGTACTTCGCCGGGAGCAACGGCGTGTCGCGATTCCAATGCTGGGGTTGCGCGTCGCCGATGTGCGCCGTTAATCCCAATCGAGCCGGGTACTTGCCGGACATAATGCTCGCTCGTGTGGGAGAGCAGACGGGGCAGCTGGCGTAGCCGCTGGTGAACTTCATCCCTGTCGCCGCGAGGCCGTCGATGCTTGGCGTCTCGTAGAAGGTACTCCCGTAGCACCCCAAGTCTTTCCAGCCCAAGTCATCAACGAGTATGAACAGGAAATTCGGACGGGTCGATTCCGAAGCGAATGCTCCGGCGACCGGCAAGGACAGCAGCAAAATCGCAAACCATCGCAACAGTCTGTAGTGGCTGCGGACCATTAGTTCTGAAGCATTTCTCTGTAACTCAAGCGTCAAATTGTACCTGTCTGTGTTCTTTGTCGGTCACCGACCCTCAGTTGAGGGTCGGTGACTCACGCCAGGTGCTGCCCACTCACTTGGCATGCTCTTTTTAAAGTCATCGACCACGTCGTCTCGCTACTGCAGCAATCACGCAAAGACCAGCTAACGCGATCGTTGTTGGTTCGGGAATCGCTGTCACTACCAGGTTGTCCCATGCGCGATGGACGAATCCGTTGCTACTCAGTGCAAGGTTGCCAAATTCGGTGCCGCCCAACACACTGAAATTGAAAGGCGTGCCGCCGTCGACGCTGACCGATCCGTTGATCGTATCAGCATCACCGTAAGCGCCGGGGACGACAGGAATCAGCGTCAGTTTCACGGCGTGCCCTACGGTGGGATCGCCATAGTCCAGCGGCCCCTCGTTTCCAGTCCCTGGTAGGAACACGTTGTCTTCAAGGATCTGCATGTTGCCCGTATTGGCGCCCACACCCTGCTGGAAGATCAACGCAAGGTCGGAGTTGTTCGGCACAAAGCCGCCACCACCGGCGACGGCGCCAGTGTCTGCACCAAGACCAATCGCTGAGAAGCCGTTGCCGGTGCCGGGGTTGAATGGATGGAACCGATTGAAGTCGACTTCAACCGTGAAGCCGTTGGGTGCGACGGCCGTCACGTCGAAAACGTAGTGTGCCCCGCCTTCAATTGTCGAGGCCAGGTTGCCGTCCGTTGCCTGGTTAGCACCACCGCCACGGCTGGGGCCAACCAGCCAAGTGTTGACGACTGAGCCGCCGAGAGCATTGTCGTTGTCACCCCAGGCAGAAAAGTTGTTCGGATCTGCCGGCTTTCCGTTGGTGTCGCCACTTCCTTCGACCCGATCAAACGAGTCGGAGTAAATCACTTGCGCCGCTGCGTCGGCAAGTTGGATGCCGCAGACTACTACAACACTGAGCGAACAAGTCATGATCGTACGAATCATTAGTCATTACCCTCCAAAAAATGACAAGGTTGCAAAAAATGAGGAAAGAGAGAACTGAAAAGGTCCGTCTATTTACGGACGCCAATCATCATCAGCGCGGCCGCAGCAGCCAAGAACACCGTCGATGGCTCGGGAACCGATTGAACGGCAGAGATCGGAGTCGGATAGTTCGCCTGCCAAGTCGGAATACCACTTGGATCGTCGCGTTGCAGAATCAAGAAGTCTTGACCGTCAACGTCATTGTCGCCGTCCTGGTCCCCGGGAAGTCCCGTCACGGGCAGTGCAGTCACGACCACGTTGTCCCAGGAGCGATGCACGAATCCATTACTCGCGAGCGAAAGCACACCAAATTCACTACCACCCAACACACTGAAGTCGTTTGCTGTTCCGCCGTCGATGGTCAACGTTACGTCGATGGTATCACTGTCACCGTACTGCCCAGGCGTTTGGGGTACCAAAGTCAGTTCGACGGAGTGGCCAATCAACGGATCGCCGTAATCGATCGAGCCGGGATCACCGTCCATCAATGGATCGATCAGTGCGGAATCCTCGTGAATTTGAGTATTCCCTTGGTTCGAACCCACGCTTTGCTGAAACAAGATGCTGAGATCTGCGTTGTTGACTGTGAATAATCCACCACCTTGCGTAGAGTCGCTGTTGGTCCCAAATCCAATCGACACAAAGCCGCCATTTGTTCCAAACGGATCCGGCTCATTGAACGGATGGAACCGATTGAAGTCGAGTTCTACCGTGAAGCCGTTTGGAGCCATCGAGGTGATGTCGACCGGATAAACAGCCGAGCCTTCGATCGTCGAGGCCAACTCACCATCGGTAACTTGGTTGGCACCTCCGCCGCGTGTTGGTCCAACGACCCAAGTGTTTACGAGTGTCCCGCCCAGAGCGTTATCGTTGTCACCCCACTCGGAGAAGTTATCGGGATCAGCTGGTTTGCCATTTGGATCTCCGCTGCCCGTCGTGCGGGCGAACGAATCGGAGTACAGAACCGTCTGGGCGGCAACTTGCTGCTCGTACAGCAATCCGCACAAAGCCGCGAATGTGAAAAAAGTAGTAGCTAGCCTGTTCATCAGTCTTATGTCCTCGTTGAAGAGAAAAGTTGATTGCCTGGGTTTCCCGAGGCAAAATCGACTAAGGAAGTTGGACGATCTCTGTGCCATCAATCGAACTAAGTCCTTTGTAGAGCAGCAGATCAATGTCATCCGTGATGAACTGCGCCGATCCATCACACATTGCCGCATGAATCCCACCTGGATGCCGACTACGCGCCGTGAGATGCATGATATTGTCAGTAGTGGTTCGTTTGCACGGGATTCTCTGATCAGGTCGACTTTCGCAAATCGATTGATCACTCTCGATTTCATCGGAATTTGGTAGAAACTGCGTCGTAATCTGATACGTGCCAGCTAGGTGGTTCCAGATCCGCGCTCGTCGATCGACTCTGTTTTCTTCAGATGGTGTCTGGAGCATCTCAAACATTGCGAAGGTATTGGTCGTCCCGTCAACAATCTGTCCGATCTTGGCACCCCAGCTTGCACCGAACGGCGCGCGGTAGTGATCCTCTGCGATGACCTGGTTAGTGGCTTCTCCGAGAACGGTCTGATCAAACTGATCGATAAATTCCCACTGCCCCCAATTGACACCATAGCTGCCTTTGTGATCACCGAGATTGCTAGAATTTGCAGGACCACCCTGCGTCGCATCCATCGTTTGACCAAGGTCGCTAGGACATTGGTAAGTCGGTAACGCTGTCGTGATTTGTTCAAGCACCGCGCGCGGCTGACGGTCCCAATCGAGGTCACGATCGTAGGCAGCAAAACGAGCCGACTCTTCCAAAAAGGGAAGCAGATAAACGTGATGTGGTGTCGCGGGCAGGAAACCAGGCGTTCCAGGTATTGATGATGTGCGTCGTTGTGTCGGATCATTCAGTGTGCGGTCGCCATAACTGCCGGGCGGAAACTCATTTTTGGCCGAATGGTAGTTTTGCAAGGCAATGCCCAGTTGCCGAATATTATTCGTACATTGTGAACGGCGAGCCGCCTCCCGTGCCGCCTGTACGGCTGGCAAAAGCAACGCTATTAAGACTCCGATGATGGCGATCACCACCAACAACTCAACGAGCGTAAAGCCACGATCTTCTCCGGTCCGACGGACGATCGCGGATTGTTTTGTTGATATCATCGAGCAGGTCCTCCAGATAGACCGATGACGAGTGTCGCGACAAGGACGTTCGGGTTCAGTACTCCGGCCGATGAAGAGATTCTTACGAAGATATCACCTTCATTTTTCCGGAATCGGGCTAAGTCACTTCACTGTAAGTGGTTAGCTCGGTTGACGTGTTGCCGCACAATTTGCGGCTCTCGCGAAAGTGACTGACTGCTGGACTTTGCTTGATAATTCGAACCGGAAAACGGGCCAAAAACTTAATTTGAGGTAAGATTCCGCTCAGCTCGCGGAGTTTAATCGCGTTAGTCTTCGGGCCTGCACCACGACTGCAGACAAGCGTGAGGCTAGTGTTTTGGCCTGCTGGACTTTGGCGGTAGTTTCCAACGGTTTCCAAAACCTCATCCAAAGGCATAAATCTGATGGCGGATCGGCATACACAGCCTGACGGAGAGACAGGAGAGAGTGGCGGACGCGAGGACGAATTCGTATTAGAAATGATCAACTGCCAAAGCCGACTACACGCGTACATTCTATCGTTGATGTTTGACAAGGAACGCGCGCACGACGTCCTGCAGCAGACCAACCTGATACTACTAGAGAAGAAGAACGAATATGAGCCTGGCACAGCATTCGGCGCGTGGGCCTGCAAAATTGCGTTTTACGAAGTCTTGGCGGAACGGAGACGGAAGCAGAGAGATCGGCACATGTTTAGTGACGAACTGCTGGCACTAATTGCCGCACGATCAGAGCGTATCGGTGCCAGCCTAGATCAACGCAGTGAGGCGTTGGAAGAGTGTCTTGCACGCCTGGGCTCCAATCAACGTGAGATCCTCATGTCAAGATATCGACCCGGGGGATCGGTCGCGGAAATTGCCAAATCAGCAGGCAAAACTCCGGGAGCGATCTCAGTGATTCTGCACCGCGTGCGAAATGCTTTGATGGATTGTATTCAACATAAACTGCAGCAGGTCGCCCAAAGCTAAGTGATTGATTCAATAGCTTCTCCTGTTGAGACGGGATAGTCGAGATGCCAGATAAGCAACAGTCCCACGTCAGCTCATCGGATCCACTGCACTTGCGCAAGCTGTTGTCAACGGCGTGCGACTCCGGGTTAGATGAAGCTACGCGGCGGAAGCTCGAGAGTATTCTCGGAGGCAGCGAAGCGGCGCGCGAAGAATACATTGATTTCGTAGCGTTGGAAGCACTACTGGAACAGCGATCTGCACGCACGCAACTGACACACAGCGATTCGCAATTGGCGGGCAACACCGGGTATGACACACTCAGCGCTCATAATGTAAAGATCGTCAAGGGCAAGGTTGACGAAGAAGCAACACAATCGGCTGAAAAAAGGCATGCTGAGAAGGGCACCTCTAACGCAAGTTCGCGCGGACCTCACAGCGTTCGATCGAGGGATACCAATCCCAACCCGACTGATCGCCCTCCCCGATCATCTTGGACAACGAGAAGAGCAGTTGACCGATTGAAAACGTCATGGGCACATGCTGGGCTCGCGATGGCTGCGTCACTGTTTTTGCTCGCCGGCATTTGGTTCTTTCGCAACGGCTCGCATGCGTCGATAGTCGCTGTGGAAGACGCGACGTGGGCAAATGGCGCGGCATACGGAATCGGCGACAGCGTTGGCGATAACTGGATCGAGTTGGAGCAAGGTGCTGTGAAACTTGCGTTTCACAGCAAGGCACTAGTTCTGATCCGTGGGCCCGCTCGATTTCGCGCGGTGTCGTCTGACGAATCCCAACTTGAACTGGGGAGTGTAACCGCTCACGTGCCGAATGAGGCACACGGGTTCAAAGTACGTGCACCGGATCTTACGGTCATCGATCTTGGTACAGGCTTTGAGCTCAACGTCACCGATGACGGTGTATCGCGAATTCATGTGATGGAGGGACGAGTACGTGTCGAGTCCGATAACGACTCCGCAGAGCTTACCGCTGGCCAACTAGCAACCTACGATGCCAGGGCGTCGGATCAAGCGAATCTAATGGTAGAAGAATCCAGTCTGCTGGAGCCTCGAACTAGTGGCAGTATCTCGTACAACCCTGAGCATCCCGAGTCCTTGGGTTATCGAGCTTACGTTGATGATGCGAAGGTCAACTTGTTCCTCGAAAACGCATACCATCGGCTGCCCGTTGACGTGCGTGTTCACCACACGCGCCCAGGAAACTACAAATCCTTAGAGCTGCCGCGAGCAACACTACCCGCCGGGACACATGTGCATAGCTATCTGTTGCACTACTCGCCAGAGAGTGGACGAAAGATCGTCCGTGGTAGCGCGACATTCCCAGGGAGAATACTCGGCATTATCGGCGACACGGATATGCTGAACGCGACGAATCCAGTACTCGGAAGCTCGTGGACGTTGCAATGCAGGCATGCGGAGCGTGGAATCGAGTCGACACCCGACCCTAATTCCGACATAGTTACACTGAGTGCCGACATGCGGACACTTACGGTAAGCATGCGTACAGAGTCGATCGACCAGATGCGAGTTTTGGTCGAATGCATTCCTTAGCTTTGCATGCCGTGATGCGCTGAGATAGCAATCTCAGTGGGTAGCGCCCAACGATAGATTACACGCGTAGAGTTCATCTCATCTGTTATGCGGATCAAGTCGCAAAAAGGGCCAGCCGTAGTTCGCGCTTCTTGTTCTTTATTAGTCCAGCATCTTATTGAAGCGATCCTACGAAGTACTCACAGTACATCACTGACAATTGATAAGTCATGGTCTCAACAATGGTGACTGCAGTTGGCGGTGTCAATTTGAATCCATCGCATTCTGGGCTGACTTGGCGGCACCACTTTGAGTTCAATCTGACCTCATTCAGTTATCACTTTCGAGGTATCACTCCAAGTAGATTGCCTCCAGAGGATTGGCGAACATGAGTCCGCAGAAGATGTTAATCTGTGACTGCTGCCGTTTTCGAATACCTGAACTGCTGGCGGTGATCAGACCGCCGCGTGTTTAAGTCTAGGAGAATCCGTCGTCAGGCTACAGCTTCACTTAAGAGTGGAACTTGCTCGCTATCGGTTTTCCAATACGAATGCCGCTGTGGAAGTGGGAACTGAATTCCCTGCGCCTCGAATCCGCGAAAAATCTTCAGGTTCACTTCTTCGCCGAAACCTGGTCGAGTTTCAAACGCAAACTAATCATTCTCACGACTTGAGCAAAGCCTACGGACTCATGGTCGCTTCCTATAGGTCGAATTGCTATACTACTGTCTCACATAGATGCGCGACGTTATGTACCTCCTGCCGTGCTTCGTTTCGCGATGCGCTGTTACCCCTCCGACAGATTAAATCTCTGCCCAAACTTCCCCCCAAATAACTCTGTGGCCGATTCCTTTCAGACAGAGGGTATCCATGCGCAAACCGCTCCACCCCAGGGCCAGAACTCATGGGTGGTGGCGTGTTTAGATTGGCTTCTACCCGGAGTATTGCTGCTAGCGGCGTGCCTGGCGGCGTGGAGCATTCCCGCTGCGAAGGATGGTGCGATTCAACTAGCATGGGCCTGGGTTCCGTCGCTTGGTATCCGCTTGTCATTTCAGCTGGATGGCCTGGGTGTGCTATTCACGATCTTGATCTCGGGAATCGGATCACTTGTTCTTGTTTACGCAGCGGGTTACTTCGCAGGGCATGCCAACTTGGTCCGACTTTACTTCTGGTTGGTGCTATTCATCGGCGCTATGCTCGGCTTGGTGTTGGCCGACAACGTAATCACGTTGTTCGTGTTTTGGGAGCTGACAAGCATCACGTCGTACATGCTCATTGGCTTCGAGCATGAGAAGCAGCAGGCTCGAGACGCAGCACTGCAGGCGTTGTTGGTCACGGGGCTGGGCGGGCTATTGTTGCTGGCCGGTTTAGTGATGTTGGGCATCGCGGGCGGGAGCTTCGAACTCTCCGAGCTGATTGGCCGGTCTGAAGAGATCTGCCGGCACCCGTTGCGGACCCCAATTATTCTACTGATCTTGTTGGGCGCGTTTACGAAGTCGGCACAGTTTCCATTCCACTTCTGGCTTCCAAATGCCATGGCTGCGCCCACGCCGGTGAGTGCGTACCTCCACTCCGCCACGATGGTCAAAGCCGGCGTCTACCTCGTAGCTCGGCTGCAGGCGATCTTTGGCAATGAACCGCTATGGTCGACTACCGTTGCGGTGGTTGGCGGAGTGACAGCACTTGTGGGCGGTGTGATGGCGATTAGCCAAACCGATTTGAAGAAGGTCCTGGCGTACTCAACAATCGGTGCCCTGGGAACGTTGATGTTGCTAATCGCACTAGGCACACCGCTGGCGACTCAGGCGGCTGTCGTTTTTCTGTTGTGCCACGCGCTCTACAAAGGGGCCCTGTTTCTCGTCGCTGGTGGAATTGACCACGCAACCGGCACGCGCGACGTTCGTGCCCTGCGTGGCCTGTCGGGTGTGCTACCGTGGCTGTGTGGAGCTGCGGCATTTGCGGCCGCGTCGATGGCAGGCCTCCCGCCTGTCGGCGGATTTCTCGCCAAAGAGCTTGCCTACGAATCCGCTTGGAAGCTACCCGCTTGGGGCACGCTCGCGGTGGTCACACTGTTTGCGGCCAACACGGTGTTCGTGGTCGTGGCTGGAATGGTTGCTATAAGACCGTTTTGGGGTCCAATTGGCCCAACACTCGGTGAGGCGCATGCTCTGGGCTGGCGAAACTGGGCACCGCCACTCGTACTA
>JANQQA010000281.1 GCA_028285205.1 Bythopirellula sp. | reverse complement strand
ACGGCCCAGGACGGCGGCAGCGGGTCGATCTCAGAACCGTCAACGTCCGCTGCCGTGATGCTGGAAGTGTTCAACAATCTCTTCGCCGGCATCGCCGAGCAAATGGGGCATGTCTTGCGTCGCACGGCCAGCAGCGTGAACGTGAAGGAACGGCTCGACTACAGTTGCGCGGTGTTCACCGCCAGCGGCGAGCTGATTGCCAATGCACCTCATGTGCCAGTACATCTCGGGGCGATGGGAACGACGGTTCGGGCAATCCTCGCCGAACGTCCGCAGATGAGCGCGGGTGATGTGTACGTGACGAATGATCCGTATCGTGGTGGTTCGCACCTGCCTGACATCACGGTTGTTTCACCGGTGCACGATCCCAACACCGGTAAGCTGCTGTTTTTCACTGCGTGCCGCGCCCATCACGCCGAGATTGGTGGCATCCGCCCCGGCTCGATGCCACCCGGCTCGAAGCACCTCGGCGAAGAGGGAGTGCTGGTCTCCAACTTTGCGTTGGTCGAGGCGGGCGTGTCGCACGAGCACGAGTTGCGGACGCTTCTCACTGCCGCCCCCTACCCTTCGCGCCGCGTCGACGAAAATCTGGCCGATCTGCGCGCCCAGGTCGCCGCCAACCGGCAAGGTGCCGACGATCTACTGAAGCTGGTCGAGCAGTACTCGTTTGAGACGCTGCAGTCGCAAGTGTTAGGCATCCAGCAAGCGGCAGAAACAAAGGTTCGGCAAGCGCTCCATCAACTGAATCTCGACGAATGTGAGTTCACCGACTACCTGGAAACGGCCGACGGCGCGAGCGTGCCGATCTGCGTGAAGCTTGAGTTCCTGGGCGGCGCGGGTCAGCCAGCAGCGATCATCGACTTCCAGGGGACGGCACCGACCGTCGCTGGAAATCTGAATGCAAACCGCGCAATCGTCACGGCAGCGGTGCTTTACGTGTTGCGACTACTGGTCGACGAGGACATACCGCTCAACGAGGGAGCGCTTCGCGCGGTCGAGATCCGCCTGCCGACATGCCTTCTGAATCCGGAACCCGGCGACACCCCAGAGACCACCCCAGCAGTTGCGGCGGGAAATGTGGAAACGTCGCAACGCGTGGTCGACGTGTTGCTGGGCGCATTGGGAATCGCTGGGGCGAGCCAGGGGACGATGAACAACGTTCTGTTCGGCAACGGCTCGTTCGGCTATTACGAAACGATCGCCGGCGGTTCCGGCGCCTCTGCTGACGGTCCGGGAGCCGACGCGGTGCAGATTCACATGACCAACACGCGCGCGACCGACACGGAGATCCTCGAGCGCCGCCACCCAGTACGACTGTGGGAATTCAGCATCCGCCGCAACTCCAGTGGCGAGGGAAAATACCGCGGCGGTGATGGCGTGGTGCGAAAGCTCGAATTCCTAGAACCGCTGCAAGTATCGCTGATCACCGGACGACGAGGTGAGCATCCACCTTATGGAGCCAGCGGCGGCTCACCAGGTGAGATCGGGGAGAACAGTCTCCGGCGAGCGAACGGCGAGGTGGTTACGCTACCAGGCATTTGCGAATTTGACGTCGAGGCGGGCGATGAATTGATTATCAAGACGCCGGGCGGAGGCGGATTCGGCCGGTGCACGTAGGACTGAGGCCCGGGCGAGCACCAGATAAGTGGCTATCGCAGCGGCTCGCGTACCTCGACCTTTCAATGATCATTTTTTTTGCAACTCGTGTCGGCCTGACGCAATAGAAACTGATGGGTAGGTAGAGGGCTGCTCCAGACGGCCATCTCATATTGGCACTACCCAGTATTGAAGTTTAAAAACGATGCGACTAACGACCGTGATTTGCATCTCGCTGATGACGGGTTTGGTCTCGTCCGTGGGCGCAGCCCCGCTTGCCGTGACCAATCCTGGTTTTGAGGACATCAGCGGGGAATCGCCGTTCAATGAGTTTACGTTTGGCCCGCTCAATGGCTGGGACCTGTACGATCCAGAGAACATCACCGGCGGAGGTATAGGCGGCACGTTCTACATTGGTACCCTCACGCCGTTCGAGCCTGACCCGATTGGCAGCCCGGGAGTATTTGCAAATTTTCCCGACGGCGCCGCGGAAGGCCAGCGCGTGGGGATCGCATTTAACTTCCAAGGCAGTGATGGCCAAGGTGAGTACGGCATGGAGCAAGTCCTCACCGAGACGCTGCAGCCGCACACACGTTATACGCTCGAAGTCGAGATCGGCAACATTGCTTCCGCCACGGCGATGAGCGGTGAGTTCTTCCCTTTGGCGGGCTTTCCCGGGTATCGAGTCGATTTGTTCACCGAGGACGCCGCCGGCGTCCAACAGAATCTTGAATCAGACAACGATACGCTGGGCGTATCCATTGACGATGGCCAGTGGGGCACCAGCACAGTCACCTTCGTCACCGGTGCGGAACATTCGCAACTCGGCGAAGAGCTTGGCATTCGCCTCGTGAATCTCAATCAGCTTGATCCGTCGTTTCCGCTCTCGGACATAGAAGTCGATTTCGACGACGTCCGCCTCGATGCGACGGCTTTGACTCCCGGCGACCTGGACGGAAACGGCAGTGTCGATGGCTCCGATTTCTTATTGTGGCAACAGAATCCGGCCGGCGTGTATGGGGCTGCCGATCGGGCCAATTGGACGAGTAACTACGGCGAAGCAACTCCTTCCATTGCTGCATCAGCCGTGCCAGAGCCAACCACTTCGGCGCTGGCAGCGGTCGCAGCTTTCATCGCGTGCAGCCGACGTCGTTGAGCTAACCGGCCATCCAAGCAGCGTGGCTACCATCTATCTTGGGGTTGCCCGCACGCGTTGAATAGCGATAATCCACGGCGCTACACAACTTGAGTTCAGAACAACCAACTTCTAGTCCACCCAGGTTCAACGATGCCCAGAAACAAGTTCTATCAAAACGCGGCCGAGGCGATCGGCGAAACTCCCATGATCCGCATCAATCGATTGGTGCCCGAAGGTCACGCGACGGTGTACGCGAAGTGCGAGTTCTTTCAGCCGCTCAACAGTGTGAAGGACCGGATCGGCGCCGCGATGATCGCTGCTGGTGAGCGCGACGGCAAGATTAACGCCGACACACACATCATCGAGCCGACCAGTGGCAATACGGGTATCGCGTTGGCGTTCGTCTGTGCGGCAAAGGGATACAAACTCACCCTCACTATGCCCGAGTCGATGTCGCTTGAGCGTCGTGCACTACTTCGCGCGATGGGTGCCGACCTGGTACTGACGCCTGCCGCAGGCGGGATGAAGGCCGCCATCGAGAAGGCGGGGGAAATGTCTGCTGGTGACAACTGTTGGATGCCCAGCCAATTCGATAATCCGGCGAATCCCGCGATTCACGAAGCGACCACCGGCCCGGAAATCTGGGAAGACTCCGGCCACGACATCGATGCCATTGTCGCCGGCGTTGGGACTGGTGGCACGATCACCGGGTCCAGCCGATTCCTCAAGGGCAAGAACGCTGATTTCAAGGCGATCGCCGTCGAGCCGACCGACTCACCAGTGATCAGCGGCGGCGATCCCGGTCCGCATAAGATTCAGGGCATCGGTGCCGGGTTCATTCCCGGCAACCTCGACACCTCGATTGTCGACGAGACGGTCACGGTCAGCAACGAAGAAGCCTTCTTGTGGGCGCGCAAACTTGCCAAGGAGGAGGGCATCATGGGCGGCATCAGTAGCGGCGCGAACATGTGTGCCGCCGCAAAAGTTGCGGCCCGTCCGGAGATGGCCGGCAAGAAGATTGTCACGATCATGTGCAGTCTTGGCGAACGCTATCTGTCGACGCCGCTGTTCGAAGGACTAACCGGCTGACCGCGATCCGGTATAATGGCAACATTCATCGCTTGCTAACCGGAATTGAGCTGCTGTGTCCCAACCTGCCCCGCCTGACGTTCCCAATGCACGCGGCGTGCTGCCCAACGGTCGTGCACGTCTGCCCGAATGGCTGCGTGTCAATCTGCCCGCCGGTGGCGCGCAGACGACATTCAACGGCACACTGAACATTGTCGAGGGCAACGAGCTGCACACCGTGTGCGAAGAGGCACGTTGCCCGAACATTCACGATTGTTGGGCGCGCGGCACCGCGACGTTCATGATCGCCGGCAAGGAATGCACGCGTGGCTGTCGATTCTGCTCCGTCGAGACCTTGAAGCAGCCCAAGCCACTCGACGGGGACGAACCGGAGCGACTTGCCGAGGCGGTCGAGCGGATGGGACTCGATTACGTTGTGATCACTGTCGTGAACCGCGATGACCAACCCGACGGCGGAGCCGCCCACTATCGCGCATGCATCGAGGCGGTGCGCCGGCGTTTGCCTTCAATCGGCATCGAACTACTCTGCAGCGACCTCGATGGCAACTGGCAGGCGTTGGAGTCATTGTTGGACGACAGTCCGCTTGCCGTCTTCGCGCATAACGTCGAGTGTGTCCCGCGACTCGATAGCGAAGTGCGCGACCCACGCGCTTCGTTCGAGCAGAGCTTAGAGGTATTGCGTCGTGCCAAAGCAGCGCGCCCAGACGGCTGGACGAAGAGCAGCCTCATGGTGGGTCTCGGTGAAAACGACGTCGAAGTTACTGATGCGATGCGTCAACTCCGCTCCGTGGGCGTTGAGCTGCTCACGCTTGGCCAGTATCTCGCCCCTGGCCGCCCGGGGACTAGGTTCGTCCCCGTGGATCGCTACGTAACGCCAGCACAATTCGATCGCTGGGATGAAGAAGCTCGCGCGATGGGATTTCTTGGCGTTGCTGCGGGACCGCTGGTCCGCAGTTCGTACCGCGCCGGACAATTGTTGCATGAAGCACAGCGTAGCAGGCGAGCTGTTTGAGCCTTCACTGACCGCTAAAAACTGACATTCGTTGGTTTTGGGTAGGCCGCTATAATCGGCACAATCTGCAACCGAATCTGCGGTGGGACGACATCCGGTGGCGTGTCCCGGCTGCGAGTTCGTATCAATAACGCATATTTGAGTGGTTTGACGCTCCCTGAAAATTCGTAGAGGTCCACGATGGCTACTGTAGAATCCAACTCGATCATCGAGCAGATCGGTGAGACCGCTGGCGAAGTTTGGCATACGCTGCTTGAACACGGCCAGCTCACAATTACGCAGCTCACTAAAGAAGTCGATGCCCCGCGCGACCGCGTGATGCAAGCGCTGGGTTGGCTGGCACGCGAAGACAAAATCCGCATTGACGAGCAGAATCGCAGCAAGAAAATCTCGCTTGCCTAGCCTTCGCACGGCTCAAGAATCAAGCTCAATAACAGCTCTGGCTGCGGTCGATCGTACTGGTCGGCCGCAGCTTTTAGCGTTTCCGCCTGCGCCTTCACGCTGGGAATCTTCAAACCGGCGAAGCTAAGGTCTCGCACACTTCCCAAGAGTTCAAGCGCACGCGTGGCATGCCTGGACACCCCGCGTGGATTACCTTCGCGAGCTTTCACCGCTGCGGCGGCCGTCTTTATCAGTCCCTTCAAGAAGTCGGCAACTTCGCCACGCCGTCCCGCCGCGTGCCACAACGATTCCCACGCTTCGTGCGCCTCCCAATAGTAGCCGTGATTGAATAAGTCGCAGCCGTACAGATACTCCTCAGAATCACGCCAGGTTGCCGGATCGAGGGCTTCAGCGACTTCGTGCTCTTCTCCGTGCATGTGTCCCGCTGGATCGCTCACCGGATGCGGCGCGTGGCCGGGCACGTAAGAGTACGGCGGAAACTCCCGCTGCGTGTAACGAGGACGTGCGTCATTCATGGCAATGCCGCGTCGGACATCTTGACTTCCACATGCGCGCTGAGACCTTGTTCGTCGAGAGTCAGATCACCCGACAGCCCACGAAACCATTCGAGCAAGGGCAACTGGAAGTCCTCGGGCACCTCGGTCAACGAAAACCGATTCGACTCGGGCAGCGCGGTGGAAGCCCATGTTTCCAGACTGCGTCTGGGTTCGTAGAGCTGATACTCTCCTCCCAAAGGACAGACGAATTCACCATCAATCAGTCTTTCGGCCACTTCGCGACATTGATGTCGGGGGACGCGCAGCTGGTTGGCGAGTGCGTTCATCATCCGACTGCCTGCAGCCGACGTCTCGCGCGTGCGCATGTAACCAAACGCATTGACATTTTCGGCCATCTGCGTGCCGGTGAGGTCTTGCAGCGTGACCCAAACTTGGGCGGGTCGCTCGGCTGGCACGCGGTCTAGTTGAGGAAGGACCTGATTAATTACGTCCGGCTTGAACGAAATCAACAGATAGTCATCCTGTTTGGCCTGCCATAAATCTGCTCCGACCGGCTGCGGGTCAGGACCTTGGGCGGGTTCGTCGTTGGTGAACCAGCGTAGCAGCCCGGGCTTCGGCCAGGAGCCAATGTACCCGCGCACTAACTCGGCGGGCGGACCGGCGGGTTGGACCGCGCCGCGCTTAACAGTCAACGCTGAGCGAAAGTCTCGCAGGGCACCAAACACGTGCAGTTCACCACCTTCGGTATCGCCTAGCAACCCAGGTAACTCGACGACCGCCTCAGCAGCGAACAGGTTCCCATCGATCGGCTGCATGCGAGTTTCGGAAGGCTGTCCGATCCACGTGGCGAACTTGCCGAGCGTTTCACGCAGCAAGCCTTGAGCCCATGCGTCCACAGTAATTGTTTCTGGCTCGCCCGGCTCTCCTGGAAAACGCTGCAGCGCCACCGCGATTGGAGGCATCCTTCCCACACCAGTAGCATGCAACTGGGCAAAACGCTTAAACAATGCAACTTCCGCCTCGGAAACCGATTCGATGTCAACATCTGCGATGGGCGCAAAATAACCAGGCTTGCCGCGGAGCGAATCGCGGGATTCTCCGTCCACTTCCAACCGCTCGCTACCGTCAGTCCGCGCTGCGAAGTTGGCGGGCAGAATCTGCGATGAATCAACTTGGTCTTTCGCCGCCGCAGGCTCCGCCTCTATCTGCGCCGCGTAACCGGCTAATTCCAACAGCACCGGCTCACGGACAGATCGCATACGGCGGGCGTTTTCGATGATGTAACGTGGACTACTGAGGTTCTGCCAGAACCGCTCCGGCACGAAAGCGAACATCTCATCTTGTCGTTCGAGGGGGAACCGCTGTCGCGCCCGTCGAAAGCTCGTCAGATTCGCCAGTGATTTTGTCCCCGCGCTCGCTTGCAAGAAACGCTCGATGAGTTTACGCGACGTAGCCACGAGATGAACTCCGCCATCCTGCACATGATACGAGCGGACTTCGCCTGCCGGATTGGAAATCAATGAAACCGATTGCCCTTCAATCGTTAATGTCTCTTCGGTGGCGTCTTTAAACTTCGTCAACGACGAACGACGCTGGTTTTGCAGGTCGGTGGCCAGCAGAAACTCGTTTTTCGCGACGAAGACGACTCCGATGGCAGCGCCTTGCTGCACGTAAGGGTCGAAACCAATCAGTGCCGCGTCGCCGATGACTTTGGGGCCCACAATTTTCGCCAGCACATTGTCCTTCAGCGACAGTTGCTGCTGGATGCGTTGGTTTGCGCCGCGTACGATTCCCCGACGGCGAATCATGTTGCCTAGATCACCCTGCCACTTCTTGTTGAGGTCACGAAACCAAAGATAGTTGGAGAACGTGCCAAACCGAACGTAAAAACACTCCTCTGGGACACGTTGCGCCAAATCCTCGATGGCGACTTCCTCCAGCGCATCCTCGGCGTCGGGCGTGTCGGGCCAGCGCACTGGCTCTGGCAGTTCAGTGAGCGCACCTGGCTCGTCCGCTTGCTCGGCGAGCATCTCGCGATCGACGCGGAGCGTATGAGCCTCGTTCACCAGCAGATATTCAAGCGGGTTGGGTTGATCTGACTGCATCGCGAGAAGGCCACGCCTCGGTTCCGGAATCCGCAAACCGAGCCGACGTGAGAGGGATGCAACTAGGAAGTTCTCCGCGACAGGTGGGTACGAACCATCTTCGAGCAACCCTTGGTGACGCTTCGTATACTGTTCCCACCATTGATTGAGCAGCCGACGATGGGCGGCCGCATTGGCAATGGGCCTGACGCGGACGCCCTGCTCGTACGGTGTGAACGACGAGAGGTCGAACGGTTGGTCGCCGCGAAAGAGAAAATAGATTGAAACCTTCCGCGGTGCGTCCATATCCAGCAAGTTGCGAATCAGTCGACGGACTGGTTCTTGCTTCAGTACCGGGTAAAAGGTTCTGCCGGTGGCTTCCAGGATCGTAAATCGCTCGTCACTCAGCGGTACGACGGGCTCTCCACGCAGGACATCGACCGTGACGCGGCCCACTCCAAAAGGCTGCCCCACGTACGCTTCCGCTTGAGCCGCCGCCTGCACGCTGTTGACGAATTCGAATGAAGCGAGCAATAACGTGCAGATAGCGAGCGAAAGGCTCCTCATACGGATGGGATTCTTGGAGTACAACTCGACCCTCTTCGTGCTTGCTGGATTTCCCGGAAGACGCGTTCTGCCGCGTAGAATCAACTGAGAATCCATGCTAACGGTCAGATTCTTACAATAACAGGGACTTTTTTCCCCAGGAAGCGTTGCGACCGCACGAAACTATGCACAAGCATTGGACAATTCGTCAGTTGCCAATGTTGCAGAGGTCGAATCATTTTTTTGTCGACTTATTCGCGGCTTGCTTGCCAGCCACCAGTCCGATCTGAGACAATCGGGTCTATGCTTTTGCCACAATACTCTCTCCGCGCGTCGCTCATTGCGGTGAGCAGCTGCGCGGTGTTCTTTCTGATTCTTGGCCAGGCATACCGTCAGCAGCCTTGGGCGATCGTGGTTTCGGTAGGTGTGATCAGTTTAGCGGTGATCCTGCTGTTTCACGGGATCACGTATCTGCTCGCCATGGGCTTCAGCAGCTTGGTGTCCGCGCAACAAACACCAGCCAGGACGAGTCGCGGTGGCGTGCAATCGACGCCCGATGAGCAATCCCCTTCCAGTACGAGCGGTGCCAGTTAGCAGTCGCGGCCTGAGAATCTCAACCTATGAAATCACACCGCCAAGACAGCAACCACCGGTTTGTGGATTTCTTCAGGTGCATCAATCGACTGATCTATGTTTGTGCCTGCGTTCTGAGCGCTCTGACTGCCACAACGGACGTGGCACAAGCGATCAGCGGGAACGCCGTCGTGCTGCCTCAAACGGCGAGGAACACAGCCGGGTATTCCAAGCAGTCGGGAATTCAGATTCAAGTGGATTGCAACTGGGTGGGCAACCGAGGCTACCGCCCAGTGCGCGTGACGGCAAGCATGGCCAAGGCGGCCACCGCCGACACGCAGATAACCATCCAGTTCTTCGCGGGCTCATGGCGCACCGAGAATCGGGAAATCCTCGTAGAACACGATTTCGAACTGCCTCAAGGCGCAGCAAGTGCAACCGCGGAACTCTTGGTCCCGCAGTACATCGACTGGAACGCTTTGGGTTGGACGATCTGGATTGACGGCGTGAAGGACAAAGACCTGTCGCCGCCGGCGGTGGCTTACAACGCAGGTGCTAATGGGGCAATCGCCGTCGGCCAACTTGGCGGAGCGCAGCTGAATTGGAACCGCGCTGGCGCGTCGCTGGTCGCGTCGGTCATGAGTACAGCCGTGGAGGATCAACGTTTCAGCCCCGCCGATCTACCGGACACGTGGGTAGGCTATTCAACGCTTGATGTGTTCACCACAACCGTCGACTCGCTAGAGGTGCTGCGTGTGAGTTCGCCAGAGAAGCTGGAAGCGCTACTCAGGTGGGTGCGTGCTGGAGGCAACCTGTGGATCATGGACGCTGGCGAAGATTTTGTGGACCTCCCCACACTGCACCAAATTATTTCGCCCAAGTCGACGGACGAAGCAGGCGACGCCGCGGAGGGTGTCGCCCCACTAGCAGATTGGCAATACGTCAAACTCAGGACGACGGGCCGACCGCGCCTCGAAACGCTCGTCGACCTCACGATGGATGGATCTGCGGACGACGCGAAACTGACGCTCCCGGAAATCATGGACAGCAAGTTTCCGGATACGGCGGTCGATAGTCGGCGGTGGTTCGTGGCGCGTGCGTACGGCCTAGGGACGATTGTGGCCCTGCAAGAAACCGAACCGACACGACGTTCAAGGCAATCGCCCGTTTCGCGGGCAATGTCGCGCTGTGCGTTACCGGCGAATCTCCGCTGGACAGTCCGCCATGGCAACGATCCGGCAAGCGGGAACCCGCACTTTCATAACTGGCTGATTGCCGATGTGGGCGCGGCCCCCGTCGGCGAGTTCCAACTGCTCATTTCTCTGTTTGTGATCGGAATCGGTCCGGTGAATTATTGGCTCCTGCGACATCGCAACCAGTTGCCAGTACTGCTACTCACCGTGCCGCTGGCGGCCTTGGTAACCACTTTGGTCCTGTTTGCCTACGGATTTCTCGTCGATGGAATCGGCGCACGCGTGCGGGTGCGAAGCGTCACCATGTTGGATCAGGTGGCGCGCGAGGCGGCAGGATGGGCCCGCTTGTCTTACTACGCTGGGATAGCGCCTTCCGAGGGATTGCAAATGCCCAAAGATACGACCGTCTATCCGATTCAGTCGTCACAGAGCGACTACACACCTTTCGGTCGGCGCAATAACACGCAACAGCGCACGCTTGAGTGGACCGGTCAGCAGCGGCTCAAGGGAGGCTGGCTCGGCTCACGCACACCGACGCAGTATTTGGCTGTGACTGCACGCCCATCAAATAAACGTCTGGGCTTCGAACCAACCCCTGAAGGGCTGACGGTTACCAACCAATTGGGGACCAGCGTGCTGAACCTCATTGTGCAAGACCATCAGGGAAACTTCTTCCTCGGTGAACAGATCGAGCCTGACAAGCCGACATCGTTGAAGCCCTGCGAGCATAACGAGGCAGCTGCCACGTTGCGTCGCCTGCTCACAGAGAACCTGGCGGAACTCCCCCCAGGCTACATCGAGTCGAATCGACGCCGTAGCAACTATGGCAATTCGATGACTGAGAGCCTCATGGAATTGCAAATTGAGGCGATCAACAATCCCACCTCAACCGGCTGGGGCAACGGTTCCTACCTTGCTGTCACTGCCGCAGGCATCGAAGTGCCCCTGGGCCTGGACGACGTCGAAGAGACCAGTAGCTTTCACCTAGTGCGGGGGACGTGGTAACGTGATTGACGCGCGTCGTCCACTGATCGAATTGCGCCGGCTGCATCGCTACTTTGGCGAAACGCGGGCGGTCCAAGACATGAGCTTCGAAGTCTACGCTGGCGAAGTCTTTGGCTACATCGGCCCCAATGGCGCGGGCAAGACGACCAGTATGCGGATCTTGGCCACCTTGGACGAACCCACCGCAGGCGACGCCTTTGTCGATGGATTCTCGGTAGTGGACGACCCCGATCGTGTGCGGCGGCGCCTTGGCTTTATGCCCGATTACTTTGGGACATACCAAAACGTCAGCGTCGTCGAATACCTCGACTTCTTCGCCCGCGCCTACGGCCTGCGCAGCGAGGAACGAAAGCACGCCATCCATTCGGTCATGGAGTTCACCTTACTCGACAAGTTGGCCAATAAGCCGATCGATGGCCTCTCCAAGGGTATGAAGCAGCGACTCTGTCTGGGGCGGACGATGATCCACAATCCCTCCGTCCTGATCCTCGACGAACCGGCTGCCGGTCTCGATCCGCGCGCCCGGATTGAGTTGCGTGAGATGATCTCGCAGTTGGCCGATCTTGGTAAGGCGGTGCTGATTAGTTCACACATTCTGACAGAGCTGGCAGAAATTTGCGACAAGGTCGGCATCATCGAACAAGGCCAACTTTTGGCGGTCGGTACCGTCGATGAGATTAGCGCCAAGACCGAGACGCTCAGCCGAGTTCGCCTACGCACTTTGGACCGCACCGAGGAACTGCTCGACTGGTTCGGGCAGCGCGACGATATCACCGACATTGAATCAGACGGGAATCTGATTACGCTCAATCACGAAGGCGGAGAGGCTGAACAAGCGGTCCTGCTACGGCAACTGATTGAAGCCGGGTTCTCGATCATAGAATTCGCCAGCAAGACCAAGAGCCTGGAAGACGTCTTTCTGCATGTCACCGAAGGCAGAGTGCAATGACCAGTATCACACCGACATCTGCCGACGAATTGTCTGTCGAACTCGATGATCCTGCGCCAGCTGCCAGCGAAGGCTGGATGACTCGCGTATGGCAAACACTGGAACGCCTTGCTGACCATGCCAACCCAATCTTGGTCAAAGAGACGCGCCAGGCACTCAAGAGCCGACAATTCGTCGTCACGTTTCTGGTCGTCCTGATTGCTTGTTGGATTGCCAGCTTCCTGGTTTCTGCGATCGTCGGCCCCGACGTCCAGTACGTGGCAGGCGGTTCAGAGATGTTGATGGTGTACGCGGTCATCCTGGCGTTCCCGCTAATGATGATCGTTCCTTACACAGCGTTCCGTTCGCTAGCCAGCGAGCAGGAAGAAAACACCTACGATCTGCTGTCCATCACCACGCTGAACACGGGACGCATCATCACCGGGAAGCTTACCAGCGCAATCGTCCAGATGATCGTGTTTCTCTCAGCGGTCAGTCCCTGCATCGCCTTCACGTTTCTGCTGCGCGGGGTCGACGCGCTGACGGTCGCGGTGTTGCTGGGCTACTTGGTGCTGACTTCGCTAGGGCTGTCGATGGTGGCACTGTTGATGGGCACGCTCGTCAAGGTGAAGTACACGCAGGTGCTGGTTTCCGTATTGCTGGTGCTCGGTCTCTTTGGATGCTTTGCATCCTCGATCGGCGTAATGGGAGAGTTCATTTCCGACAGCTATGCCTACCTGAGAAGCACGGAGTTCTGGATTGCCAACCTGGCCTTTCTGACGTTCTATGTGACAACCTTTGTTCTCCTCCATGCGGCCGCTTCCGCGCAGATTGCATTTAGTAGTGAGAATCGCTCCACTCCGCTACGCAGAATTATGCTGGTGCAACAAGCCTGCCTCATCGGTTGGATCGCCGCATTGCTCGTAGAGTTCGGCCTCGAGGGGGTGAACGAGGCGATGTTGGTCGGCACTTGCTTTTCAGGTGCCTATTGGTATTTCATGGGCACGCTATTGACCAGTGAATGGCCGCACTTGTCGCGCCGAGTGCTACGCTCGCTGCCGCAGAGCCAACTAGGGCGGGTATTTCTGACATGGTTGAACCCTGGACCTGGCACGGGCTATATGTTCTGCATCGCGAATCTGACGATGCTGGCAACCATTGGACTGCTTATCGTTGCCATTTCGCCGCAAGTTGGTCGCTGGGGCCCCAATAGTGATCAGCTGTGCTTCTTTTACGCGATCGGATGGAGTTACGTCGTGCTGTACTTGGGCGTTGGCAAGTTGCTGATCGGCATCTGTCGGCGCTTCGCGTTTGTGTCACTTACGGCAGGATTCTTGTTGCACATCATATTGTTGCTTTTTGGCTGTGGCGGTCCGCAGATTCTCGCGCTCACTTTCTCCTCGCTGCGGTCGGGTGGCCAGTATACACTGCTGCATATCACCAATCCGCTGTGGACTCTGATTGAACTGCTGGACAGTGGCCCTGCGGCGATTGACGCTTGGACGGTGTTGTTTGTGGTCGGTAGTAGTGCGGTTGTCGTGCTGCTGTTCAACATGCGTAGTGTCGCGGTGGAGATCCAGCATCATCGTCGTGCGTTGCCAGCGCGAGTTGCTGAAGACGAAGCAGTGCTGCATCCTGAGCCTGAAGAGGGTCCCGCAAATCCCTGGGAAGCGGAAGCCGAGTCGCAGTGATGGCAGTCAGTTTTCCAGAGTGACTTGCAATCGCTGTCGGCCGCGTTGTAGCAGCACAGCTGGGGGCTTAATCGAAATGACCTCGATGCCAAAGTGGGTATCCCCCTCCGCAGCGGTTGTGACGAGCCCGTCAATCGATAGCGCCACCCGAGGGCCGTTCACATCCACGAAGCCCAGTAGTTGAACGGCGGACTCCGACTTGTCGTTGGACACCGAACTGCGTCTGCCCTGTCGTTTGGGTGCTTGGAACAAATTGGTGCGATCGGGAAACGGCGGCTCGAACGCAACCTTAGCGGGCGCTGAGTCCGGCGCTGCCGTGCCAGTATCCTGGGCTTGTGGCTGCTCAACCGATTCCTTTTCTTCTTTCGCCTGCGCTGATTTGTCCGCGGCTTTGGCGGGAGGTTGAGCTTGTGAGGCGGCCACATTCAACGCAGGACTATTCATTTCATCGGTGCCCAGCAGGTACAGACCGGTCGCGCACGATACGGCGAACAAGAGCGTGATGTTGTAACGAAGCAACATGGCATTCTGTGTGGCAGCAGTTCTAGCGGCAGCACGTCCACACAAATCTAGCACGCAGCAAAGCGCTGAGTCGCAGAAAGCAACCCGAACGGACGACACGCAAACCAAATAATCGTTACAACCCAACGCAGAATAGCCCACCACGCTACCCTTATCGCCGGTACGTCATGTAACGCTACCGTTGGGTGCGGAGAAGATCCAGCAGGTTCTGCGAATCTTGTTTCACCGAACGCGATGCTTGGGTATTCGATTCCTGAATGTTGCGGCGGCGTGCGTCCGTGGCGCCTTTGGCTCGGTAACGATCACCGAATCCTGGACGAAGAGGGACTTTCTCCAGCGGATCGTGCGCCGGATTAGTCTGTTGGAACGCTGCGGGTGGGAGCTGACGGAGTACCTCATCGGCTGCGTCGGAATTCGGGCCTTCGTAATTGATCTGCCCATCAAGTGGCAGGTTGCCTTGTGCCCCATTGCATGGACTACAGCCGGTCGCCGGACCACCACAGCCTTCCGCCACGGGCACCCGATCCAAGCGACAGTTGACCGTGTCTTGAGCGCGGCGTTCACGATGCGAGGCACACTGATCATAGGCCACAATCTCGGGCATCAGGAAGACGATCAACTCGCTTTCCCGAACGGTCGTTTCTCGCGACCGAAACAATGGGCCGATGAGCTTCACGTCCTTGAGGAACGGGATGCCGTTGAAGTCGCCCGTATCGCTGCGTTGTCGCAGACCGCCGATGACGAGAGTTCTGCGGTTGGCCACGCGCACGGTAGTATTGGCGATGCGCGTGTCAATGATCGGCTGGCTATCGTTTTCCGTGAATCCCGCGACTCGGCTGAACTCTTGCTCCACGTCCAGTTTAACGGTTCCGTCGGCGGCCACCGATGGCGTCACATTGAGCGTAATGCCGACGTCCTTGAACGCGGTCGTTCCCAGCTGGCCACCCAGTTCGGATTGTGTGATTTGTTGGAAGGGAATCTGTTGCACGCTGCTCATGTTGGCCGTCTCGTTTTCCATGACGGTCACGTTCGGATTGGCCAGCAGACGAGCGTCATTGGCATTCTGCAGCAGTAAGGCGACCGCATTGATGTCGAAATTACGCGTAAAACTACGCAGTGTGGCTGTTCCACCGGGGCTACCGGAAGTGAACGGAATGAGCGTGGTCGTGTCGAGAGCTAAGACTTGTTGCGGATTCCCGTTTTCGTCCAGATTATTGCCTTTGGCAGCGCTACTCCAATTGAGCCCCAGTTGTTCGACATCCTGTAAGCTGATGTCGTAGATTAGCGCGGTGATGCGGACTTGAGGCACCGGTCGGTCAATCTTCTCCAGCACTCGGCGAACCATCGAAATGTTCGACGCATAGTCGACCACTACCAGTCGATTCTCTGCGCTCATCGTCGCGACGCGGCCGGCGGGACTCAGCACCGCGGTAATCGGCTCGCGGGCGCTTGCCACGGGGATGTATTGCGTATGGAAATAGCTGACTTGCAGCCGCTGGTAGCTCTCAGCAGGAATGCCACCGGTGCTCTCCGAGGCTGCCGCATCCATACGGCGAATGAACTCGCGAATCGACGCGACACGATCTGCGTAGTCAACGACAAGTATGCTCTTGGCGGACTCTAAGGCATGAATCTGACCTTCACGGCTCAACAGCAACCGCGCCCCCTCCAGAACCTCGGTGAGGTCACTATGTGTGATCGAGATGGCCGCTGATTCAAACAGCGAATGAGCGCTGCCGACCGTCTCAGATTTCTGCACGACGAGGCTGTCTCCAACGGCTCGGTAGTTGTAGCCGTTCGCTAGCAGAATTGCATCCAGCACCTCGCGTAGTGGTGCTTGCTTGTAAATGCAACTGACCGTGCCGGTCACGTCCTTGCCAACGACAATGTTGACACGCCAGCTCGCACCAATCGTGAACAGAGCCTTCTCGATCGTGACATTCTGTAGCGTCAAGTCGCCTTTGGCATCTAGCGCCTGCGCTAGCGGCACCGGTGAGGAAACTTGAGCCGCAAGCAGTGGCTCAGGAGTCGGGGCGACCGCGATTTCCGACTGTCGATCGAAAGCGTTGCGGGCTTGCGAACCCGGTTGAGCAGCGCAGAACGAGGAGGCCGTACAGAATGCCAGACAGACACTCAGCGCAAGCTTTCCGGCGCTTACGCTTGGGTGTGGATCGCGGAACGGGGCATATCCGCAAGTTGTCGGCATGTGTCCTCCCTGACACTTCCAAATTTACTTCTTAATCAATCGACCAACTGACTGGCTACCACGACGCTACGCTTTCTTGTGCCTGCTCAATGCAAACACCCACATTTCCAACTCCATAGTCACCTGGTCACCACCACGGGCGCCAGCCTGTAGTTCCACTCGCTGCAAAGCTGCCAACGTATCGTCCTGATGAAGCTTGCCGAGCAGTACTCGCAAGTCTTCCATCGATCCGTCCACCAGCAAGACCACGTTGCGGCGTTCCAGTGCAAAGGGCGTTTTCCTCTTCTTCGCGTCCAGCGGTGTCGCTGTCGTCAGCGGGTTGTCGTCACGCAGCCACGGGCGATAAATCGCGTTACTCACGTCAAATCGTCGGACCTGGCAATCGGCCTTGCGAACCAGATCCATCACCTTGTTGCGGTAATCGCTTAGCGAATCACTGGAAATTGCTCGCGAGTCAATTGCTTCCAGGTTCGCGACAATCTTCGCGACTTCCTCCTCAAGCTTCGGTAGTCCCTCGTCCGTCTGACGGGCACGATCCAGATCATTGGTGAGAGTGCTATGACTGTTGCTTTTGTCAAAATAGTCATCGACCAGCGGAATCAGTACCAGTAGTCCAAGCAGGGTGGTAACGATTACGACGATTAGCTTGCGATGACGGCTCTCGCAGAACCTGCGTAACAAGGAATCATTCATTCTTGGCAACCTCCTCTACCTTGCCGCTCCAATCGCCAAGGTTTAGTTCAACGTTAAAGTTTATCGCAGGGCCCGCCGCCGACTGTCCCGGTCGCGTACTCCGCAGGGCCACGTCGTCAAAACCCGGCGCGTTGTCGAGCCAGGTGACAAAATCGAAGACTCCCGCCTCGTCGTAGCTAGCACCGTTCAATTGGATCTTCTTGGTGCTGTCCAGTTCCAGACGATTGAGCCACACATCGTCAGGCATACAGTGCCCGACGCGGGCCACGATCTCTCCGGCCGGCACCGAGTGAACCCCGCGGGCCAGGGTTGTCAGTTCCACGAGTTTCGACTGCATCGCCTGCTTTTGCAGACGCAGCTCTCGATCTCGAGCATTCACCGTCGCGAGCGAATCCATTTGCGACTGCAATTCGTCGATCTTACGTTGCTGGGAGAAATTGATACCGAACAGAGTGCAGGCAATAAGTAGCACCGCGACCAGCGGAATCGCGCTGCGCACCAGTATTGGTTTGAGCGGTTCTCGCGTGCTCGCCAGGATGTGCTCCATAAAGTTCGGCACGTTACGCTCACTATTGGGCAAGTAGGTACTCAATAGCGCACCCAGCGCCGGAACGGTTGCTGAATCATTGACAGGCTCGGGGAACCGCCAGCTGGCTTGAATTTTCGCCGGGTCGATCTGTTCCACTTTGAACTGGTCGCATGCCGCGAACAGAGGTAGCACTGCGTCCACCGCCTCTTGTTCGCCACAAAGATAGATGTTGCTCAGCTGCGGGGGAGCCTCACGCAGTTGGCGCCCTACGTGGCGTTGCAGACGACTGAGGTGCGTGCGGACGAGGTTCACTAGTTCGGCCGGGTCCGTCACTCCGCCGGGACGGTAGTCCAGTAGCAAACTACCATCATGACAAACCCCGAGTTCCACGGTCTTGCCGTCCAAATGGATCAAAAGACAGGGCACTTTCGGTGCAGATTCGAGTCTGCCGATAGCGCGGCTTGTGGAAACCAAGGCCGGCTCGATCGAGTCGACCTGCAGCCCTGCGTGCAGTGCTGCGTTGTGGATCGTATCTAGCGTTTGACTGTTACAAACGGCGGCAACAGCATACTGATGCCGCGCGTCGAGCGGCTGAATCTCGCTGACGGTAACCTTTTCTCCGGGCCCCAACATCAAGTATAGCCGACTGCGCTGCTCGATCTGCTGCAGTTCGCTCCGCACTTCCTCGGCGGTTCCGCGTACGGCCTTCGTCACGCAAAAGTCCCCGCCTAGCACAAACTGCAGGTTCGTCGTCTGCAACTCGTGCTGATCGGCTAGCTCTCTCAGCGCTGCGGTGAGTTCCTGCAACCCTTGTTCGCTGTTGAGCTGCGAAGCCTCGTTTCGCCAACGGACCGTCATGGCCCGCACTTCATCGGTCGCGTCGCCACCGGTTCGTGCGAGAGTTACGGCGCGGAGGTCGTCACGTGTGATCTCGATCACCGTATGCAATTCATTCCCAGAGCGGCGCCGCTCGCGCGTACGTCGCGGTTTCTGACCGCGTCTGTCGGTTTCGGTTCGTCTGTCAGACATAGTCTGCTTCTTTCAGTTGGTTCACTATAGTTCGATCACGGCTTGAACAGTTCGCGAGATGTCACCCGCGACACCGGTCGACGTAACGGTGACCGTGTAAGTACCGCTGTTCACCGCCACTGCCTGGTAGGTATCGTCGGCCGGGTAAAGCCCATCGGTGATCGTGCCGGTCCATGTGTCGTCGGCCTCTAGTTGCGCCGCGACCTCATGAACACCGGCATTTGCCAATTCGAGAGCACGGTCGTGGTCCATACTGTTTCGCAAAGCGGAGATTTCCAAAGTGGTGGTATCCAACACGTTCACCACCATCAACGTCATGAACGCGATAATGAACATGCAAAACAAGAGTGCGGCGCCTCGCCTTGTTGGTTGCGAAGCGACGTGATCGACCCCACGCGTTAGTTTTTTATGTTTGCCTACCATACTCTCAACCATGCGCGGCAGGTGGATGTGATGGTCTCAGCCCCTGTGGGACGGGTAACATTGACCTTGGACGTGCACTCGACGGAGTGAATCAGTCCGGGGTCGGTGGTGGCGGTGACCCCATCGGCTTTGCGTCCGACGAACGTCAATTCCTCGACGCCCGAAGCCAACAGATTCGTTGCGGTCGTAACGCCGTAGCGCACCTCTTTGGACCCAGAATCGTGATCCCACACCAGCAAGTTGCCGTTGATGTCAAGCATCGTCAATGTGCCTGAGTTGTCTGACGCCAAGGAGATTGCCGTGACCGCCTTGACCTGACGGGCAGTCCGTACGATGTGATTCAGCACATCGAGCCCAGCTTGCCGCTGCGAGTGGTCGTCTTCGTGACGATTCCACGCCGTGTAAGAAGTACGGACAACGACCATGCACGACGTTGTTAGCGCCGCCAACATCGCGGTGGTGATGATCAATTCCAGCAGCGTGAAGCCGCGACGGATTGTCGTCCTACAGTTCTTCATTTTCGTAGCTATTTAACTTTGCCACTTTGGTACGGAAAGTGACTTGCGTTTCGTTCGCATCCGGCAGCTGATCCGCATCGAGATCGTCGAAAACAGTCACGCCGATATGCATCAATTGTCCAACAATGCCACCATAGCCAGGGTCGTCGGACCGCCGCAGATTGAAGGCCAGGTCCGCGTAGCCGTAACTTGCTAGGTCATTCTCGTCCGTTGCGTTTGTCCAGTTCATCGCGGCGTAGGCCGCTTGCTCCTCGAGAATCAGCACCGCAAAATTCGCTAGCAGCTTCCGCTTATGCATCTCGCGGCTCTGGGCCATCGCATCGCGGATGACTACCAGCGCCGGCACAACCGTGCCGGTTACCAGCACCGCAGCCATGAGCATCTCCAGCAGGGAGAAGGCTCGGCGATTGCCAGAGGCAGACCAAGTTGTCGACGACCTACAAAGCATCTCTGGGACTACCCAACTACGGATGAAGCTGGCACACTAAGGGCTGTTATTCCGCACCTTCGGCGCAGAATTCTATGCAAACGTAGCTCACTGCGCGACCAAGCGTGGCCGCACGTTACAAGATTTGCGACCGCAAGAATCGGCGCAAGTGGTGAAATCGCCTACGTCACTTCGACGACTTGCACCGCCCCAGTTAGCATTACGACCGAGACCGTCCAGCTCCGGTCAGGTCCGGCGACGGTCACGGTGTAGGAGCCAAGCGCGGCACCTTCAAAATCGAATTCCAACACGCTACTGGCCGACGTCACGGTGACGTCCAGCGGCACGGTATGCGTCTGATCTACTTGGGTATCCCCAGCCCCGGCACGGCGAATCAAGGCAAAACTAGTGACGCTGCCACCCGAACTGGTCAGCTGCAGGTAGTGATTCTCACCCGTTGCAATCGTGCTACGCCGCGCGTGTGTGAGGGAGAGCGCGAGCTTCCGAGCGAATCCCTCCGCAGCGCCATTTCCCAAGGCATCGTGCCCGTAGCGCGTGATTGCGGCCGTCGTCACCAACGCGAGGATCGCGACGACAATCGTTAGCTCCAAAAGACTCATGGCCCGTCGCGAATGATCACGACAGGCCATGTGTAGTGTCCTGAATGCGTGGTTGTCCATCAGGACCCCCATTGCAGTGCTGAATCAGTTGACGCGGTGCGTCGTCGAATTCAGCGAGTAGGCGGAACCGCTGACTGGGTCGGTTGGAATGCCGTCAGGAAAGTAGTCCACATCGGCGCCAATGTCCGTTAGATCGTCGGCTGGCCAGCTGCCTTCGTTGACGTAGTAGCGTTCCACGGCGGCATTGATCGTTGCCTTGTGGTGGTCACGCACTTTCGACTTTGCGTTGTCGCTCGACACGGTTACGCGGGGAACAATAATTGCGGCGATGATTCCCAGGATCGTCACCACAGCCAGCAACTCAAGCAGCGAGAAACCGCGCTTCTTGTTACTATTGCGAGTCTTCATGTTGGATTCTCCTTCGTCACGATACTGGGGCGAACGTCTGTTGGCTAAGCCCTAGACTTTGGTTTTGTCTACTTATTCAAACGTAGGATAAAAAATGCGTCATGTCGGACAATTTTCAAAAAAGTCCAATCTTCCCGTTGGATTTCAGTGGGTGTGCCCCACGACTAGCCCTGTAGCGGGATCAATCGTATACGCAGAGCCATCAACCGGGCACGTCGGCAACCCTTCGGGAAAGTAATTCGTGTCGGCACCGATCGCAGCGAGATTTGCGGCCGGCCACGAGCCGGTATTCGTCCGCCACAACTCGGCCTGAATTTCGATGTGTCCCTTGTACACATGACAGGCGGCAACTTCCGAAGAATCGTCACTGCCGGATAGTCGTGGCACCATAATCAGCGCGACGAGCCCCACTACGGCGACGACCGCCATGAGTTCAAGGAGGGAAAAACCTGTCTTTGTCGTGAATCGAAACATCGTTTGCCTAAGAGACCGTTCCAACCATGTCGAACATCGGTAAGTAGATTGCCAACAGCACGACGGCGATGGCGCACGCAAGCGAGATCGTCAGGATCGGCTCGAGCGCTCCGACCATCATGCTGGTCTTGCGTTCAATCTCACTACGCAGGTAATCGCAAATATCATTGGTCGCACGGGTCAATTGCCCTGTACTCTCGCCGACGATCACCAATTGATTGACCATCGGAGGGAACATCTCTTCGTGCCGTTCTAGTTCGCGGCTGAATCGCTCGCCGCGCTGCACGGCTTGCTGCAGGTCGCGCACCCCCTGGCGAACGAATCGATTACCCACCGAATCCGCCGTCTCTCGTAGTGCTTCGGCGAGCGTGTAACCCGCCTCCATCAAGTTCTGCAACACTTCCATCAGCTGCAGGACCGCCATATCTCGCAACCAGTTCCCGAAAAGCGGGAGCTTCAACAAGAAACGATCCATTTTGAGGGCGAAATCTTGATTCTTCCGCATCTGCTTGATCGCAACAAGGAAGATTACGATAGCGCCGGCAACCCCCCAGAGATATTGCTTTGCGAAAGTCCCCACACCGATCAACAATTGAGTAATGAAGGGCAGTGGTACCCCCGCGTCATCGTAAGTCTCCTGAAAGACGGGCACCACGTATAACAGCAAGAATGTGATCAGGCCGCTCCCCACTACGACCAACAGGCCTGGGTAGGAAAGCTTCTTGATCACCGCTTTGCGAAGTTCAGCCGTCTTGTTTCGGTTGGACGAGAGTTTCTTGAGTGTCTCGGCCAAGGTTCCCGACCGTTCACCCAGACGAATCTGGTTGATCGTGATGCTGTCGGCGATGTGCGGAAATTGACTGATGGCAGAGCTGAATTGCATGCCCGACTCCACCTTGCGGCGTAGTGCCTCCAGCACTTCTTTGTGCCTGGCCAGCGTGTCTTCTTTCGCCAGTGTCGCCAGCGCCTTGGGCAGCGGCACACCATTGCCGACCAAAGTCGACAGATTGCTCAGCAACACCGTCAGCTCTTGCGGCTTGAAATTATCGTTCGCCTTGCGTGGCTTCGTCAGCGTAGTCCACAGCTGGCTGAAGCTGCTAGACTTGTCCTCAACAGCAACAGCCGCCTTTCCTGGCTTCACCGCAGGTCCCGCCGCCGCTAATCGTTTTCTGCGTGCCATGCGCGGTACCTGTTAGCCTGAGACCTTGTAGAACACTTCTTCGATGGTCGTCTTGCCTGCGAGCACTTGTTCCATACCCGCAGTTCCCAACTCAACCAGGCCTTCGCCTAGTGCGATCTCGCGCAGTTTGGTTGTCGGCAGACCCTTTTCGATCGCCTGTGCCACCGTCGGAGTGACGACGAATACCTCGTAAATTGGTATGCGACCTAAATAGCCGGTTCCCAAACACTTCTTGCAGCCGCGGCCGGCATAGAAGATCGTATCTGCGGGAATCTCCAAGTTGAAATGCAGCGCATCGAGAAAATGCTGGTTGGCTGCCACCGGTTCTTTGCAGTGGGGACAGATCGACCGCAGTAGACGTTGCGCGATGGAACCCAACAGCGCGCCGCCGGTTTTGAAGCAATCGATGCCTAGGTCGCTCAGGCGCGCGACGGCGCCAACGGCGTCATTAGTGTGCAACGTGCTGATCAGTAAGTGACCGGTGAGCGAGGCTTGCACCGCCGTGGTCGCGGTTTCGTGATCGCGGATTTCGCCGAGCATGATCACATCGGGGTCTTGCCGCATGATGTACTTCAGGGCGTTGGCAAAGCCAAGTCCATGTTCGTTGTCGGACGCGACCTGATTAATGCCCGGCAGACGATACTCGACGGGGTCCTCCACCGTCACGATGTTGCGTGTGACGGCATTGAGCTTGGACAACACTGCATACATCGTCGTACTCTTACCCGAACCGGTCGGGCCGGTCACGACGATCATGCCGTGGGGCTTGTCGATCAACGACTGAATCTTGTTCAAATCACGTTCACAGAGGCCAAGTTGCTCAAGCGAGAAGATCTTGTTGCCTTCGTCGAGGAGCCGCATCACGACTTTCTCACCGCCAACGGTCGGGATCGTGCTAACACGAAAATTGACTCGGCTGCCTGCTTCCTGGATGCTCAACTTGCCGTCCTGCGGACGTCGGCTCTCGGTCGTATCCATGTCGGCCATAACTTTGATACGGGCGACCACCGATTCTTCGATGTGCCGGGGGATGGTCATGATCGCCTGTAACTGACCATCAACGCGATAACGCACGCGCATTTCCGGATCGTGTGGTTCCAGGTGAATATCACTGGTGCCCGCATTGATCGCGCCCATCAGGATCGCCCGCACGAGACGAACCACCGGTGCCTGATCCTCCTCAAGCGCAACGTCGCCGTCGAGTTCCTCCTCGATCATCTCCTCGGCCGATTCGAGATCGACCATCTTCATGTCGACGATCGTTTGTCGTGCCACGACGCGCTCATCGAAGCCTCGATCAAGTGCCGTTTCGATACCACCCTGCAGCGACACCAGCGGTTCGACTTGATAGCCGGTGATCAACTCCGCTTCACAGATCGTGTCCATGTCGTCGGGCGCGACCATCGCTAACCGCAGTGTGCGGCCCGAGATACCGACCGGCACCGCCTGGCACTTCCTTGCTAGATCTTCAGGCAGCAAACGAACGACTTGTGGATTGATGCTCTCAGGCACCACCTCCATGAATGGCACACCGTACTGCTCCGACAGCGCCTCGCCCAGTTGGTCGGTGGTAATCAAACCACGACGGATGAGGATTGTTCCAAGCAGGCCGCGCTCAGACCCCTGCGCGGCAAGCGCACTCTTGACCTGGCCTTCGGTAATCCAGCCGCGTCTTACCAGGATGTCGCCAAGTCTTGCCATGATCGGGTTGTATCAAATCTGAGTGGGCAGGCGATGCTAGTCTTCTGCCGTTGTGTCAAGCAATCGTTAGTCTTCCGAGCGCTGCTGCGCCGCCAACAGCAATCCGTCGACTTTCGACTCCAAAACCAACGGGTCGTACGGCGTCACCAGGAATTCATCCGCCCCAGCGGTGTAGGCCCGCTGGACCTCTTCCACGTCGGAACTGCCAGATAAATAGATGACGGGCAGCTCACTGGTGCGTGGATCGTTACTCAAGTGATTCAGGAATTCGATGGATTCCATTTCCGCGACGTGTCCCACGGCGATCAGATCGGGAAGCTCGTCGGTAAGAAAACTGTTCGCCTCGTCGGCCGTGACCCTGGTCACCACCCGGTAACCGAGTAACTCGAGCCGAAACGAAGTGATCTCACGTAGCGTCGCTTCTTCTTCAATCAGCAGTATGGTGTCGTTCTGTTGGGGCATGACTGGGAACCGGAGACTCGAATTGGATCTGGAATATCAAATCGATTTCAACGGGCAGTAGCGCGTTGGCGGAACTTTTGTCCATCAAACCGTAGCTCACTGTTGCATCTAGTCAACGTGAGTCGTCGGCAGTTCACGAAGTGAAACACTCATGAACGATCGTGATTCGCAATAGACACAATCGATACAATCGGACCAACTGCACTGGCTCGCTGGTCGTTGTGAACAGGCGGTGAGAAAATCGCACCCGACACGACATCGCCATGAATCCCCTCGTGCTAGGTTTCAAGCAGTAGACAAATCAATACGCGTGTTTTAGTCACGCTACCGCGCCCTGAGTTGGGACGGCCGAATAATGCATGCAAAACAGCACCGAAACCATCGCGGTGGATTCTCGTTCCTTGAAGTGATGGCCGTCGTCGCACTGGTCGGCATTATCGTTGCGATCACGATTACGCGCATCGCAGAATCCTCGGATGCCGCGAAAGCGAAATCCTGCAATCACAATCGGACGCAGCTGAATTCCGCCCTGGAACGTTTTGCGGTCACCAACGGCAGCTTTGCCACGAGCATGGCGGATATCGACACCGACGACTACTTTCCTGGCGGGATTCCCGTCTGCCCCGTCGACGGCTCCGCATACACGCTCAACACTACGACGCACCGCGTCGAAGGGCATTCGCACTAGGCGAAGCGGCGAAGCCAATCAGCCGTCGCTGCCGCGCCGTATCGGCATCACGTTCCACAGTCTCGGCTCTCTGAGGTAGATGCCAATCCAGGCGGCAATCGCGAAGAGAATCTGTACGAAGAACGGGTCGCCAACGCGCCAGTGCGTGCAAATCGCTCCGCCCATGTAGCCAGTGAGCAGAATCGCGCCCACGACCGAGGTCGTCGGAATCAAATACAGCACCACACAAACCAGCTCCACAATCCCCAATGGCGTCCCCATCGACTCGGGCAGCCCTAGCTGACCAAACCCCTCGGCAAGTTCGGGCCCGCCTCTGAGCTTCATAACACCGCTCATGCCGTAGACCACCGCGAGCAGGGCGGTCACGACGCGACCGGCCCAGGTGAGCTTGGTATTTGTTTGTGGTCGCAAATCACTATCGGTCATCGGGATTTCCTTTCCAAATATCGTGCTGCAAGCTATCGAGTACCTGCTGCGGTCGGATTGTCCACGCTCTCGGTACAGTTATCCATGGATTGATGAACTGCTTGCAAGCACAATAGCAGCCACTTGGGATATTTTAGCGAAAACTGTGCAGGAATCATTGTCGGCAGTTGTCGTGGATTTGGTCCGATGACGAGAACTACGTAAGAAGACCAAGTCGTCAATCTTGAGATCCTAATCGATGCGATCGCTGCCATCCCGGAAGCGGGTAAGGTTGAGCCTCTGCTCGCCCTACTCCTGTGCGGACTGCTCAGATCGAGACGACATTAGCCGATGGGCTAACATTCTCCCGGTCACTATCGCGCGGTGAGCCTCGTCGCTCTAAGCGGCTAGGGTCCGCTGCGCGGACCAACTTTTCTGATGGCATCTCGTTTTGGCCAGCCAATCATTCGGACACACGCGTTCGCACGCCTGACGAATAGAGACTACTGAAATTGCGCAAATAGTTCGGACCGCCGCAAGTCCGCGGAGACGAGGGCGCTAGCGCACCTCTACCCATTTAATGATTCGCACGCCGGCGGGGCGGCCGCCCTTGTAGATGTCTCGAATCTCTTCGGGACACATGACGCGGCTTAAGACGCGTACTTCGTCGAGTCGGCCGTCATATTCGCGCCCGCTGACGTTGGCTGCGCCGAGCGTGACGGGGACGGTAGCGCCCTGGTCGAGTGCGCCGCCCGCCGAATGCGCGACGCTGTTGATCTCGCTGCCGTTGACATACATCCGCATCGTCGTGCCATCGTACGTACCGGCGACATGGTACCACTTGCCCGGGCTCAGCACGTTGCTCGCGGTGAATAGATCCGTCGTACCCCCAGCTTTGAGACGAAAGTCCAGACCAAGCGACGAGTCCACCGTCATTCCCCAGTACTGATCTGAAAGCGTCAGGCTATTGGCTTTGATGACTATGCGTTGGTCGGTACCGCCATCTTCGGGATGCACCCAGGCGGCAATAGAAAGTTCGCTGCCGCCTACGTCGAATGTTCCGGCATCGACACGATCATCGCCGTCGCTGGTCTCGAATTCGAGTGCGCCGTCCACCTGCCCGGCAGTCGTCCACGTGGGGCTACCCACGAGCGTGCCGTCGTGAGCGTTCGGCGAAGCATCCGCGGCGACAGTGCCGCTCAGTTCGTCAAGCTTCCAATAAGCGACGAGCCCACTGAGATCGGTGATTTCATCGTTTGAAAGCGGTCGATTATAGATCCGAAAATCGCGCAGCGCGCCTTCGAAGTATTGCGTATTCCCTGTACGAGTCCCGAACGTCAATGTATTGGCTGCTTGCTTAGTCATTGCCCATGTGGAGATCCCACTCTTGTGCAACACACCATCAACGTAGATCGCATAGCTGTCGTCGTCTGAGTCATAGACGGCGATCATGTGATACCAGCGCGCATCAGCGAACAGCTCGCTGGTCGTAATGAATCCACCCTGAAAGCCATCCGTGGAGACATCGCAACTGATGTAGCCATCGGTGTCCTGCCACATCTCATAGTCGGCTCCAACACCCCAAGGCCGCTGCCTTGTCGCCGGAGGCCCCCCGCTGCGAAACCAAAATGCAACCGTGCCGGTCTCGGGTGGATCGAAGTACGAGTTGGTCGCCGCCGTGTCGCTCAGCCCGTCGAACTCTAGGCCAGTGTTGCCGGCGCAATCCGACGTCCAGGTTGCTCCGCTGAGCGTAGCATCGTTGGCGTAGCCCGAACTATCAGCCGCAGTCAGACCCGAGCCTTCATCCATCTTCCAATGGCCGACCAAGCCGTAAAGCTTGGAGACTTCCTCCGCACTGAGCGGTCGATTGTAGAGACGCGCATCGAATAGCTCGCCATCGAGCGTATGGCCGAAGGCGGTCTCGCCGATTCCGTTGTTGGCTCGACTCGTCGCGCGCGGTAGGCCAACGTAGCCAGTCGCGACGCTTTCGCCATTGCGATAAAGCACTGCGTTGCCCGCGGAGTCGATGGTCGCAACGGCATGCTGCCATACGCCCGTTGCGGGCGCACCGGCGCTTTCAATGAGTCCACGGAAGGAGGCACCATCGGCGGTGTCCGAGAGAAATAGGTCCAGTCCTTGGGCGTTGTCCAAACCAAACCACACGTCATCCACCAGCGCGCCATTGCTGAGCGAGAAGAAGTCGGTGTAGACGCCCGATATTGAGTTCGCCTTGTACCACACCGACATCGTCAGGCCATAGGAGAAGTCTACGTCCATTGTGGGCAGTGCGATCTTATCGCCCGCGGTACCCGGAAACTCACCTGCGTCGGCACCGACGCCAGGGTACGGCCCCGAGGCACCAGGCGCGGCACCGCCTTGATACGTCCCGTGAAAATCCTGTGGCGACGAATCGGTGGCGGTGGAGCCGCTACTATCGTCCATTTTCCAGCGCCCGTGCAAATCGTAGAGCGCCGCGACTTCCGCGTCAGTCAGAGCGGTCGAATAGATCCGGACGTCGTCAATCACTCCATCGGCGGACCAACGCCAATTGGACGCGCCAGGCGAGGCGATACCAATTCGCCATGGCTCAGTGCCATACTCATACGCCGAAGACCCAGCGGTGAAGCTGCTGGTTTGAACCAGTTCGCCGTTGACGTAGAGCCTGATTGTACCGGCGTCTTTGCTCACCACGGCAGCAACATGATAAAACTGGCCTGCCGGATACGAAGCGCCGGAAGTGACGGCGTTCGCATTCGTTGGTCCACTGAGCCAGTGGTCCATCATGAACTGACCGCTGTTGGTGTACGTAAGACCTGCGTGGTACCCGGCCTTGATCACCAACGCATAGCTTGCCGTATTGTCTGCGCTCGAGCCCGGCGGCACCGTGTCTGGTCTGAACCACGCCGCCAAGGTGTAATTGCCCTCCTGGACGTTCTCCAGCGATGACGAGTTGGGAATTTCAACGTAGTCGTCACCGTCGGCGTAGTTGAAATCGTGCCCATTGCCGTAGATCGCACTCGTCCATGAGGCCGTTCCGTTTACGGTGCCGTCGCCGCTGTTGCCCGATGAATCCACCGCCGTCGTGCCGCTTGTCTCATCAAGCTTCCAGTGGCCTGCCAGGCCGCCGCTGGCACCTTCGTAGCAACCCATGTCCCAACCGCTGCCAATGGGTCGTGGCGTACCGTTGAGGTCGGTGTCTACTGTGCCCGAGAGGTTCGTACCCGCATCGAGCGCTGGTGAGCCAGATTGCAGAGTGAAATCGCTTGAGCTCACGAACAGCGGATCGGAGGAGACATCGCCGGTACCGGCGCTGGTACCCTCGTAGTTGGCGCTGCTGTTGCCGAAAACGAGATTGTAGCTGCTTGTAAGTGTCCCGCCATTGCGGTCGAGACCGTCATCCGAGTTGTTGGCGAGGATGCTGTTCTGCACGGTGGTCGTGCCGCTGCTCACCAGCACACCGTCGTCGCCGTTGTTAACGATCGTGCAATTCAAGATCGTCACGACGGAGTTGCTTCGAGCGTCGATGCCGTGGTCGTCATTGTCGTAGATCAGGCAATTCCTGAAGGTGATACTGGAGTTCTCGATGTCGACGCCATCGTAGACGCCGTCGAAAATCTCACACTGGTCGAACAGCACGTCGATCGCATCATCAATGGCAATCGTCTCTTGCCCAGCTCCGCCACCTTGAAAGCGGAAGCCAACGAATTCGAGGTAGTTCGCCCAGTTCAGATCAAGCACTTCACTGGATGCTGGCGCCACCAGCGTTACGTCACCGGCGGTGCCAAAAATCGCGCCGTCGCGATCAGCGATGAATCGGATCGGATTGCCAGAGGTACCGTCTACCGTAGGGTCAGGTTCGCCAACATAACTGCCCCCCATTACATAGACC
>JANQQA010000278.1 GCA_028285205.1 Bythopirellula sp. | reverse complement strand
GGTGCCGTTTGTCGTGCGGTGGCCGGCGAGCGTCGCGCCCGCATCGGTCTCGGACCGCACAATCTGCAACACCGATGTGTATGCGACGTGTGCCGACATCCTGGGCAAGCTCTCCGAGGTGCCCAGCGAGGCTGCTGAAGACTCGTTTTCCTTCCTGCCGACACTTGTCGGCAAATCGCAGCAGGCGCGCGAGTTTACGATCCATCACTCAATCAACGGTTCGTTCGCCATTCGCACGGGTAAGTGGAAGCTGTGTCTCTGTCCTGGCTCCGGCGGCTGGTCGGCTCCTCGTCCGGGCGCAGCATGGAAGGACGAGAACTTGGAGGTTGTCCAGCTATTTGACCTGGAGTCAGACCTCGCCGAGCAGCAGAACCTTGCCGAGCAGCACCCCGAGATCGTCGAGCAACTGATCGAGCAGATCACTCAAGCCATTACAGACGGGCGCACGACGCCCGGCCCACAGCAAGAGAACGACGACCCAGTTCCGGCGTTCCACGACAGATTGCTAGAAGCTTATCCCCAAGCGCGAAGATAGCACTCTTCTCGACTGGATTCACAACTGGGGAGGACCACTGGTGGCGGAGAAGCCGCTTTCGTGTCTTTGCCCGACGGCGCTATTGCCCATGTCATTCTGGTGGCGGTCGGATGCTTCTCCGCTAAAATCATTCGACTGTCTGTCCGCCGTTAACTTCGACGTCCGGCATTGCTTCTTAGCCGCAGCCGGTCCGGATTTTCTTGATGAAATTGGGCCAGGGTATTGAGTAGAATTAGCCGCATCGGCCACATGCTGGCCAATGCGTGCGTTGGTTGGAGCACACTATGTTCTACGGACACAAGCGGGTCGGCATTTGGGCCGCGCAAAAGTCGCGACGGCCGGTGAGTCTAAATGGTTTGGTACCTAGGAGTTAACGGCTACGCCGCAGTTTGGTGTGGACGACACAGGGGGAGTGAAAAATGCAAAAGTCGGGCGTCTTCGCTGGGCGAAATGTTCACAACGTGTTGTACAACAAACACTTGCGATTACGGCCCCGTCGTTGGCGCGGGACTTTTGCGGTATTGCATCGTGTTTCAAAAAAACTCGCTCGCAGCAAAACTATTTGGCCCTGTTTTTCGCGGAGTTTTCGCGACGAGCAAAGGGGTGCATGCGCAGTCCGCCATGCAAAACTACTCCCGAATCGATCCATCCCGCGACACGTCTGTCAACCAGATCAAATGCCAACTCGCATAGGCCGACTTGGTCTGCGGCGTCGAGCGGTTGCGCTGGGCGAACGCAGCCGCGCTACGTCAAGTATGGTGCTTCGGCGCTGCGACGGACTTGGAAATTGGCTATGTTTTCCGGCGTGGCAAAGCTGGATTTCGACAACGACGAGTACCGTTCGCCGCCCACCCGAGTCGGCTGGTTTGCACGCTGGTTTCCCTCACTGTCGTTTCATTGTCGGTTTCTGTGGATCGTGCTCGCCGCCAGTCGGCTGGCAAAGCACGGTCTGTACGACGACCAGGCGTGGCAGAGCAGCTGCACAAACATCGTCCGCGCGCTGGAACGCGTCGGTGCCCGGTTCGAAGTGACCGGCCTGAATCACGTTCGCGAAGTCACCACGCCGTGCCTCGTCGTGGGGAATCACAACAGCACGCTCGAGACGGTGGTGTTGCCCGAGCTACTACGCGACCTGAGTCCGCTCACGTTCGTAGTGTTTCAGCGGCTGTTGGAAGTTCCGGTGTTTAAGTACGTCATGCGTTCGCGCGATCCGATAGCCGTGCGGCAGATCTCGGCTCGAGACGACTTCAAGGCGATGCTCACCGGCGGTGTTGAGCGAATCGAACGTGGTGTGTCGTTGATTGTGTTCCCCGAGGGCGATCGCATGAGCACCTTTGAGCGTGCAAAATTCAACACGATCGGAGTTAAGCTGGCCGCGCGGACGCAGGCGCCCATCATTCCGTTGGCTGTGCATACGCACGCATGGCCGATGGGCGGGCCGTTCGGGTACTTGGGGCGAATTGATCCATCGCAACCAGTTCGTCTGGCGTTCGGTCCGCCAATCCACACGACCGATCGCGGCGCCGCGGCGCAAGACGCGCTGATCGCGTTCATCGAAGCCAAGTTAGCCGAGTGGGGATCGCCCGGCGGTTGTTCCACGTAGTTGAAGAATTCGGTGTTGGATATGAATGCTGCCTAGTCTTCGAGAGGGGTGACGCGGTGGACTATCAGTCAAGCGTGCCGAGATTTCTTTGGTCGCTTGCACAATGTATTCATGCCTCCACGATAGACATGCCAGCTTGCTGTGGTCGGTTTGCAAGCTCTTGTTTCGTTTGAAGTTGCAACGATTTTGCTAAGAGCATTCCGTTTGATTCTTCCGGCTAGCGTTGCACGCGGTGCTGTTATTGCATTTAGACAAGATGCCGAAACTTCTTCGAAATTAAGTTGACACTCCCTTGATCCGCGATATGACTGACGGCGGGACAGGACTTTTCTTGAATTGCGGCCGGGGCAACCTGCGGCCGCACGGACCAAGGAGCAGAGAAATGCCAAAGAGATTCAAGCAACTGGGGAGATTCTGCGCGCGTACAGTAAAAAGCAATCTCCAATCACGTCCTTCAGAAGCTCGAAAGCGACGCGTTTTAGGCTCGACATTTGGGCGAATAGAGCGGCTGGAACCGCGGCTGGCGCTAAGCACAACGCCCGGCGATGCCTCGGCGTTTGCCGACAGCCTAGTGTTTTCACGCGAAGACCTCGAGATGCTTGGCGGCGACGTCGAAGAGTCGGTCGTAACGGCACATACCGATTCGCTATCCCTGGAGTCAGGCACCGTCGCGCTCTCATTCACGACGTTGTCGGCTGCAGAGAGGCAAACGCTGTTTAGCAAGGACCATCTTGGCTATCAGGACGGCGGGCATCTCACCGTGCAGATCGCCGAAGGCCGCGTCGAAGCTCGATTGCAAAGTGATTCCAAAAGCGTCACGATTCGATCGGCGACCGATTCCATTCAACCAGGTGAGGAACATCGCATCGCGGTAGGGTTTGGCGAAAACGGTTTCCGACTGTACGTCGATGGACGAATCGCCGATGCCGCCGTTGACTTTTTGCAAGGGATCTCTGAGAACGATAATTCGCTCGTCGTTGGCGCGAGTACCAAACACCGTAACGGAGAACACCTCAACCTTAAGGACCCTCTGGCGGGCGTCATCGGCCACTTCGCAGTTTACGACACGCAGTTCAGTCTGGCTGAAATGGCAGCACTCGCTGGATTGCCAGGGCCGCACAGCGCACCGCAGATTATTGACGGGACCACGACAGGTACTGATCAAGGTGAATTGGTGATTGACAATACCAGCCGTACGCTAAGCCTAAACGGTGGCTATGGTGATGACCTTGTCGCGGGAATTAGCTCCGGCAGTTGGCTCGACGGTGGTCATGGCCAGGATATTGTCTATGGCGGCTCCGGTAACGACACTCTAGTCAGTCGAAGCGACGGCAGAGAGCCAGTCATCGCCCAACCCTACGACGACCGAGACGATCCCAATCGAGAAATTGATCCGGTCACGCGAACGCTGTACTCCGACCAACCAATCGCGTCTGACGACCTGCTCTTCGGTGGCCGAGGTGCGGACATATTCCGATTTGAGATTCTCATCAATGCCAAGGAGAGAATCCTGTTCAAACACCTCAATGATGATGGCACGATTGATTGGAAAGGAGTTACCGGCGAGAACAACCTCGTACACGATCACTGGGTCGACCGCATTGGCGACGAAGTGATCCTTGACTTCAACCGCGAGGAAGGCGACACGATCGAAGTCGTCGGACACACGGTCGATGTGTACAAGCTGACCCATCACGACAGCGACGGCGACGGCGTACTTGATGCTTCGGTGTTGCACTTGCAGTCGAACCAAGGCAACGCCGGTGCACACAACAAGGACAAACTGGGTACGGTCACAGTCTACGGTGACCTCGTGCGAGAGACGGACTACACTGTGCATGCCCACGCGAACTTGGGCATCGTCGAAACCATTGGCGAACTCAGTGAGGCGTTGGCGCCCCGCTATGGTGATCCCGTCGAGACCGACGGCCAATCGCTATGGCTCGTTCCACAGGTTGAAGAAGAACAGCCGCTGCCGGAGGGCGCCATATTTTCGACCGGCCAACCGCTGGAGTTCACTGGAGTCGTCGACGACTACGTCGAGGTCGCGCACAGCGAGTTGCTGGAGTTGGGATCCGGGACGTTCGCTCTGTCAGTCACACTCGATTCGGTCGGGGAGCGACAGACTTTGTTCAGCAAAGACCATTCGGGTTTGCAGGACGGCGGACATCTCACTGTGCAGGTCGTTGACGGCTACGTCGAGGCGCGCCTGCAGAGCGCCGAGAAGACTGTGAAGCTGTACTCAGCGGTTGATTCGATTACGGCAGGAGAAGAGCATCACATCGCGGTCAGCTTCGGTGCCGACGGTTTCCGTCTGTACGTTGACGGTCGTATCGCGGATGCCAAAGTCGATTTCACGCAAGGAATTTCTGATAACGACAATTCCCTCGTACTCGGAGCGGGCACACAGAGTCGTGAGGGAGATCGTCTGAAGCTGAGGGAACCGTTGGAAGGTGTGATTCATCAATTCGCTATCTACGATCAGCAGTTCGGTCTGGACGAAATGGCAGAGCTTGCGGGCGCCGCGGAGGCTCCCCTCGAAACGCCAACTGAAATCGATGGTGTTCTCGTCGGCACGGACGACCGAGAAGTGATCAGCGGCGAAGTCGACGAAGAAAACAACATCAACGGCGGCTACGGCGACGATCTGATTGTCGGCGGCAACCTCAGCGACATCCTGGCAGGAGGGCATGGTGAGGACGAAATTCGTGGTGGCGAAGGCGACGACCTGCTGATTTCTCGAAGCGATGGACGCGAGCCCGTGATCGCTCAGCGGTACAACGATGACGATGATCCCTACGGCGAAGTTGATCCAGATTCGCGCACGCTCTATCCCGACCAGCCGATCGCATCCGACGATCTGTTAGTTGGTGGACCGGGGGCGGACACGTTCCGCTTCGAAATTCTGATCAACGCCAAGGAACGAATCCTATTCAAGCACGTCAACGACGACGGCACGATCGATTGGAAGGGCGTCACCGGCGAGAACAACCTTGTGCATGATCACTGGGTTGACCGCTTAGGCGATGAAGTGATTCTTGACTTCGATCGAGACGAAGGCGACAGAATCGAGATCGTCGGTCACACGGTCGACGTGTACAAGGTCGCACACGTCGATTCCGACGGCGATAACGTCCTCGATGCTACGATCTTGTACCTCCAATCGAACCAAGGAAATGCCGGCGCACACAACCGCGACCAGCTTGGCACGGTTACGATATTTGGAGACTTGGTTCGAGAAAGCGACTTCACCGTCCATGCACATGCCAATCTGGGCATCGTCGAAACGATTGGTGAGTTGGGTGAGGCACTAGCGCCACGCTACAGCAGCCCCCTTGTCAACGATGGCCAATCGCGGTGGTTGTTGCCATCAGTCGATGAACCCAATCCATTGCCGACGGGTGCAGTGTTCGCTGTCGGCCAGCCCGTTGAATTCAATGGCGATGTTGACGACTACCTGGAAGTTGCCCACATCGACGCCATGGAACTTGATTCCGGCTCCATCGAGTTGCAGTTTTCGACTAATTCAGCGTGGTCGCGTCAGACACTGTTCAGCAAGGACCACAGCGGGTTGCAGGACGGAGGTCACATTACCGCCCAGATTGCAGATAGTCGCGTGGAAGTGCGTCTGCAAAGTGACAGCCGGAGCGTCACTCTCCACTCGGACTTTCGCTCAGTCGAACGGGGCCATGAACATCACCTTCGAGTTAGCTTTGGGGCAGACGGCTTCCGTTTGTATCTCGACGGGCAGCTGGTTGACGCGGACATTGGGTTCACTCAAGGCATCGCCGCCAATGACAATTCCTTGGTGATCGGGGCGAGCACCAGGAGCCGCGATGGTGAGCGACTCAACCTTAAAGATCCGCTGGATGGCGAAATCATCGCACTGGCCATCTACGGACCGCCCTTAGCAACTGCATTGGACCAAGCAGAGAGTGACGCAGCGGGTGACGACGCCGCTGAGGGAGGAGAGCGAAGGCAAGCGCCGAGCAATCGGGCCCAATACGATGGGGAGACCGCCCTAGACCTCGCAATTGCCGAGCTGTAGGTGTTGATGAAACGGGCACTCGCCGCAATGTCACCAGAGGGACAAAGCGTCGAGTGCCCGCGTTAACGTCTATCAACAGAAGCATTCAAACCGCTTGCAGGCACTCAAGCTCCTTGGCCAGTCGCTTACGTGCGACGTGCAGACGGCGCTTGATCGTGCCGACCGGGGCGGAAAATTCGTCGCTCATTTCAATCAGCGACTGTCCGTCCAGGTAGAACGCCACCAAAGTGCTGCGGTCCATCGACGCAAGGCGACGTAGACCTTCGTGCAGCTGATCGCGACGTTCGTCGGTAACCAACGACTCGAATGGTGCTTCGTGCCGCGTATCGGCGCGATCGATCGTGTGCGGCTCGACCGCAATCGAGGGCGGACGACGCGTGCTACGATTAATCGACTGACGCACGGCGATTGAACGCAACCAACCTGGGAACGCAGCTGGCTCCTGCAACTGGTGCAACTTCTCGAACGCCTTGATCAGCACGTCCTGCACCACTTCCTGAGCTTCGGCGTGATCACGCAATCGCTGCATGCAAACGACGTACACCATGCGCTCGAACCGGCTGGCCAATTCGCCAAACGCTTCGTTGTCGCCCAGCTGTGCTGCGCGAACCAATTCTTCGTTGCTTGCTTCTAGGTATTCAGTAAATGGGAAAGTAGTGCTCATCGGTCCATTTTCTCTCCAGCAAGAGGGTCTCTTGCTCGTAAGACTGGCTACACGGTTAATTGCAAAAGCAATCGATTGCTGGCCAGTTTGCTGCGTGGTTTGCAGCAGTAAGTGGCAAAAAACTCGGCGAGTGGCAAACTACGGCTGTATCTACTGATACTGGTGGACGTAGCCGACTGGCCGACGGTTCCGTGCTTGAGAATGGGAAGTCCTTGCTATCGGACTTGGGCAGCCCATCGCTTGCGTGATGGCTGCTTGACCCCAAACCTAGGCAGCGGCGCGGTGACACATAATGATTGCGTGTCGCCGCTTGGCCGTACCGACGGGCTGTTTCGGCCCGGTCGTTATTGGCCGTTGCCAGGCATCAAGTCCTAGCCTGCTGGCTAGACTTAATGCGTACGAATACAGCGCTGATGTAGAACTTGCGCGGAGGGCGCGCGAAGATTCAACAATCGCGACCAGCACATTGCCTTGACCAACAAAGACGTTGCCAAAGTTGCTGACGATGTTTTGAAGCTTACGCATGATGACCCTCGCTGCGCTTCGCGCTGCTGGAGAGAAATTTAAAAAGTCCTTGAGCCAGCTCGCCATTTCGCGAACAAGCTCAACGCCTATCTGAAGTGTCCCAGCCAAACCGCCATGGGTCAAGAGAAAGCTAGACCCTGGCAATTCCGAATATGGCCGCGTCGGACGCCCCAATGACATTCAAGTCGTCCGAAAGGTTCGCGTCCACCTAGAAAAAAACCAAGAAAATCCTCGCCTGCGCCACAGGTTTCATAAGTCGTTTCCCAATAAGTACTTACACTCTGGTCTCGTTCGCACTCACCAATCCAATTTCCGAATTCTTCACCCTCGATATCCCTCGTGGCAGTTGCTGCAAGACTGTCCGACGCGTCCGGCAGCTGATCGTGCGGCCTCGTAATTCTTGTCCTTGGCCGCTTGGGAAAGCTCTGCTGCTGCTTGGCGGAGGCGGCCGGCCTCAGCCAAAAAATCGTCATCGTCGGAGTATTCGTAACCCTCTCGTTGGATCACTTCCGCCAAGACTGTCAGCACCTGGGCTTGCTCGGACGCTTGCTGCGACCGCCGACGGAACTCGCGCGTGCTAGTCAGTGTGGGCCCGAGCTGATCCTTCAGTGACAGCTCCATTGCCTGCATCAACAACGTCCGATCGGCCAATTGGTCGTCGGCGCTGTTGTCAATTTCCCCGGCGGGTGCTTGCCCCCGCAGCAACTCTTCCAGCAGCGTTCGCGTTTCGTTCGCATCGGCGAACGTCTGTGCCGAGGCGACCTTGCAATTGCGACTCGTTTTTAGGCAGCGTTGCTGCATCCACTTGGCACTTTGCTGCCAACGCACATCGCCGTCGAATTCTGCAATCACGCCGAACAGCACCGCCAACATTCCGAAGTCGCGACGACATCCCAGGTTGCCACCACCCTGAAATGTCGCCGATCTACGCAATGAGTTGGCGAGCTGGTTGTTGATTCGTTTGATCTCCGCCGTCAACGTATCCGCGTCGATCAGCTGCGACCACTTGAATTCGCCATCCGACGCAACTTCAGCCGCTGACTGTGTGGCGTCTTTCGTGTGCGTACGCGCAACGTTGGTCGGACGGTCTCCAACCAGGTGCTGGCGGGCATCATCGAAAAACGCGTCGAGCACGTCCTTCGACCACGTTGGCGGTTGCACACGCTTCGACGCTTCTGCCGCGATGGACAGAGTCGTCAATCCGAAGGCGATTACGCAACTGGTGAAGGCTGCAATTCGCATGTTGCTGTCCGTTTGGGATTCAGGAACGGGAATGTTCGTCAAACGACAATGAAGATTAGCGCGGATCGGCGAGGATTTGTGTTCAAATCCTTCCGCTCCCTGGATTCATGAAGTTCGATCGGTTAGTCTGTGGGGCTTCGAAACCTCGGTCATGAACCCTATTTTAGCATTCTACTGCCCATGTCCAACGACTCACTTTTGGCCACCCTCGATCAGGCGGTCGCTGACGAAAAACTGACGGCCGGTGCCCGCGACAACATCCGTATCTGGCTGACCGAACCACGCTACGCCGAGTATGCCGACCAGGTGGCTGAGCACATCAAGAACGAGCAGTGGCAGGCCCTCGACGATGCGTTTTGGACCATCATCCCGTTCGGTACCGGCGGACGCCGCGGACGGATGTACCCGATCGGGAGCAATGCGATCAACGACCGTACGATTGGCGAAAGTGCGCAGGGCCTGGCCGACTACGTCAAAGAAGCGCTGGGCGAGGGTACGAACTTCTCCTGCGCGATTGCCTACGACACGCGTCATCGCAGCGAGCACTTTGCCCGTCTGTGTGCCGAGGTGATGGTGGCGGCGGGCTTTAAGGTCTTTTTCTTGCAAGGGCACCGCAGCACACCGGAGCTTTCGTTCGCCGTGCGGCAGAAACGCTGCTGTTGCGGGATCATGGTCACCGCGAGCCATAATCCGCCTAGCGACAATGCGGTGAAGGCTTACTGGTCGACCGGCGGACAACTGCTCCCGCCGCACGACAAAGGAACCATCGACAAAGTGATGTCGGCGGGCGAAATCAGACGCGCCGACTTCGACGAGGCGCTCGCCGCTGGTCAGATCGAAATCTGCCAGGAGGAAATCGATGCCCTGTTCATCGATGCGGTCGTACAACAGCAGACCCCCGGGCCGCGAGAACTGAAAGTCGTCTACTCGCCGCTGCACGGTGTGGGCGCGACGGCCGTGTGTCCCGTGCTGGATAAAGCGGGGTTCGCTGATGTGGAGGTTTACGGTCCGCAGGCCGAGCCCGACGGCGACTTTCCGAACGTGCCGGGGCACGTCTCCAACCCCGAGAATCCTGCCGTCTTCGACGATATCGCAGCCCACGCCAAGTCGATCGGTGCGGACTTGGCACTTGCGACCGACCCCGACTGCGATCGCATCGGCTGCTCGGCGCCGGTCACGCTGGATGCCGACGCGGAGTGGAAGACGCTCACGGGCAATCAAATCGGCGCGTTGCTGGCCGACTACTATCTGGAAACTCGCCGCGATCGCCTGACACCCGAGCACTTCAACATTATTACGCTGGTGACCACCCAGCTTACCCGTCGAATCGGCGATAGTTACGGCATTCGCACGGTCGGCGACTTGCTGGTCGGGTTCAAATGGATCGCGGGCGTGATGGATGAGCAAGGGCCTGAGAAGTTTCTCTTTGGTACGGAGGAATCGCATGGGTACTTGGCGGGCACCCACGTTCGTGACAAGGACGGCGCAGTCGCCTCGCTGCTGCTCTGTGAACTGGCCGCCAAGCTAAAAACCGACGGGCAGACGCTGCATCAAAAGCTCGAATCGTTGTTCTGGCAACACGGTGTTCACTCGGAAAATACCGTTTCCGTTCAAATGCCCGGCAGCGAAGGGATGGGCCGGATGAAGGAAGTGATGGCCCAGTTTCGCAGCGATCCCCCCAGTGAACTCGCTGGCAGCAAGGTCACACAAGCGCGGGATTACCTGAGCCAAACCACTAAGCTCCCCAGCAGCTCGGGTTCCTTTGCGGACGGCTCTGAAGCACCGCTGGACGGCCCGTGCGGCGATCTGGTCATCCTCGACCTGGAGCTGGAAGGCAACTACGTCGCGATCCGCCCCAGTGGCACCGAGCCAAAAATCAAAGTCTACATGTTCACCTACAAACCGGCCGAGCAACTCTCCAGCCTCGAAGCGGCCCATGAGGAGCTTTCCGAGCGATTGACCGCCCTCGAAGCCGACATGCGCGCGTTCGCTGGCGTGTGAAGCGACAGACTTCGTGCCGACGCGACTGTTAGTTCTAGTTCAGCGCGCCCGAGCTAGCCGGGCCGCGACACTGCTCCGGCAGCTCCCTCGCTTGAGGTTTTGAAAGGTTTTACGTTTTCATTTTCAAAACCCCAGGACCAGCGTCCGCGGCGAAATTCCCTAACTCCCTGCGCGGCAGCAGGTTCCGCGTTTTTTCCTGACATCCCACGCTCTAAGTATTGAAAGGTTCGCGATTCGCAACCTTTCAATACCCAGCACAGGACCATTCAAACGCGATTCGGTTGGACAGACTGCCCCGCCACTGCCAATCTAACCGAACTGGAGCAGCGATTCAGCAACTGTTTTTGGCCGAGAGCGATGGAGTAAGCTTAGCCGGACCTGAAAATGATTACTGCGTACTATGCCGCGAAACCGCATAGGCATCGGCAAGCCGCATCAGACCTGCTAAAGTCTGCCTTGCGTGCGGCCGTTCTCACGCGAGCACTTCTTGGACGACGAACAATGACTGAGCGCTACGACAGCGTGTTTGCCCAACACTATGCGGCCTATCGACCTCCACTGCACGGGCCGATTCTCGCCCGCGTGATCCAGCCAGGCGAGCGATTTGCATTTGGCATCGACGTTGGCTGCGGCGCTGGGAACTCCTCGGTCGTACTCGTTGAGTATTGCGATCGCGTGTGTGGCGTCGATCCGAGTCCTTCGATGCTGGCTAGCGCGCAGAAGCATTTACAGATTGAGTACGTGCTCGGCACGGGAGGCGACCTCAGTTTTGTGGCGGATCACGCGGCGAATGTCGTTACGTTTGCCGGATCGCTGCACTATGCGAAATCACCGGCATTGCGAACGGAACTGAACCGCGTCTGCTGCCCAGGTGGAGTCGTTATCGCCTACGACTTTGAAGTGCTGTTGGACAGCGTACTGGCATCGTTGGGCGTCGAGATTCCTGCCGTGGCCTCCGACTACGACCACGCGGCAAACATCGCAGATTGGCCCGAATTCGCCGTCGAAGTGTTGAAACAAGAAGAGGTGGAATTGAACACATCGGCTCAGCAACTCAGCCACGTGTTGCTGGCCGACTCCAATCGATACGAGGCGCTGTCTGCGAAGTTGGGGAGCGCGGTGCTGTTCGAACAATTGGTTGACCGACTCGAATCGGCGAGCAGCCCACATGGCTTGAACGCGAACATCTACTACTCCCGCTACGTGCACTCGCCACCTAGCTAGCGTCCGTCACGCAGTCGTCGAGCCGAAGTGACAGGCACGATTCGCGTTGAATGACGGCCTCGAATCCGGGTAGTAGCCCGGACCATCTGGTCTGGAAGACGATATCCATCTACGATTGTGCGCTATGTCCGAAGCTGAAAAGTCTGAAAATCTGGAAGTCGCCGAGTCTGCCGCCGAGGTGTCGTCCCCCAAAAGCCAGGCGGAATTCTTTCTACGCGCTAGCGAAAAGGTACGCACGAAGTTCCCCGCGACGCCTGGCGTCTATCTTTTCCAAGACCAGGCGGGCCGCGTGCTGTATATCGGCAAGGCGGTGAATCTGAAGGCACGGGTGAGTAGCTACTTTTTGAAAGCAGCAGCGCTCGACTCTCGGACGGCACAGCTGGTCAAAGAAGTCTACGACGTCGACTATCTGGATGCCGAGAGCGAGGTCGATGCCCTATTGATGGAATCGCGGCTCGTTAAGGACATTCAACCGAAGTTCAACAAGGAGCTACGTGACGACAAGACCTTCCCGTATCTGCAGATCACCACACACGAAGATTTTCCACGCGTCGAGATCACGCGCGAGCCACGCACCAGCGGCGTAAAGCTCTACGGCCCATTTACCTCGGTTGCCAGTTTGCGTGGAGCGGTGCAGGTGTTGCAGCGTGTGTTTCAGTTTCGCAACTGCTCGCTCGACATCGAGGAGGATGACGAACGTTGGCGGTGGTTTCGGCCCTGCCTGTTGGCATCGATCAAACAGTGCACGGCCCCCTGCAATCTGCGGATCTCCAAAGACGAATACCGTCGCGACATCAGCCGCTTGAAAAAATTCTTGGACGGGAAACGTAAGCCGCTACTCAAGGAGATGAAAGCTGAAATGCAGGAAGCGGCGGCGAATCTGCGTTACGAGCAGGCAGCGCGGCTGCGCGACGAGATCCAGTTGTTGGAGTCGCTTGACGAACGCGGCGAACTCGACAAGCACGAGCAGCCCGAAGTGTTCTACATGGACCCCAAGAAGGGCCTCGCCGGTCTGCAAAAAGTGCTCAAGCTAAAGGGGACGCCTCGCACCATTGAAGGCATGGACATCGCCCACTTGGGCGGCGACGAGACCGTCGCAAGCATGGTGCAGTTCATTGATGGGCTGCCCAATAAACCCGGCTATCGGCGTTATCGCATCCGCGAAGTCGATGGGATCGACGATTACGCGAGCATGTACGAAGTCGTCTCGCGCCGGTTTGCCCGTTTGAGCGATGAGGGGATCATGTTCCCCGACATCTTGCTGATCGACGGCGGCAAGGGCCAACTCGGCAAGGCGGTCAAGGCGTTCGAAGCATTGGAGATCGAGCCACCATTGGTGCTGTCGCTGGCTAAGAAGGAAGAACTCATCTACATCAACGGTCAGGCCGAGCCGCTGAAGCTCAGTCGCAACGCGTTCGCGCTACGGTTGCTGCAATACGTCCGGGACGAATCACATCGGTTCGCCCAGCACTACCATCATTTGCTTCGGCGCAAGCGGACGTTGGGCGAATAGCCCGTGCCAAGTTGTTTTCTGGTCGCGATGCAGCGTCGCATTCTTCTCCGCGGTCCCCAAAAAAGTACTTGCGTCCGAGCTCAGAATCCGTAGAATTTGCTATTGTTGAGTGGGTTTTAGGCCCATTATTGATTAATAAAAATATAAATATGTGGGATATTTGCCCATCAGTTCACTACCAAGGAGGACAGTGACCAGCAGTTTGGCCTACCGGCCCGCATAAAAGCTTAATGGCTGAATCCGGAGAAAATCCCAGCGCTGCCGGAGCCGAGGGACTTTGCCTTGGCGAATGGACGCGGTCGCTCGACGAGCGGTACCGCCTTTCGTTACCTGCGGAGTTGGTCGAAGTGATTAAGGACGAAGCGGCTGAGTGCGTCCTCGCCAAAGAACGGCCAGGATGCGTGAGCTTGTGGAACCCGACGGATTGGAAAGCATCGCTGGCCGATGGCGTAAGCCTGGTTGCCAACAAGGTTCAAAGCGGACGCCTGAGCGGAAGACTCACGGAGTTGCAGATGCTCGGACGATTGCTTTCCACGCGTCACCGCACCGTGCCGATTGCCGGACGAGGTCGGATCGCCGTGCCTGAGAGTTTTCGCGACTTTTTGGAAGTCGAGCCGGGAGGCAGTTTGATGATCGTCGGAGCTGCCGTCTGTGTGGAGATTTGGCACCCACGACGGTGGAGCGAACACATTGGCGATCACATGCCTGAGTTCCGAGAACTCTTCGATCAACTTGCTGGATAAGAAACAACTGAACGAACCAAGCCGCCATGTGCGGTCGACATGATAGCCTGTTTCACCCGTCCGTCGTCACCCGGTCTGGTTATTGCAAGTCGAAACTGTCTGGCTATCGATTATGTATGTCGGCCGCTCATGGCTTTTTTCATGCGCTTCCAAAACGGTTCATTCAATCGCATCGCCGAGCAACTTAGGACGGTGGCGTCTGTTGCTTCACGGCAATGAACGCCATGCGTAGCTGATGCAAGACATCGATCAGCATCGTCTCTTCCGCGTCGGACAGATTCCCTTTGGTCTTGTCCTTGAGCATTGCCAGCATGTCGATCGCGTAGGACGCGTGGTCCGGGCTGACGGACAGTTCGTTCGTGACGGGATTAGGAAACTGTCCGAGTGCCATCATCGCTTCGGTGGCGAATGTCGAAACCAGCAGTTCGAACGACGCGGGCGGCATCTGCGTGGGCTGCGCTGATGGCTGTTCCCCGGCGTCAGGCGGTGCCGTCTCCGCTTCTTTTTTGAGTGCTTCTTTCTCGGCCGCGACCTGACTCTTGAAGTCGTCGTCGATGATGATTTTGCTTTCGTTGCTCATGTGACTAGTGTCGCGAGCTGTGCGTCGCGAGTCCTGAGTTCTAAGGATTTCCGGCGACTCGCGATTCGCGACTCGCTACGTTGTCGGCTTTCGATTCTGTGGAGCGTTCTGATTTCGCAGCGTGATGCGCCACCGCAGCTTCGATGAAACCGGCAAACAGCGGATGGGCCTGCGTTGGTTTCGACTTAAACTCGGGGTGATACTGCACGGCAACAAACCAGCGATGTGCGGGGATTTCGACAATTTCGACCAGCGAGTCGTCTGGGCTGGTACCGGCGATACTCATGCCGTGGGCGGTGAACTGCTGACGGTAGACGTTGTTCACTTCATACCGATGTCGGTGTCGTTCGCTGATCTCCGTCGTTTCGTAGGCCTCAGCCGATTTACTGTCGGGTTTGAGGTTTGCCGGCTGTGCGCCCAGTCGCATCGTGCCGCCCATGTCGGTCTTGGTTCGCTGATCGTCCAAGAGGCAAATCACTGGGTGATTGGTCTCTTTTTCGAACTCCGTCGACTGAGCGTCTGCCAAGCCACAGACGTTGCGGGCGAACTCCACAACTGCACATTGCAAACCGAGGCAGATACCGAAGAACGGGATGCCTTTTTCGCGGGCGTAGCGGATCGCCGCGACTTTCCCCTCGATGCCACGCTCGCCGAAGCCACCGGGCACCAAGACGCCATCAAACCCCGCCAGCAGCCGCTCCGGACCTTCGGACTCAATGTCTTCACTACGAATGCGTGCCAACCGAATCTGGGCATCGTTGGCCATGCCAGCATGATCGAGCGATTCGTAGATCGATTTGTAGGCATCACGATGATCGGCGTACTTCCCTACGACCGCGATGCTGACTTCATGTTTCGGGTTTCGCAGTCCTTGCAGCAAGTCGTGCCATTGCGACAAATCCGGTTCAGGAGTCTGCAGGCCGAGTTTCTCACAGATCAGCGCGTCGAGTTTGTGCTCGAACAGACTGATCGGAACTTCGTAGATCGAAAAATCCTTGTCGCGTTCTTCGATGACCGCATCGAGCTCAATGTTACAGAACAGCGCGATCTTTTCACGGTCTTCGCGGCTGATCGGTTGCTCGGTACGGCAGACCAGTATGTCTGGCTGAATACCAATCGCTCGCAGTTGGCCGACAGAATGTTGCGTGGGCTTCGTCTTCAGCTCGCGCGCTGCCTTGAGGTAGGGCACGAGCGTAAGGTGCAGGAACAGGCAGTTTTGCTTGCCGGTATCTAACGCGAACTGACGAATGGCTTCCAAGAAAGGCAAGCTCTCGATGTCGCCGATGGTGCCGCCGATTTCGGTAAGCACGACGTCGACTTCTTCCTCGGCATCCTCGGCGACTTTGTGGACGACCGATTTGATTTCGTTGGTGATGTGCGGAATCACCTGCACGGTCTTGCCAAGGAATTCGCCCCGACGCTCTTTGTTGATAACCGATTGATAGATTTGGCCGGTCGTGTAGTTGGAGTCGCGGGTCAGTTTCGAGTTGGTAAATCGCTCGTAGTGCCCCAAGTCGAGGTCGGTTTCGCTGCCGTCGTCGAGCACGTAGACCTCGCCGTGCTGGTAGGGACTCATGGTCCCCGGATCGACATTGATGTACGGGTCGAGCTTTTGCATCCGCACGGTCAGACCGCGTGCTTCGAGCAACATGCCAACCGAGGCGCTAGTGAGTCCTTTCCCGAGCGAACTGACAACACCGCCGGTAATGAAGATATGCTTGGTCATTGTTGGTCCTTCCTGGAACGCTCCACGATCATGGTTGCTCAAACTTTTATCTTACCGCGAAAAGACAAGCAGGTGGAGGGCGTGATTCTGAGGTATTGATGACTCAAATCGCGTGGGGCGCAGCGGCATGTGCCGCGTTGCCACGTCCATTGTTTTGAGCGATAATAGCCGGTTTGACTTTACAGGCCGCTCCGTTTCCCGCCGAGAATTGATGATCAGCGAATGGGTAAAACATCGAGTGATCGGCTCGCCGCTACACCGACCCGCGGAGTTTATGCGGCACCTCTCGACGCTGCCCAGGCGTCTTCGTAACCCAGAACTGCGTGATATTTTTCTCGAAGGCCCACGGTCGCGTGAGGTGATCACCAAGGCAATTGCTCCGGGGATGAACTGCTTGGATGTCGGTTGCCATCTGGGTTCTGTGCTGTGCCAGATGGTGAGGTGTTCCCCGCAGGGCAAGCACACGGCGATCGAACCCTTGCCGTACAAGGCGGAGTGGCTGCGAAATCGCTACCCGAATGTGACGATCATCGAGGCGGCCGTTTCGGAGCAAGAAGGCGAAGTCGAGTTTACTTGGAACAAATCTCGTCCAGGATTTAGTAGCCTCGCCAGTGAAGGCCCGGCCGGTGACGAACTGGAGCGACTCCAGGTGCGCACTCGCCCACTCGACGAGATGGTGCCGCCAAGCCAGCCAATTGGCTTCATGAAGATCGACGTCGAGGGGGCCGAATTGATGGCGTTTCGCTCCGCGCGGCGGATCATGACCGAGGATCGCCCGACCGTGCTGTTCGAATGCGCGCGGCGCTCGACCAACGCGTTGGGATTCGAAGTCGATCAGGTTTTCGAGGTGCTCACCGGCGACTACGATTACTCGGTTATGTACTTGCACGAGTATCTGAGCAGCGTGAAGCCGCTTGATCTCGAGGCATTCAAGCAATCGATGTTTTATCCGTTCAAGGCGTTCAATTTCGTGGCGGTGGCAAACTGAGCGCTCGTTGTGGTCGGCTTGAAGTGGTAGACACCACTAGCGGTTTGGTTTTGGCGAACTCAGGAGAGCACATTTAATGGCCGACAAAGCGACAGCGCTAATTACTGGGGCCTCCAGCGGTATCGGACTAGAAATGGCGCGGATCCATGCGAATGCGGGCGGAGACCTAGTCGTCGTCGCGCGTCGACGCACGGCGCTTGAAGAACTAAAAGCAGAACTTGAGTCGAAGCATCAAGTATCGGTAATGGTGATCGAAGCCGATCTGACACGGCAAGAAGCTCCGTCCGACGTACATCGTCAAGTGACTGACGCGGGGATCGGCATCGACTACCTGATCAACAACGCCGGCTTCGGTGGTCACGGCCTGTTTCATGAACGGGAGTGGGCACAAGACGAGTCGATGATCCAGCTCAACGTAATGGCGCTCACTGAGTTGACGCGGCTGTTTCTCCCGGCAATGGTCGAGCGAGGGCGGGGCAAGGTTCTCAACGTTGCTTCCACAGCCGGGTTTATCCCTGGTCCGCTGCAGGCAGTCTACTATGCGACCAAGGCCTACGTGCTGTCGTTCTCTCAGGCGATCGCCGAGGAACTAAAAGACGCGGGGGTGACGGTAACGGCGCTGTGCCCCGGGCCAGTCGATACCGGTTTCGTCAAGGCGGGAAATCTGGAAGGCGTCGACGCGTTCGATCAAGCAGCCTCAGCACGCACGGTTGCGGAAGTCGGCTACGAAGCCATGCTGAAGGGCAAGCACATTGCGATCGACGACCGGCGACTAGGCTTCATGCTCAACTGGATTGTCCCGTTTCTGCCGCGCAAGATGGTTCTGCGCATGTCACGCCAGTCGATGGAGAAAAACACCTGATAAGGAAAGCCGCCACATGAAGGTCGAATCGCTGGCTTATTGGAACGGTGACTGGGTACCTATCGCCGAGATAGCGATACCGCTCGATGACGTTGGCTTCACGATGGGTGTCACGGTCGTTGAGCGGTTGCGGACTTTCGGCGGGCGACTCTTCCGGGCGGACAAGCACCTGGAGCGGATGCGCCGCTCACTGGAAATTGTCGGGTGGGACGCTGAATCGCTATGCGATGAACTGCAGACGGCGATGAAGGAATTTGTCGAGCGAAATCGCGATCTCATCGCGGATGGCGACGATTGGTCGGTCGCGACCTTCGTCACTCCGGGTGCATCCCCCGCCGCGACGAGCCCGACGGTCTGTGTGCATGGCAATCCCCTGCCGTTTCACAATTGGGCCGAGCAGTTCGTGACGGGGCTGGATGCGGTCACGGTCGACGTCCGCGAGCTGCCGGACAACGTATGGCCGACGGAGCTGAAATGCCGTAGCCGCATGCATTACTATTTGGCGGATCAAGAGGCGCGCCGCACGCAACCTGGCGCACGGGCGATTTTGCTCGATCAGGACGGACTGATTTGTCAGGGCTCCACGGCGAATGTCGTCGCCTACTTCGCAGATCGAGGCTTGGTTACGCCTCGGCGCCAGAAGGTGCTACCGGGCGTGACGCAGGAAGTGCTCTATGAGCTGGCGGACTCGATGCAGATCACGGCTAGCGAGGCGGATTTGACTCCGGAGGAATTCGCCGCAGCCGATGAAATCTACTTTGTCAGCACGTCGATTTGCTTGCTGCCGGTGGTCAGGCTAGATGGCGCACCGGTCGGCCGAGGCGCACCCGGTCCGCTGTACGAGCGGCTACTGGCGCTGTTTTCCGAGCACGTCGGCCTCGATATCGCCGATCAAGCACACGACTTCCGCGTTCGAAGCTAATCACGCGGACGCCACCGTACAAGGCGCGGGCTCGGAGGCCTGCGGTGCGATGCGGTCGGTCGGGACAATCGCCGGCCTAAGCAGCGGCAGCTTGGCCTGACCTGAGGATCTGCTGGATCCGCTCGAACTCTTCGTTGTTTGCGAAGTGAATCGTGATGCGTCCTTTTCCCTTGGCAGATTGCTTCAGGTCGACTTTGGTGCCCAGCTGCAATCGCAGTTTTTCCTCCAGTTGCGTGAGGTGAGCGCTCGCAGACTGAGGGTTGGCCGAGCGGGCGACGCCATCGGCGCCGACGACACCAAACGAGTCGCCATCGACACTGCGAATGTGCTCTTGTACGAGCTGCTCCGTGGCACGGACTGATAGCGAATCGTTTTTGATTTGCTTCGCGAACTTGGTTTGTTCGTGCTCATCACCCAAGGGCAAGAGAGCGCGTGCGTGGCCTTGCGAAATGTCGCCGTCGATGACCAGCTTCTTCACTTGCTCGGGCAACTCGAGCAACCGGACCAGATTAGCCACCGTCGAGCGGTCGACATTCACGCGGCTGGCAAGTTCTTCCTGCGTGCAACCATACTCTTGCAGGTAGCGCTGAAACGAGGTCGCCTTTTCGATCGCGTTGAGGTCTTTGCGTTGCACGTTCTCGACGATCGCCAACTCGGCCATCTGGCGGTCGTCGACTTCGCGGACCTGCACGGGCACGCGTTCCCAGCTGGCGAGTTGGGCGGCGCGGAACCGTCGCTCGCCGGCGACGATCTGAAACTCTTCGCCCACACGACGAACCACAATTGGCTGTAAAAATCCGTGGGCACGAATGCTATCGCACAGATCGGCGATTTCGGCTTCGTCGAAGTGCTGTCGTGGCTGGTAGGGATTCACAGCGATCGCCGACAGATCGAGCCACTTCTGCCCGTCCGCGTCCTGCGTAATGCTAGCATCCTCGTCGCGGTCGTCGTCCGTGACCAGGCCGAGTCTCACTTCCACCGGCTGAGTGCTAGCACTCTCTTCGCGGGCCTCGTCCTGCTCGGAGGGCTCCACGCTGCGACCCAACAGAGCTTCCAATCCACGTCCCAATCGCCGTTCTTTAGACACGTTCCAGCACCTCCTGGCATAGCTCCACGTAGGCTCGTGCACCGCGTGATCGCGGAGCGTAGTCGACCACCGACCGTCCATGGCTGGGGGCTTCCGACACTGCTACGTCTCGTGGAATCACATTCTGAAAAACCACTTCCCCGAAAAAGTCGCGGACCTCGCGATCGACCTCGACCGTCAGCTCCAGCGAGGCATCGTACATCGTCAGTAGGATGCCGCCAAATGTTAATCGGCTATTGGGTCGGTCGATCACCTGTCGGATTACATCAATCATTTGGGTTAGGCCCTCCATCGCAAAGTATTCGCATTGGATCGGCATCAGCACTTCGCTAGCACTCGTGAGTGCCGTGCGAGTGAGCGGTCCGAGCGACGGTGGGCAATCGATCAGCACGGTATCGAACGATCCTAAGCTGCCCGACAGATGCGTTGCTAGCATCGACGCATGGGTGTCGGAGGAATTTGCCAGGGCGTCGACATCCTGAAAACTGCGCGACCCGGGCAGCAGCGAGAGCCCTAGTTGATATGTGTCGACGAACGACTCGCGTAGCGGCCGGCTATCCACAAGGGCGTGACGTTCACTAGGCGCCAGTCCCAAACCGGTGGTGGCATTGCACTGCGGATCGAGATCGACGAGCAAGGTGCGTTGACCCGCGATTGCCAGCAACACGGCCAAATTGAGTGAGGTCGTCGTCTTGCCGACTCCCCCCTTTTGATTCGCAATACAGATGACTCGGCCCATGGAAGACTTCGGATTTTGGATTGGGGAATGCGGAATACTCGGAAACCGATAACCGCGATCCAATGGATCGCCGGTGAGCCAGGCGAACTGTCGGTTCACGGTTACTGGCAAAGTGAGCTACAAAACGTATCGGCTGGCTTGCCTCAGAATTGCCGTTCCACGTGGAACAATCGCCAAGCTCTTCGCGTTTCACGTGAAACACGTAGATTGCCTATAGCCTGGTTGAGGTGTCTATAATTAGTGGGTACTCGATCTCCACGAACTGAGGAGGGACTTGAAATCGCTTCTTCAGACAACCAGCAGGATCCAAAGTTCCTTCAGCGGCTTGATCACATTCAGGCAAACTATTCGGCGTCCGATCAGGATCACATCGATGAGTTCTGGTCTCGCGTAATGTTGGAGATTGCGTTGCACTGTGGAGTCGCGGGAGCGTTGCTTCCGCTAATAGCACTGCACACTAGGCGAGCTTTTATTTGGATGTTCCCTGAGTCATATGGTGCGTTGCTCGCCACGATTCTCTTTAACACGTTAGTTGGAGCACTCGTTGCCGCGCTTGCCGCGTCGTTTGCAATGCTGTTCTATAAGTTTGTTTTGTGGACATTCAAACTGCAGCGTGCGTTTGATTGCGAGATCGCAATGCTGGCTGGAGGTTGGGCAGGAGTTGGCTTGACATACCTGTGCTTTGGCGCTGATGCACTTCCTTACGAGGATTCTCCAGTAAGCATCAATCTAGTTTGTGCAGTTTGTTTGGGAGTGTTGGGAGGCGGACGAGCGAGCTTTCGCTTTCGACATTTGCTACGGGGCACGGAGCATAGCGGCGGAAGAGCTAGGTCGCTTAGATTTCGCGTAAGGGATCTACTCGTAGCGACCGCGTGGACTTCCGTCCTACTAGCAGCGTGCCGCACGCGAATCGCAATTGTGCTTGTTGCCATCCATCTTGGCGTGGCTCTCATAGCCAGGGGACTCAAGATCGCTCTGACCGATGAAGAACCGCCGTAATATCACTCACTCGCGATTCCGTGGCTGGCAGCGTGTAGAATGAGAAGTCCGCTGATCGCGCTTTAGAGACCCACGATGCCCAAGCACTCGACCACATCAGACTTCCAAAACGATGAGTTGCACTCGGCCGGTTACGCAGCTCCGCAAATGCATCTGACGGGTTCCGGTCTTCGGGAGCCCCACCATTCCTTCTGGGTCAACGTGGTCTTGGGAGTTTCTTTGGGCGGCGCTTTGTGGCCGTTTCTGCGCTTCTTGCTAAACATGCTAGAACCGGAGGGCAGCAACTCCCTCTTGCTGTTGCCTGCTATCGAGATGATTTTCGCCGGACTCATCTCACTGTTGTTTGGAAGCATCGTCTGTGTGCTGACGCTCGCAATTCTCAGCACTGCTGTGGCGCTGGGATTGAATCTGATTCTGAAAACACTGGGTGGGGAGGCGGAGCAAGTCATCGTTGGCGCGGCGACTGGTGGGATCTCGGGACTGTTGCTGTCGCTGCCCTTCTGCTTTGTAGACGAACCTTCGTATTTGAAGTGCGCGTTGCTCATTGGCACTGCGACCATCCTTGCAGAACTCGGTGGCA